>DASTYL010000115.1:0-8317 GCA_035764975.1 Gemmatimonadaceae bacterium | reverse complement strand
TCGGCAATGGCGTGGTGCTCGACCCCGACACGCTGTTCGACGAGGTCGACGAGCTCGTTCGGGACGGGATCGACGTCGAGGGGCGGCTGTACGTCAGCGACCGGGCGCATCTGGTGCTGCCGTATCACAAGCTCGTGGATTCCGCGAGCAGCGCGAGCAAGGCGATCGGCACCACAGGCCGGGGGATCGGCCCGGCCTACGAGGACAAGATCGCACGCCGCGGGGTGCGGGTGCTGGACCTTCGGCATCCCGAGCGGCTGCGCCAGCTGGTCGAGTCGGGCGCCGAGCGGGCAAACGCACAGCTCGCCGCGTTCGGCAGCGCCACGCGCGTCAACGTCGATGAGGTCCTCGCCCGCCTGGGCTCGCTCGCCGATCGCCTGCTTCCGCTGGCCGAGGACGTCGGGCTCATGATCCACCGCGCCATGAAGTCGGGCGCGGGCGTCCTGCTCGAAGGGGCGCAGGGCTCGCTCCTCGACATCGATCACGGCACCTATCCCTTCGTCACGTCGAGCAACACGACGTCGGGGGGCGCGGCCGTCGGGGTGGGGATCGCACCCACCGCGCTCGATGCGGTGATCGGCGTGGTGAAGGCCTACACGACGCGCGTGGGCAACGGCCCGCTCCCCACCGAGCTCACGGACGAGCGGGCGCAGGAGGAGATGCGCCGGCTCGGCAACGAGTACGGTGCGACCACCGGCCGGGCGCGGCGCTGCGGCTGGTTCGACGGCGTCGTGGTGCGCTACGCCGCGCGGGTGAACGGCCTCACCGACCTGGCCGTGACGAAGCTCGACGTCCTCGACAGCTACGAGCGCATCGCGATCTGCACGGGCTACGAGATCGCCGGGGGCGAGGTGCTGACGGAGTTCCCGGGCGACCTGGCCGACCTGGAGCGCCTGACGCCGCGGTACGAGTGGTTCGAGGGATGGGGCCGCTCGACGGCGTCGGCACGCGCGCTGACGGATCTCCCGTCCCAGGCGCGGCGCTACCTCGACCGGATCGAGGAACTCTGCGAGACGCGGATCACCTACGTCTCGGTCGGCACCCGGCGGGATCAGATCATCGGGCTGTAGGGGCGTCGGGAACGGCCGTGCGGCCGGGCGGTGTCGCCGCGCCGGCCAGCAGGTACCGCGAGGGCGTCGACGCTATAATCCCGTCATGGACACCGACGTCGTCATCGTAGGCGCAGGGCCCTGCGGCCTCGCGGCCGCGATCGCATGCACGAAGGCCGGGCTGCAGGCGGTCGTGTTCGACCGATCCTGCGTGGTCAGCGGCATCGCGGGATATCCGACGTACATGACCTTCTTCTCCACCGCCGACCGGCTCTCGATCGGCGGGGTGCCCTTCGTGGTGCCGACGGAGAAGCCGTCGCGCCGCGATGCGCTGGCGTACTACCGGGCGCTCGTCACGCACTTCGGGCTGCAGGTCCGGCAGTACGAGCCGGTCGCGCGGATCGAGCGGGAGCGCGGCGGATTCGTCGTCCACACGGCGCCGCGGGAAGGCGGGAGCCGCCGCATCACGGCGCACGCGGTCGTGATCGCCACCGGGTACTTCGGGAAGCCGAACCGCCTCGGTGTCCCGGGCGAGGAGCTCCCGCACGTGACCCATCGGTTCGCGGAGGGGCACGAGGCGTTCGGGCGCCCGGCAGTCGTCGTCGGGGGCGGGAACTCGGCCGTCGCGGCGGCACTCGATCTTCACCGGGCGGGGGCGGACACGACGCTGGTGCACTTCGGGCCGACGTTCGACCGGAACATCAAGCCCTGGGTGCTCCCGGAGATCGAGGCACGGATCGCGGAGGATGCGATTCACGGCCGCTGGAATGCGCGCGTCAGCCGCATCGAGCCGGACGCGGTCGTGGTGACGACGCCCGCGGGCGAGCAGCGGATCCGGGCCCTGCACGTGTATCTTATGGTCGGCTACATGCCGGAGACGATGCTGCTCGAGCAGCTCGGGGTGCCGATCGACCCCGCGACCGGGATTCCGACGCACGATCCCGCGACGATGGAGACGCAGGTCCCGGGTGTCTTCATCGCCGGCGTCCTCGCTTCCGGCAACGATGCCAACAAGACGTTCATCGAGAACGGGCGGGGACACGGCGACCTGATCGCACGGGCGCTGGCCCGCACGATCCGATCGCCGTGATGCGCGATGCGTGAGGCGTGATCCGTGTGCCACGGACGCCGTCACGGATGCCGCATGACGAATCACGAACACCAACATCAGACATGCCAACCAGCTCGCATCCCGACGTCATGGAAAAGCTCGTGTCGCTCTGCAAGCGGCGCGGTTACATCTTCCAGTCCTCCGAGATCTACGGGGGCACCGGGTCGGTCTGGGACTACGGCCCGCTCGGGGTCGAGCTGAAGAAGAACATCAAGGACCGCTGGTGGCACGCGATGGTGCGCGTGCGCGACGACATCGAGGGGCTCGATGCGGCGATCCTGATGCACCCGCGCGTGTGGGAGGCGAGCGGCCACGTCGCCGGCTTCACCGATCCGCTCGTGGACTGCACGAACTGCAAGAAGCGGTTCCGGGCGGACGACACGAAGATCAAGGGCACGCCCGGCACGCCGGACGCGCAGTGCCCCGTCTGCGGGATGAAGGGGACGCTGACCGCCCCGCGGCTGTTCAATCTCATGTTCAAGACGTTCATGGGCCCCGTCGAGGACTCGGCGGCGGTGGTGTACCTGCGCCCCGAGACCGCGCAGGGCATCTTCGTGAACTTCCTGAACGTGCAGCAGTCCACGCGGCAGAAGGTGCCGTTCGGCATCGCGCAGATCGGCAAGGCATTCCGCAACGAGATCACGCCCGGGAACTTCATCTTCCGCACGCGTGAGTTCGAGCAGATGGAGATGCAGTTCTTCGTGGATCCCGAAGGGGATCACATGCAGTGGTTCGAGTACTGGAAGGCGCAGCGCATGGAGTGGCACCGCGCGCTCGGCCTCGATGAGGGGCGCCTGCACTTCCATCAGCACTCGCCAGAGGAGCTCGCGCACTATGCACGCGCCGCGTTCGACATCCAGTTCGACTTCGGCGGCACGCTCGGCTTCCAGGAGGTCGAGGGCGTGCACCATCGCGGCGACTTCGACCTCGGCCGCCATCAGGAGTTCTCGGGGAAGAAGCTCGAATACTTCGACCAGCCGAACAACCGCCGTTACGTGCCGTTCGTGGTCGAGACGTCGGTGGGCGCCGACCGGGCGACGCTGGCGGTGCTCGTGAACGGCTATCGCGAGGAAGCGGTGGAGGGCGAGGCCGAGGGGCGGACGGTGCTCGGGCTGCATCCGTCGATCGCGCCGATCAAGGCCGGCGTCTTCCCGCTCGTGAAGAAGGACGGGATGCCGGAGTTCGCGGAGCGGCTCGCGAAGGAGCTGCGCGTCCAGTTCCCCGTCTTCTACGACGAGTCGGGGGCGATCGGCCGTCGCTACCGCCGGCAGGACGAGGTGGGCACGCCCTTCTGCATCACGGTGGACGGGCAGACGATGGAGGACAGCACCGTCACCATCCGCGACCGCGACACGCTGAAGCAGGAACGCGTCGCCGCGGATCAGGTGCGGGCGCTCATCGCGGAGCGCGTGCGCGTATGACCTCCGCCGCGGCTCCGGCGTCGCTCGACCGTCTGCGTGCCGACGGCGAGCGGTTCATGCAGGAGATCTCGCGGGAATACTACGCGGCGCATGCCGGCCTCAAGCCGGTGGCGGAGCTGCAGCCGATCTATCAGCGGCACCGCGCGGTGCTCGGAGCCGATGCGCTGGCCCTCGCGGTCGAGTCGCTGCGCGCGGCGCCCGCGGGGAGCGAGGAGCACCGCTCGGCGCGACATCTCGTGGACTGGCTGGCCGAGGCACAGAGCGCGCGCGAGCTGGCGCCGCTGGACGAGCGGGAGATCGCGTGGGACGGCACGGCCGTCGTCCGGCTCGAGGATGGGCGCGAGATCCCGTTCCAGCGCACGGCGATCGAACTTGCGAATGCGGCGGATGCCCGGGACCGGCATGCGATCGAACGGGCACGGGCGCGCCTCGTGGCGGCGGAGCTCGCGCCGCTGAAGCGGGAGCGGTTCCAGCGCGAGCGTGACATCACCGAGTCGCTCGGCCTGGCGGAGAGCTACAACGCGAGCTGGGAGCTGCTGAGCGGGGTCTCGCTCGGCGGCCTGCGTGCCGAATGCGAGCAGTTCCTGCGCGACACGCAGGGGATGTGGGACGACGTGCTCCCGGGCGAGCTGCGGCGCCGGCTCGGCGTCGAGCCCGCGGAAGCCACGCGCGGCGACGCCCTCGCGCTGTTCCGCGCCCGGGAGTGGGACGCGTACTTCCCGGGGCGCGCGATGGAGGCGTCGATCACGCGCCAGGTGCGGGAGATGGGCATCGATCCGCTCGCCTCGGGACGTGTGCGTCTGGACACGGGGGAGCGGGAAGGGAAGCGCTCCCGCGCGTTCTGCGCGCCGGTGCGCGTGCCCGACGAGGTGTACCTCGTGCTGCGGCCGCATGGCGGCCAGTCCGACTGGACGACGTTCCTGCATGAGCTCGGGCACGCGCTGCACTTCGCGCACATGGACGCGGCGCTGCCCATGGAGCACCGCTGGCTCGGTGACAACTCGATCACCGAAGGCTATGCGATGCTCTTCGACCACCTCATGGGCGACGCGGGCTGGCTCAAGCGCTACACGGAGCTCGGCGCGACTCGCGTGCCGGCGTTCCTGCGGAGCGGGGCGCTCGAGGAGCTGCACTTCCTCCGCCGCTACTGCGCGAAGCTCATCTACGAGACGTCGCTCTACGGCGGCGACGTCCCGTGGGACGCGCTGCCGGATCTCTACGTCGGCCGGCTTTCGTCGGCGACGTCGTTCCGGTACGATGCATCGGACGCGTTCGTGGACGTCGATCCGCGCTACTACTCGGCGCGCTACCTCCGGGCGTGGCAGCTGCAGGCGCTCATCACCGAGACGCTCGTGGAGCGGTTCGACGAGGACTGGTGGCGCAACCCGGCGGCGGGGCCGTGGATCGTGCAGCAGCTGTTCGCGCAGGGCCAGCGGGAGCTCGCCGACGAGCAGGCGCAGCGCGTCGCCGGCAAGCCACTGACGTTCGCGCCGCTCGTGCGCGCGATCGAACGGGCACTCGCGTGACCGCCGCCGGCGACCGGCCGATCGCGGTCGTCACCGGCGCGTCGCGCGGCATCGGCCGCGCGATCGCGCTGCGGCTGGCCGGCGCGTACCACGTGCACGCGCTCGCCCGCTCGCAATCGCAGCTCGAGGACCTGGCCGGCGAGATTCGCGCGGCGGGTGGCGCATGCACGCCGCTGCCGGCGGACCTCACCGACGCGGCAGCCGTGGCGCGGGCGCTCGACGGGATCGAGGCCGAGGTCGTGGTCAACAACGCGGGCGTCGGGGCGCTGAAGCCCTTCCTCGAGATCACGCCGGAGGAATGGCAGCAGATGATCGACGTGAACCTCTCGGCGCTCTACCACGTCACCCGTGCGCTCCTGCCGGGGATGATGGCGCGGGGCCGCGGCCACGTCGTGATCATCGGCTCGATCGCCGGGCGCAGCGCCTTCGTAGGCGGAACGGCCTACGGCGCGACGAAGCACGCGGTGATGGGGTTCGCGGAATCGCTGATGCTCGAGGCCCGCGAGCGCGACGTGAAGGTGAGCGTCGTGAATCCCGGCTCGGTGCGGACCTCCTTCGGCCGGGGGGAGCTCTCGGGGAAGGACTGGGCGCTCTCGGCGGAGGACGTGGCGGACGCCGTGGCCTACGTGGTGGCGACCCCGCCGAACGTGCTGGTGCACCGGTTGGAGGTTCGAGCCAGCCACCCGAGGAAATGAGGGTGCCGCGCCCGGCGGCCGCGCCCATCCGGCAGGTCCCACCGCGCGTAGCGCCTCCACCCCGGAGCGCCTAGATTCCCGGGACCGTGAACCCCCTCGTGACCTCCGCGAATGAGAGCACGCCGTCGCCGGCGTCGCCGGGTACGGCGGACGTCGGGCTGCGAGAGCTCATGGCCGTGCGCGAGATCGTGCACGCGTTCCTCACCGCACCGCACGCGAAGGACGTCTTCCAGTTCGCGCTGGACAAGGTCAGCCCCCTCGTCGGTGCGGCCTTCGCCTGCGTGTATCTCGTGGAGCCGGGCTCGGAGCTCATGCGGCTCGCGGCGGTCCACAACTGGCCCGAGAAGTACGCCCCCTTCCTCGGCGAGATGCGGGTGCGCCTCGGCTCCGGCCCGAGCGGCTCCGCGGCGAGCGAGCGGCGTGTCATCGAGCTGCCGGACGTGTTCGCGGATCCGACGCTGGCGGACTGGCAGGAGGTGGCGACCGAGCTTGGCTTCCGCGGCCTCGTGGCGCTTCCGCTCGAGACGGCCGCCGGAGTCACCGGCGCGGTGACGTTCTACTTCACGTCCAGCCAGCCGTACACGGCCGAGTCGCGCCACCTGCTCCGCACCGTGGCGGACCAGATGGCGGCGACGGCCGAGAAGGCGCGCCTGATCGACGATCTCCAGCAGGCCAACGCGCACCTCGCGGAATCGAACGCGGCGCTCGAGCGCCAGTACACGGCGCTGCTGGATGCGAAGCGGGTGAAGGACGAGTTCCTCGCGAACATCTCGCACGAGCTGCGCACGCCGCTGACCGCCGTGATCGGCTACACGGAGCTGATGCACGAGGGGCTCGTCGGCGGGCCGGTGTCGGAGGAGCAGGAGCGCACGCTGGCGCAGGTGAAGCAGGCGAGCGAGAAGCTGCTCACGCTGATCGACGACCTGCTCGAGCTCACGACGCTGCGCCGCGGCGCGCTCGACGTGCGGGTGACCGAGTTCGATCCGCGCGAGCCGATGCGCGCCGCGCTCGCGAAGGCGGGGGCGCCCCCCGCCGGCGTGTCGTTGAAGGTCACGGAGCCGGACATCGTGCCGATGATGCGGAGCGATGCCCGCAAGATCGAGAAGCTCCTGGGCAGCCTCGTCGGCAACGCCTTCAAGTTCACGCGCGCGGGGGAAGTGTCCGTCCGGCTCGACGTGGACGGCACGGCCGGACGCGTGCGGTACGAGGTGCGCGACACGGGCATCGGCATCGCGCCGGACGCCCAGGAGTACGTGTTCGACGAATTCCGCCAGGTGGACGGCTCCACGACCCGCGTGTTCGGCGGCTCGGGGCTCGGCCTGGCGCTTGCGCGTCGTCTCGCCCGCCTCATGGGCGGCGACGTCACACTCGAGGCGTTCCCGGGCACGGGGTCGACGTTCCGGGTCGAATTGCCGTTGCAGTATCGTGAAGGTTGACTGACGCCAATCCAGCCATGTCCCGTTCTCAGCGTACGCTTCAGGAATTCCGCACCCCGCTGCCTCCGGCGGAGGTGCTCGAGCGCGCCAAGCAGTTCTTCGCGAAGCGCAACGGCATCTACTCCGCGTTCGTGGAGCAGGAAGGGCCGACCCACGTCACGTTCCGCGGCCAGGGAGGCGAGGAGATCGCCCTCGCCGCCGTCGCGAAGGACGGCGCGACCCTGGTGACCGGCTCCACCTACATGTTCGAGATGCAGCTGTCGCGCTTCTTCACGACGCTCCCGGCTGCCCTGGGCTCGCCGGTCGAGGTGGACCTGGCGCCGGTGCCGGAGGTGACGGCATGAGCGCCTCCTTCGCCAGCCAGCTGCGCGTCCGGAATTCGGAGATCGTCCGGCTCGCGCCCGAGGGTGCGCCGGCGCTGCGCGTCCGGGTGGAATCGGCCGATTCCTGGAACACGGTGCGCGTGGACGCCACGGCCAACACGTCGGTGATGGCCGTGAAGGAAGCCGCGATGCGCACCCTGCACTCCGGGACCGAGCACCTCGCGGACTACGTCGTGAAGCTCCGCGGGTGGGAGATCCTCGACGAGCAGCAGTCGCTCGGCCAGGCCGGCGTCGTGGATGGCGCGACGCTGCTCGTGCACAGCCGGAGAAAGCGGCCGGTCCGGTAGACCCAGACAATACAACTTCAGTACCTGGTACGGGGTACCGGGTACGGGGACCGACGAGCTACCCTCTACAAGGCCTGGGGAGATCGGGCCCGGGGACGGGGAGGGACAGTACTGAGTACCCAGTACTGAGTACTCAGTACCGCGTACCTCCGCCCTGAAGTTGAGAAACCATCCCCCGCGCGTGGCCAGCCAGGCCTTGTAGTGGGCCGGATGTCGGTCCGCGTACCGCGTACTGCGTACCCGGTACTTCAGTTGTCGTAACCCGAGAGATGACCCCCCCACCGACCCTCACCGCCCCCGCCCCCGCCCCGGATGCGCTGCTCGACAAGGTCGCGCAGCTGCGCAGCCAGGTGCAGCGGCGCGTCATCGGGCAGGCGGATGCGCTCGACGAGATCCTCATGGCGCTCGC
>DASTYL010000114.1:0-18811 GCA_035764975.1 Gemmatimonadaceae bacterium | reverse complement strand
CCATCCCCGTCCCGCCGACGCCGACGAGGTGCACCCGGCGGATGCTCCCCGGTTCGATGTCTGTCAGGACGAGGCCATTGTCGTCGGTCATGTTGATCGGATGGTGTTGGATCCGCGCGCGGCGGAAATGACGGATGGGGTGGTTCGGGGGTTCGGTCGTGCAACTCCCGTCCCGCTTCAGGGACGAGGTCGCCAGTCTTGCGCCCCCTGCCGCCTGGTTGCAGCATGGTGGCTCCCGATTCCGGACTCATCGCTCATGCACACTTCCCGCCGTCACATCCTGCTGGCATTGCTGGTCGGACTCCTTGCCGCGACCCCCGCGGCCGCCCACGCCCAGCTGGGCGGGTTCCTGAAAAAGAAGATCGGCGAACGGGTCGCCGACAAGGTGCTTGGCCAGGATCAGTCGTCGTCCGACAGTCGGGGGGCAGACCCCACGTTCGACGAGGACCTGCTCGAGATCACCGACGCCCGGATCGACCAGCTCCTCCGGGGCCTGAAGGCCGAGGCGGCGGCCGGCGCGGCGGCCATGCGTGCTCAGGCCCAGGCGAAGCAGACGGCCCCGGCCCGGCGGGCCGCCTATGTGGCCGCGAAGAAGAAGTATGACGCCGACGCGGACGCCTACGAGAAGGCGGCGCGGGCGCAGGGCAGTTGTCAGATGGAGGTCGTCGGCAGGAGCGTCAATACGGCGATGGCAAACCCCGCCGCGCGGCAGATGATGGAGGCCATGATGAAGCTCCCCGAGGCGGAGCGCGAGGCGTTCCAGGCCCGCATCGAGGCACGTCAGGAGAAGATGACCTAGGCCGAGGCCCGGGGGGACAAGGCCGCGGCGACACGGCTCGCCGCGGAGATGGACGCCGACATGACGAAGACGACGGGAGTCTCCATGTCCGCGATGCAGGCAGGGAGCGTCCAGAGCGGGCAGGGCACCCAGCAGATGCTCGATGACCACAAGAAGTGCGGCGAGCTACCCCCGCCGCCGCAGGAACCGGTGGATTCCAGCCAGATCGAGATCAGCGTCCGTGACAGCGTGCAGGCGGCGGCATTCGCGGCCAGCGGCCTGACCGACATGCAGTATTCCATGATGCGCGAGCGCGTCGCCGCGTGGCTGCGCCACAAGGAGGAGAAGCAGTCGCTCGGGGCGTACGGCTTCACCGACGATGAGCTCGCGGCGCTCGCGAAGCGTCACGAGGCTCTCAAGGCGGAGCGGGAAGCGCTGCTGGTCAACGACCCGGAGAAGGGCTGGTCGTTCTGATCGGGACGAGCTTCTCTCGCGCGGCAGCCCTCGTGGCTGCCGCGCTTGCTCTGCCGCTGATCGGTGGCCGTGGAGACGAGGTGCGGCCGGCGGAGATGCCATCAACGGTGGCGCCCGCGCGCGCGCAGCGGCTCGCGGTGTGGGATGGAAGCCGCTGGGTCACTTGGTGGGACGCCGATGCCGCCCCGGTGCAGTGGGGGGCGGCACATCCGGTCGTCTCAGCGGCCGTGCAGTGGCGACAGGTGGGCCCCGGGCTCGAGACCGGCCTGCTCCGGCTCTCCGGCAACGGCGAAGCATGGCGCTTCAACGTCGTGCTGGTGCGGGCGGACCCGGCCCGCCTGAAGCTTTCCCTGCACGTGAAGCGACGTGCAGACGGACGGGCGATGCCCTGGTCGGTCGCGGAGCTGCCCCAGGATGCCGTACTCGGGCTCAATGCCGGGATGTTCGACGTCGTGGGCCCGTGGGGGTGGATCGTGCTCGACGGCGACGAGCGTCAGCCCCCGGGATTCGGGCCGCTCTCCTCGGCGCTCGTGATCGACTCCGCCGGTCGGCCGCGCATCGTCGGCGCCGATTCGATCGCGGCGGTTCGCACATCCGGCGGCGTTCGCTGGGCCGTGCAGTCCTATCCCACCGCCCTCGACGGAGATGGCGCCGTCCCACCGGCGCTGCAACTGCGGAGACGTGGCGTGAACCTCACCCATCGCGATGCGCGCCTCGCTGTCGCCACGCTGCGCGACGGCCGCCTGCTCGTGGCGCTCACGCGATTCGATGGACTCGGTGGCGCGCTGGACGTGGTGCCCTTCGGGCCCACGCTCCCCGAGATGACCGCCGTCCTCGGCGCGCTCGGCGCTCAACGGGCGGTGTTTCTCGACGGCGGCATCAGCGCGCAGATGGCCGTGCGCGACTCCGCGGGGAAGCTCCAGCAGTGGGAGGGCGTGCGCCGCGTGCCGCTCGCCCTGGTCGCGCGGCCGCGCTGACGCGGCCGGCAGTCGTCAGTACTTCATGAGGTAGTTGTCCAGCTCCCACTGCGACACCTGCGTGATGTACTCGCGCCATTCCTGCCGCTTCGCCGCGATGTAGTGCTTCGTGATGTGCTCACCGAGGGCCTCGGTCATGACGGCGTCCTTCTCGAGCTCGTCGAGCGCCTCGTTGAGGTCATGCGGCAGGTCGTCGATGCGGAGCCGGCGCCGCTCGCGGAAGCTCATCTCCCAGATGTTCTCGTTCACCGGCTCGCGCCAGTCGGCGCCGGTCTCGATGCCGCTCAATCCCGCCGCGAGCATCACCGCCAGCGCGAGATAGGGATTGGCCGCGGGGTCGGGTGAGCGGAGCTCCACGCGCGTCCCGGGCCCGCGGCGCTCGGGGACGCGCACCAGCGGCGAGCGGTTGCGCATGGACCACGCGACGTTGACCGGCGCCTCGTAGCCCGGCACGAGCCGCTTGTACGAGTTCACGAGCGGATTCGTGATGGCGCACATTCCCCGGGCGTGCCGCAGCAGGCCGCCGATGTAGTGCAGCGCGACGCGCGACAGCTCCCACTGCGCGGCGGGATCGTGGAAGGCGTTCTTCCCGTCCGCGAACAGCGACTGGTGCGTGTGCATGCCGCTGCCGGCCTGGCCGTAGATCGGCTTCGGCATGAACGACGCGACCAGCCCGAACTGCTGCGCGACGTGCTTCACGACGAAGCGGAACGTCGCGAGGTGATCGGCGGTCGTGAGCGCATCCGCGTAGCGGAAGTCGATCTCGTGCTGCCCGTGCGCCACCTCATGATGCGAGGCCTCCACCTCGAAGCCCATCTGCTCGAGCACGTCCACCATCGCGCGCCGTGCGTCCTCCCCGAGGTCGGCCGGCGCGAGGTCGAAGTAGCTGCCGACATCGTGCGTCACGGTGGTCGGTGCGCCGTCCGACCCCGGCTTGAACAGGAAGAACTCCGCTTCCATGCCGGCGTTCATCGAGTACCCGTGCGCCGCCGCCCGCTCGATCTGGCGCTTGAGCACGCCGCGAGGATCCCCGGGGAAGGGAGATCCGTCCGGAAGGTTGATGTCGCAGATCACCCGCGCGATCCGGCTCTCGGACGGGCCCCACGGGAAGACCTGGAACGTCGCGAGGTCGGGATTGAGCAGCATGTCCGACTCCTCGACCCGCACGAACCCCTCGATCGAGGACCCGTCGAACATGATGTCGCCCGCGAGCGCCTTCTCGAACTGCGAGCGCGGGATCTCGACGTTCTTGTTGACACCGAGGATGTCGGTGAACTGCAGGCGCATCGAGCGGACGTTCAGCTTCTCCGCCAGCTCGAGGATGTCCTTGCGCGAGGCGCCGCGCAGGTTGGGGACGAGGGGTCGGGGAGGGGCCATGGCGGGGAATCTATTGCTTCCCGGCAGTGGTCGCCCGCGCGCCCACCAGGGCGAAACGTCCTTCCGGGCAGTCACGGCCATCAGGGGCACCCCCTTTGCACCTGTGCCGGCGCACGACACTCGCAACCAAGGGGATTCAGCGATGAACGTTCAGGAAATCATGACCCGCGACCCGGCCTGCGCGACGCCGGGGATGACCGCCCGCGACGCCGCCAGGCTCATGCAGCGCGAGGACACCGGCGTCCTGCCGGTCGTCGAGAGCGAGGAGTCCCGCAAGCTCCTCGGCGTCCTCACGGATCGCGACCTCGCCATCCGGGTGGTCGCGGAAGGGCGGGGCGCCGAGACGCGCGTCAGCGACATCATGAGCGCCGACCGCCTCGCGACCGCCCGTCCCGAAGACTCGGTGGACCGCGTCATGGAAGCGATGGGCGAGGAGCAGGTCCGGCGGATCCCGATCGTCGACGAGCGCGGCGCGCTGGTCGGCATCGTCTCCCAGGCCGACATCGTCCTGAAGGCTCGCGACGAGCACAAGGCGGAGCAGACGGTCGAGGAGATCTCGACGCCGGGCGGAAAGCACAACCGGTAGCGTCGGGGGCAGGGCGGACGCGGGCCGCACGCCCGCCGCCGCCACGGTGTGAGAAGAGCCGGCAGCGTCGCTGCCGGCTCTTTCGGTCTTCCCCCGGGATCGGACGATCCGGCGTCACCAGGCCGCCTGCGCCACCTCAGTGATGATGGTGCGATCGCGCATGGGTGATCCACCCCGCGATGTCGATCAGGCGCTTGCCCATCCGCTTCGAGGCGGCTTCCAGATCCTCGGGCTCACCCGCCGGCCCGGCGTAGCCCGGGGGCACCAGGATCATCCCGTACCGCGCCATGGGCGCCAGCAGGGGCCAGAGCGGGTGCCGGTTGCCCACGGTTGCCGGGTCGCTCGCGGGAAACACCGCGCCCAGCTTGTTGGCCAGCGCGCCGCGCATGCCCAGTCCCTCGGCGTCGTGCAGCACTGCCGAGATCCGGTCGAATCCCTCGTCCGACGCGCCGAGGGCGATGGCGTCGTACCCTGCCAGGTCGTCGATCCCGCCGAGCGGACGGATGCGGGCAACGGCGGACGGGCCGCTCTCGCCCGGCAGCCGCCGCAGGTCGGCTTCCCCGAAACGGACGCTTCGCGCCCCCTCGACGATCCATTCCGCGACCTTCGCGGTCTTCTCATCGGCGCCATCGAACAGGACCAGCAGCTTCGCCATGCTCTCCCCCTGGTGGAGCGCGGAAGGTAGAGCGCGGGATTATCGTTCTGAACCCCTCGCCGCCGGCGTCGTTTTCCCGCCGCACGGCAACGAATCGCCGGGGTCCGCCGTATCCCAGCCGATGATCACGACGTCCCCTCTCGCCGGACGCGGCCGCCTCGTGCCAGCGCCCGCATTCCGTGTCGCTGCCGCCCTGCTGCTCCTGGCGGCGACTGCCTTCGACGTGTCGCCGCTCGTGGCGCAAACGCGCCCCGCGCCTCCGCCGGCCGACACCGTCCGCCTGTCGCTTGGCGATGCGGTCGAGACGGCGCTGCGGACCTCGGACGAGGTGATGCTCGCGTCCGCGCAGACCGAAGTCGCCGATGCGCAGGTCACCGTCGCGCGCGCGAGCGCACTGCCGCAGCTTCGGATCAACAGCACGTACAACCGCGCCTTCGAGAGCGCCCGAGCCAACGCGGTCGGGCAGCTCTTCAACCAGCCGGAGACGTACACGGCGACGCTCAACGTCAGCCAGTCGCTCTTCCAGGGCGGCCGCCTGCGCGCCGCCAATCGCGCCGCGACGAGCGCGCGCTCGGCCAGCCGCCTGGAGGCCGAGGAGACGCGCGCCGTCGTCGGGATGCAGGTCCAGCGCGCGTATCTCGGCGCGCTGCTCGCGGAGCGAGTCGTGGCGATCCAGGCCGGCAACGTCGCGCTGGCGGCCGCGCGAGTGGAGCAGGTCGAGCAGCTGCAACGCGCCGGGCGCGCCGCGCGATACGACCTGCTCCGCGCTCGCGTGGAACGGGCGAACCTCGAGCCGCTGCTCATCGACGCCCGCAACGCCCGCGAGCTCGCGCTGCTCGACCTGAAGCGACTGTTGAACCTGCCCGTGGAGCGTCCGCTCACGCTCACGACGACGATCGATTCCGCGACGGCGGTGCGCCTCGCCGATGCCCTGAGCGGCGCTTCCGGTGCCGCCGACCGGCCCGCGGTGCGCGCGGCGGAGGAGGATGTCCGCGCTCGCCGTGAGGGCGTTCGCGTCGCGCGCGCAGACCTGCTGCCGACGGTGGGGCTGAGCTTCCAGAGCGGCTTCCAGGCCTTTCCCCCGCGCGGGTCGGGCTTCCCGACGACCCGCGGCTTCACCAGCTCGTCGTTCTGCGCCAACCCGACCGGGACGCAGGTGTGTCAGAACGGCGGCTGGTTCGAGGATCGTTCCGCCGGCCTGACGATCAGCATTCCGGTGTTCGACGGGCTGCGGGCCAAGGGAAACATCGACCTCGCGCAGGCACAGCAGCAGCTCGCGGAGGTGCAGCTGCGTCAGACACGAGAGCGGGTCACCGTCGAAGTCGCGAGCGCCCGCGCCGAGCTGGAACGCGCGCGCAGCGACTTCGCGGCGCGCGGGCAGACGACCGCCGAGGCGCGCGAGGCCTTCGAGCTGGCGACATTGCGATTCTCGCGCGGCCTGAGCACGCAGCTGGAGGTGTCCGATGCGCAGCTCGCGCTGTTGACCGCCCAGACCGGTGAAGCCCGCGCGACCGTCGATCTCTACCTGGCAGCCGCCGAGCTGGCCCGCGCGCTTGGCCGTCCACTTCCGCTTCCATAAGAGCCGGCCCGCCGGCTTCCTCTCGAGACTGGTGCACGTGATGTCCTTTCGCTCGATCACGCAGGTAGCGCTATCCCTTCTCGCCCTCGCCTCCGCGTGCGGCGACGACACGCCCGACGCTGCGCGGGGCGCGACACCGGGGCCGGGTGCCGCGGGGGCAGCGCGGGGTGCCGCCGCGACCGGGCAGCCGGCGGGCGCGCGGCGGGCCGGCGCGATCAACCTTGCCGCGTCGGATGTCGGCGTCGTGAAGCGCGAGGCGATCGAGGAAGCCGTGCGCATCAACGGCGACCTCCGCCCCATCGAGACCGTCGCCGTGCGCGCCCGGATCGAGGGTGACCTCGATGCCGTGCATGTTCGCGACGGGCAGACCGTCGCCGCCGGGCAGACGCTTGCGTCGTTCGACGCCGCGGAGCAGGAGAGCGCGCGCGCCAGCGCGGAGGCGGACCGCGCGGCTGCCCGGACGGAGCTGGCGACCGCACAGTGGAATCTCGAGCAGAGCGCCGACCTCCTCCGGGCGGGTGCCATCGCCGAACGGGATCATCGCGCCGCGCAGCAGGCGGTGGCGACGGCGCGGGCGCGCCTGGCCGCTGCCGAGTCACGGATGCGCATGAGCGCCAACGCCCTCCGCGACACGCGCGTGCTCGCGCCGACGGGCGGGGTGATCGAGCGGCGCCTCGTGCAGCCCGGCGAGCACGTCGCGCGGGGCGCGCAGCTCTTCTCCCTGGTTCGCGCGGATGTGCTCGAGCTTACCGCGGCGGTGCCCGCGCGTCAGGCGAACCTGGTGCGAGCGGGCCAGGTCGTGCACTTCGTCGCCGATGGTCGGCGCTTCGACGGGCGGGTCGCGCGAGTGAGCCCGACGATCGATCCCGCGACCCGCTCGGCGACGGTTTACATCCAGGTGCCCAACTCGGCGAGCGCGCTCCGGGGCGGGACCTTCGCAACGGGGCAGGTCGTCACCCGCACGGTCGCCGAAGCGCTCGTCGTGCCCCTGCAGGCGGTGCGGCAGTCGCCCGACGGCACCCAGTCGTTCGTCTATCGGATCGCCAACAGCCAGCTCGAGCGCGCCGACGTGGCGCTCGGCGTCACCGACGAGGCCCGCGGCGTCGTCCAGGTGCAGCAGGGTCTCCAGGCCGGGGACCAGGTCGTGGTCGGCAACGTGGGAACGCTCGGCATCGGCATGAAGGTGACGATCGCGGGCGAGCGCACGGGAGAGCGCTGATGTTCCTCTCTGACGTCAGTATCAGGCGGCCCGTCTTCGCCACCATGCTCATGGTGGCGCTCGTGGTCCTCGGCATCATCAGCTATCAGCGGCTGGCGATCGATGAATACCCGGACGTCACGTATCCGGTCGTCATCGTCAACACGACGTTCCCCGGCGCGTCGCCCGAAGTGATGATGCGCGAGATCTCCAAGCCCATCGAGGAAGCGGTCAACACGACGCAGGGCATCAAGGAGGTCACGTCGACGTCGCTCGAGGGCACGTCCATCGTGCGCGTGCAGTTCAACCTCGGCGTGGACGTCGCCGAGGCGCGATCGGACATCCAGGGCAAGGTGGCGCGCATCCGCCGGCAGCTCCCGGACAACGTCGAGGATCCCATCATCCAGACGTTCGACCCCAACGAGCGGCCGATCATGTCCATCGCCGTGCAGAGCGGCGAGCGGCCCATCCGGGAGCTGACGAGCCTCGCCGACGAGGTGATCGCCACGCGCGTCGAGGCGATTCCCGGCGTGGGCGGCGTGAACATCGTCGGGGGCAACGCGCGGCAGATCCGCGTCCAGCTCGACCCCGATGCGCTCCGTGCCTACGGCGTGAGCCCGCCGCTGGTCATCGGCGCGCTGCAGCGCGAGAACCAGGAAGTCCCCGCGGGGCGCGTGCGCCAGGGCGTGCAGGAGCGGCTCGTGCGCATCACGGGGCGCGTCGGCGATCCCGCGAGCTTCGGCGACCTCGCCGTCGCCGTGCGCAACGGCGTGCCGGTGCGCCTGCGCGACCTCGGCACCGTCGTGGATGGCGCCGCGGAACGTCGGACCGCCGCGGAGCTGGACGGCGTTCCGGCCGTCTCGTTCGAGGTCCAGAAGATCTCGGGGTCCAACACCGTCGCCGTCGCCGACTCGGTGCGCGCCGCGCTGCTCGACCTCGAGCGCTCGCTTCCGAGCGACGTGAAGCTCACCGTGATCCGGGACGACTCGGAGCGCATCCGCGCCGCCGTCGCCTCGGTGCAGCACGAGCTCGTCCTCGGCGCGATCCTCACGATCCTCATCGTCTACCTGTTCCTGAATTCCTGGCGCTCGACGGTGATCACGGGGCTCACGCTCCCGATCTCGATCATCTCCGCGTTCTTCATCATGTGGGTGTTCGGCTTCACCGTGAACACCATGACGCTGCTCGCGCTGTCGCTCGCGATCGGCCTCCTGATCGACGATGCCATCGTCGTGCGCGAGAACATCGTCCGGCATTTGGAGATGGGGAAGGATCACGTCCTCGCCTCCAAGGAGGGGACGGACGAGATCGGGCTGGCGGTCCTGTCCACGACCCTCGCCGTCGTCGCGGTGTTCATCCCCGTGGCGTTCATGGGGGGCATGATCGGCCGGATCTTCTTCCAGTTCGGCGTCACCGTCGCCTTCGCGGTGCTCGTGTCGCTCTTCGTGTCGTTCACGCTCGACCCGATGCTCTCGAGCGTCTGGCACGACCCCGAGCTGGAGGTCGCCGGCCACGGCGAGTCGCAGCGGCATACCACGAGGAATCCCATCCGGCGTGTCGCATTCGCCTTCAACGGGTGGTTCGAGCGCGTCGCCGATCGCTACCCGCACTGGCTGGAAGTGGCACTGCACCGGCGTGGCGCCGTGCTCGCCGGTGCGACGGTCCTCATCGTCGTCGCCCTGCTCCTCGTGCCGAAGCTCGGGTTCACGTGGATGCCCGAGGCCGACACGAGCGAGTTCACCGTCTCGTTCCGCGTGCCGCCCGGCTCGCGCCTCGAGTACACCACGGAGAAGGGGCGCGAGATCGCCGAGTTTCTCCGCCGGCAGCCCGAGGTCGTCTTCACCTACATGTCGGTGGGGGGCGGCTTCCGCGGCACGCCGAACACCGGCAGCATCTACGTCCGCCTCGTGCCCAAGGACAAGCGGGCGAAGGACCTGTTCGTGCTCCAGGACGAGCTCCGAGGGCGGCTCCGTCAGATCCCGGGCGTGGTGCCGACCATTCAGGGGCAGCGCAGCATCTTCGGCGGCTTCGGGCAGCCCATTCGCATCAACGTCCAGGGCCCCGAGGCGTCGCGGCTGAAGCTCGCCGCCGCCGGCGTGCTCGAGACCGTGCGGGGCGTGCCGGGCGTCGCCGAGCCGAACTCCAGCCAGGAAGGGGACATCCCGCAGCTCGACGTGCGCGTCGACCGGCAGGAGGCGTGGCGGGCCGGGGTGGGGATCGGCTCGATCGCGTCGACGCTGCAGCCGCTGTTCGCCGGCCAGCGGGCGACGCAGTGGGAGGACCCGCAGGGCTACTCGCACGACGTCGTCGTGGTCTACCCGGACTCGATGCGCTCGAGCGCGACCAACGTGGCGGACATTCCCGTGCCCAGCCAGAGCGTGGATGCGCGGACGGGCCAGCCCGCGATGGTGCCGCTGCAGCAGGTCGCCGAGGTGGTGCCGGGAACCGGCCCCCAGCAGATCGAGCGGCGTGCGCTGGAGCAGCAGGTCTCCATCGGCGCGAGCGTGCTACCGGGCTTCGCGATGGGCGACGTGGCCAACGCCGTGCGGACCGCCATCGATTCCGCTGGGCTGCCCACCGGCTACCGCGCGGTGTTCACCGGCGACGTCCAGAACCTCGAGGAAACCAAGGGCTACGTGCTCGAGGCCATCCTCCTCGCCGTCGTCTTCATCTACCTGATCCTCGCCTCGCTCTTCGGCAGCTTCCTGCAGCCGCTGGCCATCATGCTCGCGCTGCCGCTGAGCTTCATCGGCGTGGCCGCCGCCCTGCTGCTGACCCGCGGCAACCTCAACGTGATGACCATGATCGGGATCATCATGCTGATGGGGCTCGTGGTGAAGAACGGCATCCTGCTCGTGGACTTCACCAACCATCGGCGCGGGGAAGGGGTGCCGCGCCAGCGGGCGATCCTGGAGGCGGCGCGCATCCGGCTCCGTCCGATCATCATGACGACGGTGGCGATGATCTTCGGCATGCTGCCCCTGGCATTCGCGCTCGGCGAGGGGGCGGAGCAGCGTGCACCGATGGCGCGTGCGGTGATTGGCGGGCTGATCACCTCGACGCTGCTGACGCTCTTCGTCGTGCCCGTGGTCTATACGCTGCTCGATGACGCGACGAAGTGGGTCCGTCATCGTCGTGCGCAGCGTCACACGGCGCCCGGACTCGCGCCCGCGCCGGCAGGAGACTGACGCGTCGCTCGGGCTCGAGGGGCGACGCCGAACCGCTGATGCTTCCTCGGCCATTGCGCTTTCTCTCGCATGGCTATAGAAAGCGCATCGCTGGCACGGCGCACGATGCCCGTAGGGGGCACGCGACGTGCAGCGCCCCCCGCGAACGCCGCTGAT
This sequence comes from Gemmatimonadaceae bacterium, assembly GCA_035764975.1. Classification (GTDB taxonomy): domain Bacteria; phylum Gemmatimonadota; class Gemmatimonadetes; order Gemmatimonadales; family Gemmatimonadaceae; genus JACDHQ01. Next base: position 7,843 of record DASTYL010000114.1, on the reverse strand, counting down.
CGCGACGCATGGAAACGGCGGCAGCGATTGCGGATCGCGGTGGCGAGACCAGAGGCCAGCGGATCACACGTCCCAATATCAGGAGGCAGGCATGCCGCGCGGTGATGAGTTGAACGAGGAGCTGCGGTTCTCGGATCGCGATGACGACGGTGACGATCTGGGATACGGAGGTGGCGGGTCATCGTACGATGATGACGACGAGGACGGCGGCTGGACGACTCATCGCGACGAGAGCGACGATCTCTGGGACAGCACCGAGGACGAGGACGAGGACGAGGAAGAGAGCACCGAGGAAGTAGAGGAAGAGGAGATCTCGGCGGGCGAGGAGGACGAGGACGAGGAGATCTTCGGCGCGCCGCGTCGGCGCGGACGCCCGCCCGCTTCCAAGGCCGCGCCGGCCCGCCCGGGCACCGGGGCCGGCTCGAGTGCCGCTGCGCCTTCGGCTACGACGGCGGCAGCGCCGGCGCCGACGGGCGCTCCTGCGCCTGCCCGTGAACCGGCACCAGCCGCTGGTCCCGGCGCAGCAGCCGGCAGGGGCGGCATGGGCGCCGGTTCGGAGCCGGCGGCGAAGGCTGCCAAGGGCGGCGCGGGTGTGACGAAGGCGCCCGCGAAGAAGGCGGGTGCCACGAAGGCGCCGGCAAAGAAGGCCCCGACAAAGCAGGCCCCGGCGAAGAAGAGTCCCGCGAAGAAGGCGGCGGCCAAGAAGGCCCCGGCGAAGAAGGCGCCCGCGAAGAAGGCCGCAGGCAGGAAGGGCGGGGCAAAGAAGGCCGCGGTGAAGAAGGCTCCGGCAAAGAAGGCTCCGGCCAGGAAGTCGCCGGCCAAGAAAGCGCCGGCGAAGAAGGCCCCCGCCAGGAAGGGCGCAGCGAAGAAGGGCGGGATGAAGAAGGCCGCGGCAAAGAAGGGCGGCGCCCGGCGAGGTGCCGGCGGCTCGCGCGGCCGCCGCTGATTCAGTCCGTGATTGGATGACGGCGGCGCGTGTGCGCGCTGGCTACCCTCCGCATCGAGGGTACCGGCGTGCGTGCGCGCCGCCGTTCTCGCTTCCACCACCGCCCCCGACCGCCATGACGCCCCGCGCTTCTTCTGCCACGCAGCAGTCCACCAACGGCGCCTCCAGCACGTCGGGGTCGGAACTTCAATCGCTCGCCCTGGCCGTGGCCGCGGCGGAAGCATTTGGCGACGTGATCACGCGTGACCGTGCCGCGCAGGAGGCCGCGCAGTTCCTGCGACGGATCCTCGAAGTCGATGCCGTCGCGGTCGCGCTCTCCGAAGGCGACGACCCGGAGTCGCTCTCGCTCGCGGCACACATCGGGTTCGATGACGACGTCGTGGCCCGCGAGCGCCTGGCAGGCCATTGGGCCAGCCTGCGCGAATCCCGGGGGCTGGTCCGCAGCGAAACCGACGAGGGCACGCAGGTGACCATCCCGGTCATGCACGGACCTGCGCTGCTCGGTGCGATCACCGTGTTCACCGACGGCGGAGGAGCCGCGGCCGAGGCGGCGGACCGCGCGCTCACGACCACGGCGGCTCACGCCGCGGCCGCGATCGCCCGCGCCGATGCCGTGCGCCGGGCAGCACACCGCGAGCGCCTGGACGCCCTCGGCGAGGTCGCGACCGGGATCGCGCACGAGCTCCGCAACCCGTTGTTCGGCATCAGCAGCGCCGCCCAGCTCCTTCGCTTCCGCGTGACCGAGGATCCGGTCGTCGAGAAGAACGTGGGACGGGTGCTCCGCGAGGTCGAGCGGCTGAACGCCATGGTGTCGGCGCTGCTCGAGTATGGCCGCCCTTCGCCGCTGCGCCTCGAGCCAGGAGATCCCGAGGCGGTCTGGGATGAGGTGCTCGAAAAGCAGCGCGGCCGCCTCGAGAGCAAGGCCCTCCACGTCGCGCGGACCCGCGGGGCGCACACGGGGCGGTTCAGCATCGATCGCGGCCAGCTCGCGCAGGTGTTCACCAACCTGCTGGACAACGCGATCGACGGCGCGCCGGAAGGGACCGACCTCGCCCTGACCTCCGGAACGCTCCTCTCCGGTGCCTGGCGCACCCGCCTCGCCAATGGGGGCAGCGTCCTGCCCCCTGACGTCCTCGGCCGTGCCTTCGACCTGTTCTACACCACCAAGCCCGGCGGGACCGGGATGGGGCTGCCGCTCTGCCAGCGCATCGTGGAGGAGCACGGAGGCACCATCGGCCTCGAGAGCTCGTCAGTCGCCGGAACGGCCGCCGTCGTGACCCTGCCGGCGCGCGCCGAGGGGGCCGGCGGACATCAGATGTGAGGGTGGCCGCCCGCCGCCGGTGACAATCCCCAGCGCGATGCTGTCGGGAGAGTGGCAGGAGGCATCGGCGTCGGGTTATACTCCCTCACATGGCTGAATCCCCTGTCGCACTGCTCCGCGCGCACGCCCGGTACGCTCCCTGGAACGCCCGCGGTCTCGCCGCTCACGTCACCGCCCTGGCCGACGCGGCCGGCATCCGACCCACCAACGCCTCCGCCCGCCAGGCGCCGAGTGCCCGCTCGGTTCGCTTTTATGTCGCGAACGGGCTGCTCGATCGGCCCGAGGGGACAGGCACGTCCGCGACCTACAACTACCGTCACTTCCTGCAGCTCCTCGCCATCAAGATCCGCCAGCGCGAGGGTGCGACGCTGGAGCAGATCAAGGGCGAGATGAAGGAGGTCACGGGCGACTCGCTGGAGCGCCGGGTGGCCCAGTCGCTCGCGCCCGCGCTCGGCGTCGGGGCGGACCGCGCGGTACAGGCGGACGACGATCGCACCTTCAGCTGGCGACGCGTGCCCGTGGCCGACGGAGTGGAGATTCACGTGCGCGACGACTCGCCGGTCGCCCGCGAAGATGCGATGATCGCGATGCGCGAGGCCGTGCGCGCCGCCGTGGCCCGCGCCGGCTCCTGAGCGCGTCCGCCTAGAGCAGTCGCGACAGGAGCGTTGCGCCCTGTTCGAGGATCCGCTGCCCGATTCCGCGCCGACGGAACTCGGGCAGCAGGATCTGCTTCGAGTGCCGAAGGTCCTCCTCGAACGCCTGCTCCATCTCGCCGGCGAACGTCTCGTCGAGCACGACGAGCGCGGACTCGTTGTTGAAGGCCATCGAGCGGTTGTCGAAGTTGATCGAGCCGATCGTCCCGAATACGCCGTCGGCGACGATGGTCTTCGCATGCATCATCGTCGGCTGGTACTCCCAGATCCGGACGCCGCTCATCAACAGTGACTCGTAGTGCGCCCGTGCCGCAAAGCGCGTGGTGATGACGTCCGTCTGGTGGCTGACGGTCAGGATGCGGACGTCCACCCCGCGCTTCGCCGCCTGCGCCAGCAGGCGACGGAAGTCGTCGTTCGGGACGAAGTAGGAGTTCGCGATCCAGAGCCGCTTCTGCGCCCCCGCGATCGTCAGCGCGAAGAAGCGCTCCGCGCCGGTGCTGCCTTCGGTCGGCTGCGTGAACAGCAGGCCCGCGACGGCAGTCCTGATGGCGGGGACGGTGTCGGCCGGCGACTGCCCGGCCGCCGTGGCCGGGGGTGCTGCACCGCTCGAAGTCGTATCCCTGGCCGCGACGCGCGCCGTGGGCGCATGGGCTGCGGAATTCCGCGGATTGAGGAGCTGCCCGGTCAGGAGCACGCCGGTGGCCTCGGCCCAACCGATCGCGAACGCGGCCTGCAGCGCCTGCACGGCGGGGCCGGTGAAGCGCACGTTGGCCTCACGCCATTCGTCCTTCCTCCGTCCGCTGCCGAGCCAGTAGTCCGCGAGCCCGAAGCCCCCCGTGTAGCCGATCCGCCCGTCGACGACCACGACGCGGACGTGCGAGCGGTTCGCGGCCTTGTGCAGGGTCCACCAGTGCAGGGGCCGGAGCAGCCGCACCTGCACACCGGCATCGGTGAGCGCCTTCTGCCACTCCTCGCCGAGATTCTGCGACCCGAAGGCGTCGAGCAGCAGGAGGACGCGGACGCCGGCCCGCGCGCGCTCGATCAGGATCGCCTGGAGCGTGTCCGCCACGGTGCTCGGCAGCGAGTAGTACATCTGCACCGTGATGGAGCGCTGCGCCGCACGGAGATCGCGCCAGAGCACGGGGTAGGTACCGTCCCCGTTCAGGAGCTGCTGCACCGTGTTCCCCGGCTCGAGATGCAGCCCGGTGAAGAGCTCCATCGTCCGGGCGAACTCCGGCTCGGCGATCACCGGCGGCCGGTCGTCCGGCTCGACCGGGAGCACGAAGCTCACCGGGGTGTCGCGGGTGATGCTCAGCAGGCCGACGAGCGCGAGGATTGCGACCAGCGTCCCGACCAGGACGATGGTCAGCCGCGAGAGGACGATCCGCGGGAATTGGATCTGAGGGGGAAGGGGCATGGCGCTCCGAGCTGTAACATGAAGGGTGCCAGAGGCGACGGTTTCGTTGCATCTTGCGCAGCATCATCGCACCGACGATGCAGCCACGTGACACCGGTCCTCGAACTGCCATGACTGCTCTTCCCTCCCGCCGCCTCGAAGGTCGCCTCGTGCTGGTCACGGGGATCGGCAGGCGCGGCCAGGCAGGCGAAGCAGTCGCGAAGGCCTTCCTGGAGAACGGCGACCGGGTGGTGATCGTGGGACATTCCGCCGCGGAGGCCGAAGAGCGGGCGGCCGATCTCGGCGGGTCGGGCAGCAATGTCTTTCCATTCGCCGCCGACCTCGCGAACGCGCGGGACGTCGAGCGGCTGGCGCGCGATGTCCGCGCTGCGCATGGAAGCAGCGTGCATGCGGTCGTGCACCTGGCCGGCGGGTGGATGCAGGGTGCCCCGATCGCCGAATCGACCGATGCCTACTGGGAGCAGTCGATCGCCGCCAACCTGATGACGGCCGCATACACGGCACGGGCGTTCATTCCGGCGGTCCGGGAAGCGCGCGGCGCGTTCGTGTTCTTCGCTTCGGAGGCTGCGCTGCCCGGGGCTTCGGTGGGCGGCATGGCGGCGTATGCGGCCGCCAAGCAGGGTGTCGTGGCGGTCGCGCGTGGACTCGCCCAGGAAGAGGCCCGGAACGGGGTGCGGTCGAATGCGCTCGCACCGGGGAGCATCCGGACGGCGTCGAACGAAGCGGCCATGGGCGCGGACGCGGCGTACGTCGAGCGCGAGGAAGTAGCCGCGGCCGTGCTGTGGCTGTGCTCCGGCGCCGCGAGCGCGGTGACGGGTGAGGTCATCCGCCTGAAGGCGCGGCGGCGCGCCGCGAGCGGCCAGGGCACGACCGGCGAATGAGCGCACCTGCCCGCAGACGGTCCGCTGCGCGTGCGGTCCTGGCGGATCGCGCGCTCGAGGCGCTGCCGCTCTTCAGGTTGAGCGACTCGGCCGCGAGCGACGATCGGGGCGTCCAGTACACCGTGCCGGAGGGCGGGCGCTGGAGGGTACTGCCCACCCCGGGCGACCGGCTGCCGGGCACGTTCGACCAGGACGTCTACGTCGAGCTGCTCCACCGCTACCAGGAAGCCGGTTTCCCGGCGGACGGTGTCGTCACCTTCACGCTTCATGCGTTTCTCCGGGCGATGGGTCGCCGCGCGGACGGTCGCACCTACGAGCAGCTGCGCGGCGCGCTCACGCGCCTCGAGCGGACGACGCTGGAGAGCACCGGGGCGTACTTCAGCGCGAGCGCTGGCATGCGCATCGACGTACGGTTCTCCCTGCTGACGTCAGTGGTGATCGAGCGTCGCCGCGCGGGTGACGCGGACCAGCTGGCGCTCTTCCCGTCGCTCGCGGCCGGCGAACCCGGGATCGGCCGCGCGACGTTGTCGCCGCTCCTCCGCGAGAACATCGCCGCTCGGCACACGGCCTCGCTCGCCGTGGCGAGCTATCTGGAGCTCCCGTCGCCGGTCGCGCGGCGACTCTACCGCCTGCTCGCCGTCGCGCGGGCGGAGGGACAGCTCGCCTGGCAGCTTCCACTGGAGCAGCTCGCGGAGCAGCTCCCCCTGGTGCAACGGTATCCCTCGCACATCGTGCGCGTGCTCCAACCCGCCCACGAGATGCTCCGTGCCGCCTCGGTCATCCGCTCGGCGGAGGTGCGAACGGATGGCGGACAGTGGCTTGCCTCCTACACCTTGTGATGCATCAGGTCGGCGTTCGGGTGTTGTAAGACCCGTCACATTCCCGTGACCGCGGGGGCCCTGGCGCATCTTCTACTGTATGCCCCTGCCTCTGGCACCTGATCCCCGGCCCCGGTGTAGTATTTCCAGATGACCACCAAGCTCGAGAAACCGATCCGCCGCGAGATCGAGATCGACGGCGAGTCCTACACGGTCGTGATCACGCCCCAGGGCGTGCGCCTCACGCGCAAGCGGTTTCGCTCGGGCAAGGTGGTTTCCTGGAAGGTGATCCTCGAGGGGCGCGGTACGCCCGTATCGGCCGGCGCTCCGTGAGCGACTAGCTTTCGCCCGTGATGGTCAGGAACCTGCACTATCCGTTGGAAGCACGTCTGCAACCGACCCCATCTGCCGCAGGACAATCATGCGTCGTTTCCGCAAGCCGCTCATCGCCTTCGCGCTCGGCCTTCCGCTGCTCGCCACCGGAGCCCTGCTGCAGTCCCGCGCCGACCGGGCAAGCGGCGAGCTTCTCGAGCAGGTCATGGGGATCGTCTCCTCGCGATTCGTCGAGGCGGTGCCGCCGGCCGATCTCTACGAGAAGGCCGCCCGTGGGCTCGTCGAGGAGCTGAACGATCCGTACAGCGAGCTGCTCACGCCCAAGCAGGTCGAGGAGTTCACCCGGAGCACGGGGGGACGCTACGCCGGGATCGGGATGCAGATCGAGGATCAGAACAAGCAGATCACCGTCAGTACCGTGTTCCCCAACACGCCCGCTGAACGCGCAGGCATCCGCGTCGGCGATCGCGTGGTGCAGGTGGACTCGCAGTCCGCGCGCGGATGGTCCACCTCACAGGTGTCGGAGGCGATCACCGGCACGCCCGGCACGAAGGTGACGGTCACCTTCGCCCGCCCCGGCGTGACGGAGGCGATCAAGGTCACCTTCACGCGCCAGGTGATCCACATCCCGGCCGTGCCGTACGCCATCATGCTCGACGACAAGATCGGCTACGTGCCGCTCCAGCGGTTCAACGAGACCGCGACGGACGAGCTCGAGGAGTCGCTGCGCAAGCTGCGGCAGCAGGGGGCCACGGGTATCGTGCTCGATCTCCGCGAGAATCCGGGCGGCATCCTGGAGCAGAGCCTCGACATCACCGACCTGTTCCTGCCGGCAGGGCAGGAGATCGCCAGCGTCCGCTCGCGCAGCGGTGAGACGCAGCGCTACGTGACCCGTACCGCCGCCGTGCTGCCGACGACGCCGCTCGTGATCCTCACCGACGAGTACTCGGCGTCGGCGTCCGAGATCGTCGCGGGTGCGCTGCAGGACCATGATCGTGCGCTCGTCATCGGCTCCACCACGTTCGGCAAGGGCCTCGTGCAGAGCGTGTTCAATCTCGAGGGCGGCTATGCGCTCAAGCTGACGACGGCCAAGTGGTACACGCCGTCCGGCCGCAGCATCCACCGCGAGCGAAAGGTGCAGAACGGGCAGTTCGTCACCGAGGCGACGCCCGACACCAACGAGACCGAGGCGTCCAAGAAGGAACGCCCGGCCTACAAGTCCCGCGCGGGGCGGGTCGTGTACGGCGGCGGCGGCATCACGCCCGACATCCTCGTGAAGGACGACACGCTCACGACGATGGAGCAGGACGTCGCCAAGGCGTTCGCCGCGAAAACGCAGGACGTCTACATCACGCTGCACGACTACGCGCTCGAGCTGTCGCGCGGCGCCAACGGCCGGTTCACGATCACGCCAGAGCAGCGGGCGGAGTTCCGCCGGCGGATCGGGGCGAAGGGTGTCACCGTGGAGGATGCG
>DASTYL010000113.1:0-21840 GCA_035764975.1 Gemmatimonadaceae bacterium | reverse complement strand
ATCTCGCATCTCATCTCGCAGCTCGCATCTCATTTCGCAGCTCGCATCCCGCATCCCGCATCCCCGTTCATGGTTTCTCTCCTCGACATCATCGGCCCCGTCATGGTCGGGCCCTCCTCCTCCCACACGGCGGGCGCGTGCCGTCTCGGGCTGCTCGCGCGGTGCCTGGTGGGCGGCACGCCGGAGCGGGCACGCATCGAGCTGCACGGGTCGTTCGCCCGGACCGGCGAGGGCCACGGCACCGACAAGGCGATCGTCGGCGGGCTGATGGGGTTCCGCCCGGACGACGAGCGCATTCGGACGGCGCTCGAGATCTCCGAGCGTGAAGGCCTCGACTACCGGTTCGAGAAGACGAAGCTCGGGGAGGAGAGCGAGGTGCATCCCAACACGGCGCGGATCACGCTCGAGCGCGGCGGGCGCAGCGCCACGATGGTGGGCTCGTCGCTCGGGGCCGGGCGCGTGCTCGTCACCGAGATCGACGGCTACCCCGTGGAGGTGACGGGCAACCTGCACACGATCGTCCTCGTCGCCGAGGACATTCGCGGCTCGGTGGCGCGCATCGCCGGCCTGCTCGCCGACCACGCGCTCAACATCGCGACGCTCAAGCTCACCCGGAAGGCGCGTGGTGGCGATGCGTTCATGGTGATCGAGATCGACGAGGAGCCGGGCCTGGAGGTGCGTGACAAGATCCGCGACCTCTCGTGGGTGCGCTGGGCCTTCCGGCTGGACAAGGTCTCCGCGTAGGCGAGCGTCCCGCCTCGCAGTCCGCAGTCCGCAGTCCGCATCTCGCATCTCGCATCTCGCATCTCTCCCTCACCGCTCACCGTTCATCTGCATGTACAGGTCACTTCACGACGCGGTCGCTGACGCGGAGCGCCAGCAGAAGACTCTCGGGCAGCTCGCACTCGAGACCGAAGCCCGCGACCAGGGCCGCCCCGTCGCCGAGATCCGCGAGGCGCTCGGGCGCGCGCTGGCGGTCATGCGCGACGCCGTGGCTCGCGGGCTGACGGGCGACCTGCGCAGCAGCTCGGGGCTGGTGGGTGGGGACGCCGCCAAGCTCGTCTCGGGGCCGCCGGGACCGCTTGCCGGGACGCCGTTCCGGGACGTGCTCGCGCGCGCGCTCGCCGTGCAGGAGGTGAACGCCGCGATGGGTGTCATCGTCGCCGCGCCGACCGCTGGCGGGGCCGGCGTCCTGCCCGCGGTGCTGACCGGCCTGGCGGACGCGCGGCAGATCGACGACGCGCAGGTGGTGGACGCGCTCGCCGTCGCGGGGCTCATCGGCGCGGTGATCGCCGACCGCGCGTCGCTGTCGGGGGCCGAGGGGGGCTGTCAGGCGGAGACGGGGGCTGCCGCGGCGATGGCTGCCGGGGCCGCGACCGAGATGCTTGGCGGCACCCCCCAGCAGGCGAGCCATGCGGCGGCACTGGCACAGCAGGGAACGCTCGGTCTGGTCTGCGATCCGCTGGGCGGGCTCGTCGAGCTGCCATGCGTCTTCCGCAATGCCACGGGCGCCGCCATCGCGCTCGCCGCCATCGAGATGGCCTTGGCCGGCGTGACGTTCGCGATCCCGGCCGACGAGGTCATCGACACGATGGGCGAGATCGGCCGGACGATGGATGTCCGATACCGCGAGACCGCCGGGGGCGGACTGGCGGCCACGCCGACGGGACGGAAGCTTGCCCGCGAGCGGCTCGTCCAGATCAAGCGGGCGGACGCGTAAGACGGGGTCGCAGGGCAGACGCGTCGCGCAGGGGGCACCCGGGGCGGAGTCGCAGGGGTGGATTCGCGTTGCCCGGACCGATGGCCGGGCGTACCTTCGACTGGCAGCCCGTGTCCATGGCGCCAGGACGCGCCGCCGGTCCGCATGAAACACCAGGCTCGTCTTCCCGTACGGTCTGCCAACGACAGCAACTCGAGACCATGGCGAACAACGAAGACATCGAGCGGTTCCTCAACCGGCTGGCCGCGGACGAATCCGTAACGATCTCGGAGCTCGAACCGGGGATGTGGCTCGTCAAGCCGGGCGGCGAGCTCGATTTCAGCATCGTCGTGCACTACTCCCCGCCGGTCGTGATCCTGCGCGTCAAGGTCATGAACGTGCCGAAGCGCGACGGCGTGATGGAACGCCTGAGCCGCCGGCTGCTCGAGCTCAACGCCACCGACCTCATTCACGGCTCGTACGGCATCGAGTCCGAGTCGATCGTGATGACGGAGGCGCTGGAGCTGTCGCACCTGGATTATGAGGAATTCCTGGCGGCCTACGAGAGCATGACGGTCTCGCTGGCGTCTCACCTGCGGGAACTCGGCTCGTACCGCGAGGCACACTGACCCATGGGCATCTTCGATCGTTTCTCGCAGCTCTTCCGCTCGAATCTGAACGACCTCATCTCCCGGGCCGAAGACCCGGAGAAGATGCTGAATCAGATTCTCGTCGACATGCGCTCGCAGCTCGTGCAGGCGAAGCAGCAGGTCGCCACCGCGATCGCCGACGAGCGGCGCCTCCGCGACCAGGCCGATGCCGAGTTCAAGGAGGCCGAAGCCTGGGAGCGCCGCGCGATGGTGGCGATCCAGGAGAGCAAGGACGACCTGGCGAAACAGGCGCTCGTGCGGCAGTCGGAGCACGCGCAGCACGCGCAGCAGCTCCAGGCGACGTGGGAGTCGCACCAGCTCGAGACCGAGAAGCTGAAGAACCAGCTGCGCGACCTCAACGACAAGATCGAGGAGGCGAAGCGGAAGAAGAACCTCCTCATCGCGCGCCAGCGTCGCGCCGAGGCGCAGAAGCGGATCGCCGAGACGATGTCGTCGCTCTCCGAGCAGAGCGCGTTCGAGGCCTTCTCGCGCATGGAAGAGCGCATCGACCAGAACGAGCGCATGATCCGCGCGTCCGCGGACATCGACGAGGAGTTCTCGGGCGACACGCTGAAGCGCGACTTCAAGCAGCTCGAGAAGAGCGTGGTCTCGTCGAGCGTCGACGCCCGGCTGCTCGAGCTGAAGCAGAAGATGGGCGTGCTCCCGGCCGGCACGAAGGCAGGGGCGGGACAGCTCGGGGCAGGGAACCAGCGCCAGCTCAACTCCGGCCACGAGCACGGCCACACGCACAACGAGCCGGCGACGGCCGAGTACGAGGAGCTGCGGGACGACGAACACCGGGGCTGATGCACCGGTCCTTGCATGACTGACGCGGCCGTGTGGGACGATCCCACACGGCCGCTCCGTTTTCCCCCGCGCGACCGCATTGACCTCATGCCCTTCGGCACGTGACGACCAGCACGACTGCGGCGGAGCTGCCTGGCCGCTTCCGCTTCGCGCCTGTACTCGCCGGGACGGTCATCACCGTCCTCCTGCTGCTGCTGTTCCGGCACGTCGCCGACGTGCTGCTCCTCCTGTTCCTCGGCATCCTGCTGTCGCTGTACCTGCGCGCGGTCGCCGACTGGATCGAGCGGCGGACCCATCTCCCGCCCCGGCTCGCGTTCACGACGGCGGTGCTGATCTCCACGCTGGGGATCGCGGGCTTTGCGGCGGTGCTCGTCCCGCCGATCATCGACCAGGCGCGCGAGCTCGTCACGGTGCTCCCGACCTACATCACGGCCTGGGAGGCGCAGCTGGAAGGGATGATCGCCAGGGTAGGCCCCCTCCGCGACATCTGGAAGCCGGGCGAGCACCGCATCATGATCGCCGTCTACGACCAGGTGTCGTCGCAGTTCGGCGACGTCGTGCCCCGGGTGTTCGGCATCATCCATGGCGCGATCAGCCTCTTCGCGGTGGGCGTCATGGGGATCTATCTCGCCCTCCATCCCGCGCTCTACCGGGAGTGGCTCATCGCCCTGTTCCCGCCCATCCACCGTGACCTCGTCCGCGACGTGCTCGGCGACCTGGGCGAGACGCTGCGGTCGTGGCTGGTGGCGCAGCTCATCGGGATGACGATCCTCGCCGGGCTCACGGCCGCCGGGCTGTACCTGCTCGACGTGCCGTTCTTCCTCGCGTTCGGGCTCTTCACCGGGCTGGTCGCGGTGGTGCCCTTCTTCGGGACCCTCGTGTCGACGCTGCTGCCCGCCCTGTTCGTGCTCAACATGCCCGGCGGCGGGACCCGGGCGCTCCTGGTGATCGCGCTGGGGGCGGTGATCCACCTGCTCGAGAGCAACGTCATTCACCCGCTCGTCGTGTCGAAGAAGGTGGACCTGCCGCCGGTGCTGAGCATCATGGCCGTCCTCGTGATGGGGAAGCTGCTCGGGACGGTGGGGCTGCTCGTCGCGGTGCCGGCGCTGGCCGTGACCATGGTGCTCGTCCGGCGCATCCTCATCACGCGGATCTACGAAGGCCAGGGGTTCCGGCGGACGACGCGCGACCGGGTGCTCGTCCTGCGCCTTCCGGCGCCCGATGGCGGCGTGATTCACGCGGCCGGCGCGCCGGTGGACATGATCGGGCGCGTGGAATCGGAGCGAATCGTGGTCGCCGGGTGAGCCGGGTGGCTCGCCCGAGTGCCCCCGCCACCTCGTCCCCGGCGGAAAGGCCAGTCCGAGATTAAGATCCTGCGCATGCCCGAGTTCCGCCTCTACAACACCCTCTCGCGCGCGGTCGAGCCCTTCGCCCCGGCCGACGGGCGCACCGTCAGCATCTACTCCTGCGGCCCGACGGTCTACAACCCGGCGCACCTCGGCAACTTCCGCACGGTCCTCTTCGTGGACCTGCTGCGGCGCACGCTGCAGCTGCACGGGTGGAAGGTGAATCAGGTGATGAACCTGACGGACGTGGACGACAAGATCATCCGGCGCGCGGACGAGCAGGGGAAGCGCATCGGCGAGATCACCGAGCCGGTGACCGCGATCTTCTTCGCCGATCGCGACTACCTGCGGATCCAGCCGGCGGAGACCTACCCGAAGGCGACGGACTACATCCCGCAGATGATCGCGCTGGTGGAGCGGCTGATCGCCAACGGGACGGCGTATCAGGCGGACGATGGCTCCGTGTACTTCGCGATCGGGCGGTTTCCGGCATACGGGCGCCTCTCGCGCCTGGACACCCGGGAGATCCGGTCGGGCGCCCGCGTGGCGCAGGACGACTACACCAAGGAAAACGCGCAGGACTTCGCGCTGTGGAAGGCCGCGAAGCCCGAGGACGAGCGGGTCGGGGCCGCGTGGGACTCGCCATGGGGGCGCGGGCGCCCCGGGTGGCACCTCGAGTGTTCGGCGATGGCCATCGACCTGCTCGGCGAGACGCTGGACATCCACGCCGGCGGGATCGACCTGATCTTCCCGCATCACGAGGATGAGATAGCCCAGTCCGAGGCGGCAACCGGGCAGCAGTTCGCGCGATGCTGGTGCCATGGTGCCTTCCTGCTGCTGGAAGGAACGAAGATGGCCAAGCGCCTCGGGAACGTGAAGACGGTGAAGGATCTGCGGGAGGCCGGGATCCCGGCGGCGGCAGTCCGGCATCTCATCTTCAGCACTCACTATCGGAAGGAGCTGAACCTTTCGGAGGAGGCGCTGGAGGGGTCGATGGAGGCGGTGCGGCGAGTTGGGGACTTCGCTGAACGGCTCGCCTCGGAGACGGGCGGCACCGTCGAGCTCGCCGCAGCAGCCGAGGCGGCCGAGGCCGAGGGGGCGGCGGCGCTCTTCGACGACCTGAACGCGCCGGAGGCGCTGGCGGCGCTGTTCACCTTCATCCGTCGCGGGAACGCGGAGCTGGACCGGGGCGGGACGGACGTGGCCGCGCTGGAGCGTGCGCGGCAGGCGTTCGAGCGGCTGAACTCCGTCCTGGATCTGGTGCCCGAGGCGACCGAGGCGGACCCGGCGCTGGCGGCGTGGGTGGAGGAGCGGATCGCCGCTCGCCGGGATGCCCGTGCCCGGCGCGACTTCGCGATGGCGGATGCGGTCCGGGCCGAGCTGCTGGAGCGGGGGGTGGTCGTGGAGGACTCGGCGGCCGGGACGACGTGGAAGGTGGGGCGCCGATAGGCTGAGGGGCGCCGCTGGCGCGGCGAGGGGGCGCCGCTGGCAAAGGGGCGCCGCTGCGCGGCGAGGGGGCGCCGCTGGATGCGGCGAGGGGGCGCCGCTGGCGCGGCGAGAGGGCTGCCGCCTCGCCGAGGCGGCGAAGCCGCCGAAGGCGCCCCCTCCGCGAGCCGGCGGAGCCGGCGACGCGGCCCCCTCGCGCCGCAGGCGCGCCCCCTAAGTCCCTCTACCTGCGTCGCTTGACACCAAAAACAGCCCCGGTTATCGTACGAGTCTCGCGCAGAAACGGTCAGCCGCTGACGTAGCTCAATTGGTAGAGCACTCGCCTTGTAAGCGAGCGGTTGCGAGTTCAAGTCTCGCCGTCAGCTCTGGGGAGATGCGAGCGCGAACCCGGTGGGGTACCCAAGTGGCCAACGGGAGCAGACTGTAAATCTGCCGGCGACAGCCTTCGAAGGTTCGAATCCTTCCCCCACCATGACGGGAGACTCGCGGGAGTAGCTCAGTTGGTAGAGCGCCAGCCTTCCAAGCTGGATGTCGCGGGTTCGAGCCCCGTCTCCCGCTCTGAACGATTTGCGGCGAGCAGTACGCAGTGTGAACGGCAGCATCGGGACCCGGGGCGACCCGGGGAGTTGGCGGGAGGAGCAGTGCAGGACGACGTTCTTGCTGACGTAGCTCAGTTGGTAGAGCACATCCTTGGTAAGGATGAGGTCACCGGTTCAATCCCGGTCGTCAGCTCTCGCGGCGCAGGAAGGGGAAGGGCCGCGGTGCACGTGCGGGCGCGAGAGCGCCTGTCGCAGTAGTGAATCGCAAGCCGGTCCGACGGCGATCGCCGCCGTCTGACGGGCTTGCGGCTGTCCAGGGACCCATCCATGCCACGCGACAAGATCATCCTCGCCTGCGGCGAGTGCAAGAACCGGAATTACTTCACCACGAAGAACAAGCGCGCCCATCCGGAGCGCGTGGAGTGGAAGAAGTACTGCCCGCGCTGCGACAAGCACCAGCTGCACAAGGAAACGAAGTAATGGCGGACGTCGCCGTCACCTCAGCGTCCAAGGGTGGCACTCCCACCCAGGGCGGCCCGGGCGGGTTCCGCCGCCTCGTGAGCTTCTACCACGAGGTCATGGCGGAGCTGCGCAAGGTCACCTGGCCCGAGCACACGCAGGTACGGTCGGCCACCATCGCGATCATCATCTTCGTGCTCCTGTTCGGCCTCGTGATCTGGCTGCTCGACATCATCCTGCAGGGCGTCCTCGTCCGGGCCATCCCCTCGCTGTTCAACGGGGGTTGACCGTGACCGATCACCGCTGGTACGCCATCCAGACCACGGCGGGACACGAGAACAAGGTCCGCTCGCTCATCCAGCGGAAGATCGAGGCCGACCCGCGGTCCCCCGAGGAGCGGCCGATCCGGCAGGCCCTCGTGCCGACGCAGGACGTCGTCGAGATCAAGAACGGCAAGAAGGTGAACGTCGAGCGCAAGCTGTACCCCGGCTACGTGCTCGTCGAGATGCTGATGAACCAGGAGGCGGCGCACGTGATCAACTCCATTCAGGGGGTGATCAAGTTCGTCGGCCACGATCGCAAGTTCCCGCAGCCGCTGCGCCCCGAGGAGGTCAACCGCCTGCTCGGCATCGCGGAGGAAGCGGCGGAAGCGGCGCCCAAGGAGGAGATCCCCTTCCTGATCGGCCAGGCGGTGGAGATCACCGAGGGGCCGTTCACCGAGTTCAGCGGCACCGTCGAAGAAGTGCTGCCGGACAAGGGGAAGGTGAGAGTGAGCGTGTCGCTCTTCGGACGACCGACGTCCGTCGAGCTGGATTATCTGCAGTTGAGGGCGTACTGACGAGCTGCGAGCAGCGAGCTGCGAGAAAGAGCCCAGGCGTCGAGTGGCATGTCCGCCGCGCCGCCAGCTGAACGGAAGGCAGGTTCTCGCAGCTCGCAGCTCGCATCTGATGCAGGACGTCGGATCACCACACCGACGCTAAACCCAACGTGGGAGTTCGACACGCGGCGCGACCGCGCCGTGTGAACGAGAGGAGAGCCGAATGGCAAAGAAGGTCACCGGGTTCGTCAAGCTGCAGATCCCCGGGGGGCAGGCGACGCCTGCGCCGCCGGTGGGTACTGCGCTCGGCCCGCAGGGGATCAACATCATGATGTTCGTGAAGGAGTTCAACGCACGAACGCAGAATCAGATGGGGACGATCCTCCCGGCCGAGATCACGATCTACTCCGACAAGTCGTTCACCTTCATCCTGAAGACGCCGCCTGCGGCGATCCTCATCAAGAAGGAGATCGGCCTGGACAAGGGGTCGGGTCAGCCCAACCGGAACAAGGTGGGCAAGATCACCAGGGCGCAGGTCAAGAAGATCGCGGAGATGAAGATGCCCGATCTGAACTGCGAGACCCTGGATTCCGCCATGGCGATGGTCGCCGGCGCCGCGCGCTCGATGGGTGTGGAGGTCGTCGACTGATGCGTACTCATGGCAAGAAGTACACGGCCGCCGCGCAGAAGCGCGAGTTCGGCACGGCGTATCAGGCGCGCCAGGCGCTCGAGACGGTGAAGGGCGCGGCGTTCGCCAAGTTCGACGAGACGGTCGAGGTTGCGGTCCGCCTCGGCGTCGATCCGCGGCATGCCGACCAGGTCGTCCGCGGCACCGTCGTGCTGCCGGCCGGCACGGGCAAGGCGGTTCGCGTGCTCGTGATCGCCGCCGGCGACAAGGCGCGCGAGGCCGAGGAGGCGGGGGCCGACTTCGTCGGCACCGAGTTCCTGCAGAAGATCAAGGACGGCTGGCTCGACTTCGACGTGCTGATCGCGACCCCGGACCAGATGGGGCAGCTCGGCGCGCTGGGGCGTGTGCTTGGTCCGCGCGGGCTCATGCCGAACCCGAAGGCGGGCACGGTCACGTTCAACGTCGGCAACGCCGTGCGCGAGACGAAGGCCGGCAAGATCGAGTTCCGCGTCGACAAGAGCGGCAACGTGCACGCTGCCATCGGCAAGGTGTCGTTCCCGATCGAGGCGCTGGAAACGAACTTCAATGCGTTCATGGACCAGATCGTCCGCGCGAAGCCGCAGGCCGCGAAGGGCGTCTACGTCCGCAACGTTGCGGTGTCCAGCACGATGGGCCCGGGCGTCACGGTCGACACCACGCCTTACCGGTAACGCGCCATGGCCATGAAGAGAGCAGACAAGGATCAGGTGGTGGGCGAGCTGGCCGAGAAGCTCAAGTCGGCGACCGCCCTGTACTATACGGACTTCACGGGACTGAACGTGAAGCGGATGACGGAGCTCCGCCGGCGCCTGCGCAAGGCGAACGTGGAGTACGTCGTCATCAAGAACACGCTGGCGCTGCGGGCCGTGAACGAGAGCGGCCTCACCGGCGAGCGGCTCCGCGGCCCCACGGGCGTCGTGGTGACGAACGACCCGGTCGGCGCGGCAAAGCTGCTGACGGACTTCGCGAAGGAGAACGATCAGCGGCCGACAGTGAAGGGCGGCCTGTTCGAGGGTCGTCCGCTGGACGCGGCGCAGGTCAAGCAGATGGCCTCGATGCCGTCGCGCGAGCAGATGCTCGCCGACCTCGGGGCGAGCCTCCAGTACCCGATGTCCGGGTTCCTGGGCGCGATGAATGGCCTGCTGAGCATGTTTGCTGGTGCGCTGGACGCGCTGCGGACGCAGCGCGAGGGCGCCTGAGAAGTCGATCAGTCGACGGTCCGGGTGAACGCCCCCGTGCCGACTGAAAGGCTGATATCACGTTCGTCAATCGACTGACCGACTATCTACTTCTGGAGAGAATCACAATGGCTACGACTCTGAGCAAGGACGAAATCCTCGACGCAATCGGCAACATGAGCGTGTTCGAGCTCGCCGACATGATCGAAGCGTTCAAGGAGAAGTTCAACGTCACGATCGCGGCGGCCCCGGTGGGCGGCGCGGCGGCCCCTGGCGGCGCCGGTGCGGCCCCGGCCGCGGCGGTCGAGGAGAAGACCGAGTTCGACGTCGTCCTCAAGGACGCCGGTGGCAAGAAGATCCAGGTCATCAAGGTCGTGCGCGAGCTGACCGGCCTGGGCCTCAAGGAGGCGAAGGACATGGTCGACGGCGCGCCGCAGACCGTGAAGACCGGCGTCTCGAAGGATGAGGCCGCGCAGATCAAGGCCAAGCTGGAAGAGCAGGGCGCGGCCGTCGAGGTGAAGTAAGGGGAGATCCGAGATGCGAGATGCGAGATGCGAGAACGACCTTCTCGCATCTCGCATCTCGAATCTCGCATCCTCTTACTTCTGCCCCGACGCCGCCGTGCTGCGAATCGTCCGCTCCGTTCGTCCACAAAGTTGTTCACGGGTTCCCCCTGCCGGCCGCGACTTTCCGCGGCCAGCGGGGGCGGTCCCGTTTTTCGCCTGTGCCCGGGTGAGCCTACATGCCTGAAGCAATCAAGCAGATCTCCTTCGCGAAGCTCGATGGCGGCATGGAAATGCCCCATCTCCTCGACATCCAGACGCGCGCGTTCGAAACGCTGCTGCAGCTGGATGCGGCTTCGCACGACCGCGAGGACATCGGCCTCGAACGGGTCTTCAAGGACCTGTTCCCGATCGCCGACGTCCACGAAAACTTTTCGCTCGAGTTCGTCCGGTACAACCTGGGCGAGCCCAAGTACTCGGTCGAGGAGTGCATCGAGCGGGACATGACCTATTCCGCGCCGCTCAAGGCCACCCTCCAGCTCGTGATCAACGAGGAGGTCAACGGCCAGAAGCGTCCGCGCAACATCATCGAGAAGGAGGTCTATCTCGGTGAGCTCCCGCTCCTCACGCCCCTGGGCACCTTCGTCATCAACGGGGCCGAGCGCGTCATCGTCAGCCAGCTGCACCGGTCCCCGGGCGTCGTGTTCGAGGAGAGCACGCACCCCAACGGCCAGCGGCTGATCAGCGCGCGCATCATCCCCTTCCGTGGCTCGTGGGTCGAATTCACCGTCGACATCCACGACGTCATCTACGTCCATATCGACAAGAAGAAGAAGTTCCCGGCCACCGCGCTCCTGCGCGCGTTCGGCTACGGGAGCAACTCGGACATCCTCCGGCTCTTCTTCGCGGTCCGCGACCTCGACCTGACCAAGACCCGCGAGTCGCGCACCGACATCCGTGAGGTCATCGGCGCCATCATCGCCGAGGACATCAACCTCCCCGGCGAGGCCACCGCCGACGACGCCCCCAAGGCGCGCACGAAGAAGGCGCGCGCCGAGCGGGAGCGCCTCGAGAACGAGTACCTCGTGCACGAGGGCGACGAGCTGACGGAGGAGGTGTACAACCGCCTCCGCCGCCAGGGCATCGACACGGTCAAGGTCTTCGCGTCGTACATGACGGTGGACCTGCGCGACGAGCAGGACGCCGTCGATCGCGGCGAGCGGCCGACGCGCCGCGTGCTCTCCCACGACGTCGTGGACGCCGAGGGCGAGGTCGTCGCCGAGACGGGCCAGCCGCTGAGCGACGCGGTCGTGAAGCGCATCCGGAAGGCGGACATCGTGAAGGTCCGCGTGTTCGTGGCCTCGGGCCGCGCGGAGTCCACGCTGATCAAGAACACGATCGCGAAGGACCCGACCGCCCGCGTCGTCACCAAGGACTTCGAGCGGCTCGCCACCCGCGAGGAGGGCGAGGCGATGGCGCTCCGCGCCGTGTACTCGCTGCTCCGGCCGGGGGATGCGCCGGACGTCGAGACGGCGCGCCAGGCGCTCGACCGCCTCTTCTTCAGCCCGAAGCGCTACGATCTCGGCCGCGTCGGCCGCTACAAGATCAACCAGCGCCTCGGCCTCTCCACGCCCGCGTCGACGACCGTCCTCACGAAGGACGACTTCGTCGCGATCGTGCACTACCTGATCGAGCTCGCGGAAGGCCGCGGCGATGTCGACGACATCGACCACCTCGGCAACCGCCGGATCCGCTCGGTGGGTGAGCTCATCGCCAACCAGTTCTCGGTCGGCCTGAGCCGCATGGCGCGCCTGGTGAAGGAGCGCATGTCGATCAACACCGATCCGGAGAAGGTGTCGCTCGACGACCTCGTGAACGCGCGGACGGTGAGCGCGGTCATCCAGGCGTTCTTCGGCTCGTCGCAGCTCTCGCAGTTCATGGACCAGACGAACCCGCTCGCCGAGCTGACGCACAAGCGCCGCCTCTCGGCGCTCGGCCCGGGCGGCCTGACGCGCGAGCGCGCCGGCTTCGAAGTCCGTGACGTGCACTACTCGCAGTACGGGCGCATGTGCCCCATCGAGACGCCGGAAGGGCCGAACATCGGCCTGATCACGTCGCTCGCGACGTATGCGCGCGTCAACGATCTCGGCTTCATCGAGACGCCGTACCTGGCGGTCAAGAACGGCCGGGTCACGGGCGAGATCTCGTGGGTGGACGCGAACCGCGAGGAGGATGCGGTCATCGCGCAGGCCAACGCGCGGCTCAAGCCCGACGGCACGTTCGTGGAGGAGCTCGTGCTCTGCCGGCAGAAGGGCGACCTTCCGCTGGTGGCGCCGGACCGCATCGACTACATGGACGTGGCGCCGGAGCAGCTCGTCTCCATCGCCGCGGCGCTGATCCCGTTCCTCGAGCACGACGACGCGAACCGCGCCCTCATGGGCTCGAACATGCAGCGTCAGGCCGTGCCGCTCCTCAACCCGCGCACGCCCATCGTGGGCACGGGTCTCGAGGAGACGGTCGCGAAGGACTCCGGCGCGGTGCTGATCGCCAAGCGCGACGGCGTCGTGACGCGGGTGACGGCGGACGAGATCATCATCGACACCGGCAGTGCGGAGCGCACGGCCGCGGACGAGGCACGCCCGCTCGCCCGGCTCACGCAGCAGGACCGCTACCGGATCAAGAAGTACTGGCGCACGAACCAGGACACGGCGATCAACCAGCGGCCGCTGGTGCGCCTCGGCCAGCGCGTCAAGGCGGGCGAGGTCATCGCCGACGGTCCGGCGACCGAGCAGGGGCAGCTCGCGCTCGGCCGCAACGTGACCGTCGCGTTCATGCCGTGGTACGGCCACAACTTCGAAGACGCCATCGTGCTCTCCGAGCGGCTGGTGAAGGACGACGTCTACTCGTCGATCCACATCCAGGAGCTCGAGCTGCACGTCCGCGACACGAAGCGCGGGCAGGAGGAGATCACGCGCGAGATCCCGAACGTGTCGGAAGACGCGCTCCTCGATCTCGACGAGCGCGGCATCGTCCGCATCGGCGCGCACGTGAAGCCCGGCGACATCCTCGTCGGCAAGATCACGCCGAAGGGCGAGACGGAGCTCTCCCCCGAGGAGAAGCTCCTCACCGCGATCTTCGGTGAGAAGGCGAAGGACGTGAAGGACTCGTCGCTGAAGGTCTCCCCGGGGATGGAGGGCGTCGTCATCGACGTCCGCATCTTCTCGCGCATCGAGGATTCGGTGGTCGAGAAGGACCGCGGCGAGCGCATCGGCGAGGTCCGCCGGCTCGAGGCGGAAGAGAAGCTGCGCGTGAACGAGGTGCGCGACGGCGAGCTCGTGTCGATGCTCGAGGGGCAGACGGTCGCCCTGGCGCTGAAGAGCGGGACGGTGGAGGAGGCGATTCCGGCGGGCACCACGCTGACGCGTGACGTGCTCTCGAGCCTCCGCTTCGCGACGCTCGACCTCAAGACGTTCCGCGTCGAGAACAAGAAGGTCAACGAGCAGATCCGCACGATCATCGAGGCGGCGAACGACGCGAAGGCGCAGATCGAGGAGAAGGCCGAGGAGCGGATCGACCGCATCCTCCAGCCGGACGAGCTGCCGCCGGGCGTCATCCAGCTCGTGAAGGTCTACCTGGCCGAGAAGCGCAAGGTCTCGGTCGGCGACAAGATGGCGGGCCGCCACGGCAACAAGGGTATCGTTGCCCGCATCGTGCCCGAGGAAGACCTGCCGTTCCTGCCGGACGGCCGGCCGGTGGACATCGTGCTCAACCCGCTCGGCGTGCCGTCGCGCATGAACGTGGGGCAGATCCTCGAGACGCACCTCGGGTGGGCGGCGCGCATCCTCGGCTTCTACGCCAAGACGCCGGTCTTCCAGGGCACGAACGAGCGCGAGATCGGCCTGCTGCTGAAGCTGGCTGGCGTGACGTGGTCGGCGCAGGCGCTCGGCCTGTCGGCGGCGCCGCCGGCGATCTCCGACGTGGACATCCGCCGGGCCGTGGCCGACCTGAAGCCGGATCGCGCGGCGGCGGCGGACACGTCCGACCTGCTGCACGAGGCGCGCATCAGCGACCTCGCGGGGCGCGGCATGTCGGCGGAGACGAAGGACGTGCACAACCGCGTGCGGGACTTCCTCACCGCGGCGGCGCGCGAGCTCGCGACGCGGGAGCAGACGGAGCTCGACCAGCAGATCCGCCTGCACACGGGGATGGCGGACGATGCCGAGGAATCGGCGTCGCGCCGCGCCGACGCGAAGGCGGCGCTCAAGCTGCTGGAGAAGCGACGGGCGCTCGAGCCGGTGGAGCTGCTGCGCGAGCAGGAGCTGCCGGCGCTCGCCGGCATGCTCGGCAAGAAGAGCGAGGCGGACGTGGACCAGGCGGCGCAGGAGCTCATGCGCCTGGCGGGGCTCACGCCGTTCGGCAAGGTGCACCTGCGCGACGGCCGCTCGGGCGAGGCGTTCAACTTCCCCGTGACCGTGGGCGAGGTCTACATGCTGAAGCTCTCGCACCTCGTGGACGACAAGATCCACGCGCGGAGCATCGGGCCGTACTCGCTCGTGACGCAGCAGCCGCTCGCCGGCAAGGCCCAGTTCGGCGGCCAGCGCTTCGGTGAGATGGAAGTGTGGGCGCTGGAGGCGTATGGCGCGGCGCACACGCTGCAGGAGATCCTGACGGTCAAGTCGGACGACGTGAACGGCCGGAGCCGGGTGTACGAGGCGATCGTGAAGGGGCAGAACCTTCCGGAGCCGGGCATCCCGGAGTCGTTCAACGTGCTGGTGAAGGAGCTCCAGGCCCTCGGCAT
Source organism: Gemmatimonadaceae bacterium (assembly GCA_035764975.1). Classification (GTDB taxonomy): domain Bacteria; phylum Gemmatimonadota; class Gemmatimonadetes; order Gemmatimonadales; family Gemmatimonadaceae; genus JACDHQ01. Next base: position 6,931 of record DASTYL010000113.1, on the reverse strand, counting down.
CAAGGTCACCCTCGGGCAGACCGCCGACGGCTTCGAAGGTTCAGCACTCGGCGCCGCAGACAGCGGCGACGGTACTCGGGGCGAGGAGTAACCGATGATTGACTTCCGTAGCGTGCGCGAGACGCGCGCCTCGTCGTTCGATTTCATTCAGGTCCGCATCGCCTCCCCGGAGGAGATCCGCGGCCCCAAGGACCCCAAGGAGCGCGAGCGCCTCGAGCTGGGCGGGCTGCGCACGTGGTGGTCGTGGGGCGAGGTCACGAAGCCGGAGACGATCAACTACCGCTCGTTCAAGCCGGAGAAGGACGGCCTGTTCTGCGAGCGGATCTTCGGTCCGGTCAAGGACTGGGAGTGTCACTGCGGCAAGTACAAGCGCATCCGCTACCGCGGCGTGATCTGCGACCGCTGCGGCGTGGAGGTCACCCTCTCGAAGGTCCGGCGCGAGCGCATGGGCCACATCGAGCTCGCGGTGCCGGTGGCGCACATCTGGTTCTTCAAGACCCTGCCGTCGCCGATGGGCAACCTGCTCGACATCACGCTGCGTGATCTCGAGAAGGTCATCTACTATTCGAACTACGTCGTGATCGATCCGGGCCAGCAGGAGGCCCAGGTCAACCAGCTGCTCGACGAGGACGAGTACCTCCGCCTGCGCCAGTCGGCGCGGGAGACGGGGGACAGCGCGTTCCTCGCGGACATCGGTGCGCCCGCCGTGCGCGAGCTGCTCCGCCGCCTCGACGTGGACACGATCGCCGAGACGCTGCGCGCGCAGGTCGCGGTGGAGACGTCGCAGCATCGCAAGAAGATGCTGCTCAAGCGGCTGAAGATCGTCGACGCGTTCCGCAACTCGGGCGAGTCGGGCGACACGCGCAACAAGCCGGAGTGGATGATCCTCGACGTGATCCCCGTGATCCCGCCGGATCTGCGTCCGCTCGTGCCGCTCGACGGCGGCCGGTTCGCGACGTCCGACCTGAACGACCTGTACCGCCGCGTGATCAACCGCAACAACCGCCTGCAGAAGCTCATCATGCATCGCGCGCCGGAGGTCATCCTCCGGAACGAGAAGCGCATGCTGCAGGAGGCGGTGGACGCGCTGTTCGACAACGGCCGCCGCTCCAAGGCGATTCGCGGCCGCGGCAAGCGCCCGCTCAAGTCGCTGTCCGACATGCTCAAGGGCAAGCAGGGCCGGTTCAGGCAGAACCTGCTCGGGAAGCGTGTGGACTATTCCGGTAGGTCCGTCATCGTCGTAGGGCCCGAGCTACGATTGCACCAGTGCGGGCTGCCCAAGCTCATGGCGCTCGAGCTGTTCAAGCCGTTCATCATCCACAAGCTGGTGGAGAAGGGCATCGCGGAGACGGTGAAGCGCGCCAAGAAGATCGTGGAGCGCGAGTCGCCGGAGGTCTACGAGATCCTGGAAGAGATCATCAAGGACCACCCGGTGCTGCTGAACCGCGCGCCGACGCTCCACCGCCTGGGCATCCAGGCGTTCGAGCCGGTGCTCGTCGAGGGCAAGGCCATCCGCATCCACCCGCTCGTCTGCGCGGCGTTCAACGCCGACTTCGACGGCGACCAGATGGCCGTGCACGTGCCGCTCTCGTTCGAGGCCCAGATCGAGGCGCGCATGCTCATGCTCTCCTCGAACAACATCCTCAAGCCGTCGGACGGCCGCCCGGTGGCGGAGCCCAGCCAGGACATCGTGCTCGGCTGCTACTTCGCGACCAAGGCCCCGTCGGATTTCGCCACGGCGGACCCGAAGAAGCGCTTCACGAGCGTCGCCGACGTGGAGCATGCGCTCGCGCTCAAGCGCGTGCAGCTGCAGGAAGCCGTCTACTACCACGTCACGGACGATCGTGGCGCCCGGTGGGAGAAGACGACGGCCGGCCGCGTGATGTTCAGCGCGATCGTGCCGCCGGAGCTCGGCTTCAAGAACGCCGACATGAAGAAGAAGGCGCTGTCCGAGCTCGTCTTCGAGTGCTACCGCAAGGCGGGGCTCGCGGCGACCGTGCAGTTCCTCGACCGGCTCAAGGAGTTCGGCTTCACCAACGCGACCCGCGGCGGCGTCTCGATCGGCATCGAGGACCTCGAGATCCCGGCCGACAAGGCCGTGCTGCTCGGCGAAGCCGAGGAGCGGGTGAACCGCTTCCAGCGCGCGTACCAGACGGGCAACATCACGAACGGCGAGCGCTACAACAAGGTCATCGACACCTGGACGCACGCGAACACCGACGTCGCCGACGCGATGGTGAAGACCATGGCGCGGTCGAAGGGCGGGTTCAACCCGGTGTTCATGATGTTCGACTCCGGCTCGCGCGGCAGCCGCGACCAGATCCGCCAGCTGGCGGGGATGCGCGGCCTGATGGCGAAGCCGCAGAAGAAGCTCACGGGCGGCATCGGCGAGATCATCGAGAACCCGATCAAGTCGAACTTCCGGGAAGGCCTGTCGGTGCTCGAGTACTTCTCGTCCACGCACGGTGCCCGCAAGGGTCTCGCGGACACGGCGCTCAAGACGGCCGACGCCGGGTACCTGACGCGCCGCCTCGTCGACGTCGCGCAGGACATGACGATCACCGAGGAGGACTGCGGCACGATCCAGGGCCTCGAGGTCGGCGCACTGAAGGAAGGCGAGGACGTCATCGAGCCCCTTGCCGAGCGCATCGTCGGCAACGTGGCCGCGGAGGACGTCGAGGACCTGCACGAGCGCGACGAGAGCGGGCGTCCCCGCATCCTCGTCGAGAGCGGGCAGCTCATCGATGAAGAGACGGCGAAGGAGATCGAGGAGTCGGGGATCGAGACGGTCCGCATCCGCTCCGTCCTCACCTGTGAGGCGAAGCGCGGGCTCTGCCGCATGTGCTACGGCCGCAACCTGGCCACCATGCGGATGGTCGATCTCGGCGACGCGGTCGGCATCATCGCCGCCCAGTCGATCGGCGAGCCGGGCACGCAGCTGACGCTCCGCACCTTCCACATCGGCGGCGCGGCGGCTCGTATCGCCGAGCAGACGGCGCGGAAGGCGAAGGTCGCGGGCTTCGTGGAGTACGGCGACCGGCTCGTGAGCGTGACGAACCCCGAGGGGCAGCAGATCGTGACGTCCTACGAGGGCGAGATCACGATCCGCACCTCGGCGGACGCCGGGTCGGCGGTGCTGGCGCGCCTCGCGGTGCCGCTCGGCGCCATCCTGATGGTCAAGGACAACGCGCAGGTCGGCCGGGACGACGTCCTCTTCACGTGGGACCCGTACACCAACCCGATCATCGCGGACGTCGAGGGCACGATTCGCTTCGTCGACATCGTCGAGGACGAGTCGCTGGCCGAGGAGCTCGACGAGCTCACCGGCCTCCGCCAGCGCGTCATCATCGAGGACCGCGAGAAGAAGCTGCACCCGCACATCGAGATCGTGCAGGAGAAGGGGGGCAAGGAGAAGCGCGTGCGCGACTTCGTCATCCCCATCGGCGCGCAGCTCATCATCGAGGACGGCCAGACGATCTACGCCGGGCAGACGATCGCGAAGATCGGCCGCGAGGCGTACAAGACCCGCGACATCACGGGCGGCCTGCCGCGCGTCGCGGAGCTGTTCGAGGCGCGGAAGCCGAAGGATCCGGCGACCATCTCGGAGATCGACGGCGTCGTGCGGTTCGGCGAGATCAAGCGCGGCAAGCGCGAGATCTTCGTCAACCCGACGAACCTCGACGGCTCGGTCGACGAGACGCGCGAGGCGCAGCTCTACGAAGTGGCGTCGGGCAAGCACCTCCGCGTGCACGAGGGCGACCGCGTGCGCGCCGGTGACCGCCTGTCGGAAGGCCCGGTCAACCCGCACGACATCCTGCGGATCAAGGGCCCCCGCGCCGTGCAGGAGTACCTGCTGAACGAGGTGCAGGAGGTCTACCGCCTGCAGGGCGTGAAGATCAACGACAAGCACATCGGCGTGATCGTCAAGCAGATGCTCCAGAAGGTGCGGGTGATGACGCCGGGCGACACGGAGCTGCTCGAAGGCGAGCACGTGGACCGCCAGGTGTTCCGCGAGGTCAACGATCGGCAGAAGCGGAAGAGCGGCGAGCCGGCGACGGCCGAGCCGCTGCTGCTCGGGATCACGAAGGCGTCGCTCACGACGCAGTCGTTCATCTCGGCGGCGAGCTTCCAGGAGACCACGCGCGTGCTGACCGATGCGGCCATCCGTGGCGCCAAGGACGACCTCCTCGGCCTCAAGGAGAACATCATCATCGGCCACCTGATCCCGGCGGGCACCGGCATGTACCGGTACCACGACGTGGAGATGGACGTCGGTGTGCCGGAGGGCTTTGCCCCGCCGGAGCTCCCGCCGCTGCCGGGTGAACCCGGCGGGCTGACGTCGGTGTTCGCCATGCCGGACGAGGAAGAGCCGGCGCCCGCACGCCAGGGGCTGAAGACGGACATCTGAGCGGCGGAACGGCTCGATGGAGAAGGAGGATCGGCCCGGGGATGACCCGGGCCGATCCTTTTTTGCGCCCCGTGAAGGGAAATCCGGCCTATCGATCTCTTGCCAGATGGGGCCGGTGCGGAGTACGATTGTGCCGCGCGCGGGCGGGACGCCCGGGCGTGCCCGCCGATCGAACCCCCTCCGGCACCCCCTGCCGGAGACCTGCCACCTAGTCGCTCCGGTATCCTGCCGGCGTTCCGTGCATCGCGTGCGCGGTGCGCGGACGTAGCTGATCACGTTCCGCGGAGGATCGCAATGCGTTGGGCCCTTTCTCGGGTGTCGGGAGGCGTCGTCGCCGCCCTCGCCCTCCAACTGCTGACCGCGCAGGCACTCGAGGCGCAAGCCACGGGCACCGTTCGCGGTCGTGTCGTGGACTCCGGCAGCAACCGGCCGGTCAGCGATGCGCAGATCGTCATCGACGGGACGACCATGCGTGCCATGTCGAACGCCACCGGTGAATTCACCATCGCCGGCGTGCCCACCGGAACGCGGTCGGTGACGGCGCGGCGGATCGGGTACGCCCCGAGCACCAGCCAGGTGACCGTCGCGGCGGGCCAGACGGCCAGCGTCACGATCGCGCTGGGCCAGACGGCATCGGCCCTGGAAGCGGTCGTCGTCACCGCGCTGGGCGAGACTGCCGAGCGCCGCACCCTCGGCACGTCCCAGCAAAGCGTCGTCGGGACGGCGATCGCCGAGACGCAGCGCGAGAACTTCGTCAACGCCCTGCAGGGCCGCATCGCCGGCGTGCAGGTGAACAGCAGTTCGGGCGTGCCGGGCGCCTCGTCGCAGATCACCATCCGCGGCGTCAGCTCGATCAGCAGCAGCAACCAGCCGCTGTTCATCGTGGACGGCCTGCCCATGGACAACAAGACGCTGCATACCAGCGTGCTCGCGTCCTCCTATGGCGGCTCGACGGTGTCGTTCGAGAACCGCGGCGTGGACTTCACCAACCGGGCCGCCGACATCAATCCCGAGGACATCGAGTCCATCACGGTGCTCAAGGGTCCCGAGGCGGCTGCCCTGTACGGGATCGACGCGGCGAACGGCGCCATCGTGATCACCACCAAGCGCGGCACGGCCGGGGGCGGCTTCGAGTACAGCAACTCCTTCCGCGTGGAGTCCGTGCGGGAGACGCCCGAGCTGCAGCGCGTCTACGGTCCGACGGATCCGGAGAACATCACGACCTCCTACTGGGGACAGCCGTACGCCCCCGGCACCCGGTTCCACGACAACGTGGACGGCTTCTTCCAGACGGCGCTGACGCAGCGCCACAACCTGACCTTCAGCGGCGCCGCGCAGGACAACCGCGTCAACTACCGGGTCACCGGCGGCCTCACGAAGCAGAACGGCGTCGTCCCGAGCACGTACTACGACCGTTACAACGTCACCGGCGCCGGCCAGGCGCAGGTGACGGACTGGATGCACGTCGACCTGACGACCCAGTACAGCTACGCGGACAACAACCAGGCGTTCAAGGGTGCGGCAGGTCCGCTGCTCGGCCTGCTCGTGTGGCCGCAGTTCGATGATGCCAGCGAGTGGCTCACGCCCGCCGGCACCCGGCGGCGCGTGACGGCGCTGGACCCGCAGGACGAGGTGGACAACCCGTACTTCAACGTCAACAAGAACCACATCGCGACCACGAACAACCGCGTCATCCTCAACCTCGGACTGCGGTTCACGCCGTTCTCCTGGGGCAGCATCAAGACGAATATCGGCAGCGACACGTACACGAACCACAACGAGATCCTGCGCCACCCGGAAAGCATCTACGGGTACACGAACAACGGCCTGATCGACGTCGCGAACGACAACACGCGCAACCTCAGCGCGCAGGCGCTGCTGAACCTGGACCGGCTCGAGCTGACCGACCGGATCGGCCTCAGCGGCCTGGTGGGCAGCTCCGTCCGTGACGACGAGTCCACGGTGGACGCGCTGTGGGGCCGGGACTTCCTGGAGCCGAACTTCGTCTCGGTCAACAATGCCGCGGTCCGCACGAGCAAGACGACGATCGCACAGCGGCGGCTCATCGGCGCCTTCGGCCAGGCGACGTTCGACTACAGCGATTATCTCTATCTCACGCTGACGGGACGCAACGACTGGACGTCGACGATTCCCCGGGAGCGGAACTCGTTCTTCTACCCCGGCATCTCGACGAGCTTCGTCTTCTCTGATGCCTTCCCGTCCGTGCGCCAGTTCATGACGGGCAAGGTTCGCATGGCGTACGCGCAGGTCGGCAAGGACGCGAGCCCGTATGCCTACCGGCCGGCGCTCGAGTACAAGACCACCTCGTACGGAGGTTACGGGTACGGGTTCTGGGGCCCGAACGTGAACCTTCGCCCGGAGTTCGCCCACTCGTACGAGATCGGCACGGAGCTCGGGTTCCTCGATGACCGGCTCCACGTCGACCTGACCGGGTACCGGAAGGAGACCGAGGACCAGATCGTCAACAACATCCGCGGCAGCTACGCGACGGGCTTCATCCTG
>DASTYL010000112.1:0-28238 GCA_035764975.1 Gemmatimonadaceae bacterium | reverse complement strand
CTGCTGCTTCGCAGCGCAGTGGAGCTCACCCGGGGCGTGCTCCCGGGGATGCGCGAGCGAGGGTGGGGGCGGATCCTGGCGGTCACCAGCATTGCGGTGAAGCAGCCGGTCGACGGCCTCGTGCTGTCCAACGCCCTGCGCGCGGCGGTCACCGGGTTCACGCGCACGCTCGCCAACGAGGTCGCCCGGACCGGCATCACCGTCAACGCGCTGCTCCCCGGATATACGCGCACCGAGCGGGTGGAGCAGCTCAACGAAGCCAACGCCGCCCGCGAGGGGATCCCGGTCGGCGACGTCGAGGCCCGCATCGAGGCGCAGATCCCGATGCGGCGCCTCGGAGAGCCGCGCGAGTTCGCCGCGCTCGCCGCGTTTCTCGCCTCGGAGCGCGCGAGCTACATCACCGGACAATCGATCGCCGTCGACGGCGGCTGGATCAGAGGACTCTACTGAACGTGCTGGATTACGAATTCTTCGGGAATGAAGTGAGCGCGTGGCTGGTCGCCCTGACCGCCGCCGCGCTGTCCTATGTCGCGCTCGCGCTCGTCCGCCACGCGGTGGCGGACCGGCTGGGACGCACCGCGAAGGCGACCCCGACCTTCGCCGACGACGCACTGCTCGAGGTGCTGCATCGCACACGCGTCTACTTCCTCATCGCCGTCGCCGCGTGGATCGGCAGCCGGGCGCTCGACCTGTCCCGGTCGCACCGGACCTTCCTCGGCCGCGCGCTGATCCTCCTGGTCCTGCTCCAGGTCGGCCGGTGGGCCGCGCACCTCGTCAGCCTCTGGGTTGCGCGCTTCACCGCGGAGCGCACCGTCTCCGGCGACATCGGCAGCATCACCACAGTCCGTGCACTCGGCTACGCGACGAAGGCGATGGCCTGGCTGCTGCTCGGGATCACCGCGCTCGAAACCGTCTTCGACTACGACGTGACGGCGCTCGTGACCGGTCTCGGCATCGTCGGGATCGCCGTCGCGCTCGCGGTGCAGAACATCCTGGGCGACCTCATCGCCGCCCTCTCGATCGTGCTCGACAAGCCGTTCGTGGTCGGCGACTACATCGTCGTCGGCGAGTTCCAGGGCAGTGTCGAGCAGATCGGGCTCAAGACGACGAGAATCCGCGGCCTTGGCGGCGAGCAGGTCATCTTCTCGAACGCCGAGCTGCTCAAGAGCAGCATCCGCAACTTCAAGCGGATGTACGAGCGGCGGGTGGCGATCCCCTTCGAGATCCACCTCGAGACGCCGCGCGAGGCGCTGGAGGGCATCCCGGCCGCGGTGCGCGCGATCGTCGAGGCACAGTCGCCGGTGCGCTTCGATCGATGTCACGTCGTCGCCATCACCGATCGGTCGTTCCGCGTCGAGGCCGTGTACTTCGTGCTCGACCCCGATCACGCGAAGCACATGGACATCCAGCAGCGCGTGATCCTCGCGACGCTGGCCCACCTGGAGGAGACAGGGGTGCGCCTGGCGAGAACGCTGCTGGAGGAGAAGCTGGTCGTGGCGTGACACCGAACGGCGGAAAAGCGGGCGGAGGATCTGCACGGAAACGGCAGGATCGCCTCGGGCGCGGGTCGAGAGTGAACCGCCGTGGCAAGGTGAGAATGCAGACGATTTCACCACGGAGACACGGAGCGCACGGAGAACTGCCTCGAAGTGTCTGGAACCACTCGGGCGCCAGTGCCATGATGGTCACGAAGGCCACGAGGAGCCCCCTCGTGGCCTTCGTGCTCTTCGTGGCCTTCGTGCCTTGAAGTTCTGGTGTTCGTTCAGATCGGCCCGGCGGTATCCGCCATCGAGCCGTTTCCGTGGAAATCCTCGGCCCGCTCTTCCGAACTACGCCGAGACCACCTCGGCCGATCGCCGGCTGACGCTCGCCGAGCCGAAGGCGAGGCAGTTGTCGCAGTTGCCGCACTCCCACTGCGGCTCGACTTCCTCGCCGAAGTAATCGAGGATGAACCGCGTGCGGCACTGCGCGGACTGGCAGTAGCGCACCATGGTCTGGAGCTTCGCGCGGTCCTGGAGCCGGCGCGCCTCGTAGTCCGTGAGGTCCGCGCTGAGGTCCACGCTCGTCAGCCGCTGCTCGCTCACGCGCTCCCACTTGCCGCCACGATACTCGCGCACCATCCCGTGGCGCTTGAGCAGCACCAGGACGATCCGGACCTTGCGGCGGGCGACCCCCGCCTTCTCCGCGAGATCGTCCATGTCGATCGTCTCGCCGAGCGGCACGCCCTCGAGCACGATCGCGACCTTGAACGCCTCCTCCACGTCGGGATACTTGCCGCCGAGGAAGTACGACTGGACGCGCGAGTCTTCGACCCGGTAGAGGATCGTGCAGACGGCGGGCTCGCCATCGCGGCCCGCGCGCCCCGCCTCCTGATAGTACGCCTCGATCGATCCCGGAAAGTGGTAGTGCGCCACGAACCGCAGGTCCTGCTTGTCGATGCCGAGGCCGAACGCGTTCGTCGCGATCATGGCCCTGAGCTTCCCCGCCATGAAGTCGTCCTGGACGCTCTTGCGATCCGCCGCCGCCATCTTGCCGTGGTACAGGCCGACCTCGTAGTCGAGCCGCAACCGCTCGTGCAGCTCCTCCGCTTCGCGAACCGTGGCGACGTAGATCACCCCGGAGCCGGTCGCCTCGTCGAGGATCCGCCGCACCGCCTCGTCCTTGGCGGATGCGTTCACCGTCCGCTCGATCGTGAAGCGCAGGTTCGGCCGGGCGAAGCCGGTGACCCTGATGAGCGGATCGTTCATCCCGAGCTGGCGGATGATGTCCTGCCGTACTTCGTCCGTCGCCGTCGCGGTGAGGGCGAGCACGGGCGGACGGCCGAGTCGCTTCACGACGGAGCCGAGCGTGAGGTAGTCGGGGCGGAAGTCGTGGCCCCACTGGCTCACGCAGTGCGCTTCGTCCACCACGAACAGGCTCACGGTGCGCGTCAGCAGGCGCTCGAAGAATTCGCGGTCCTTGAAGCGCTCGGGCGTGAGGTAGAGGATCTCCCCGCCCCCCTCCTCGACCTGCTCGTGCACGTCGCGGGACTCGCTGGTCGAGAGGTGCGAGTGCATCGCGAGCGCGTCCACGCCAATCGCGTTGAGCTTGTCCGTCTGGTCCTTCATCAGCGCGATCAGCGGGCTCACGACGACGGTGAGCCCGGGGAGCAGCACGGAGGGAAGCTGGTAGATCAGCGACTTGCCGCTGCCGGTGGGCATGACGACGAGGGCGTCACGTCCACTCAGCGCGGCTTCGATCGGCTCCCACTGGCCCTTCTGAAAATCGCTGTGCCCGAAGCGCTCACGGAGCGCGCGTCGGGCACGCGATGCTGAATTCTGCTGTGCCATGAGCCCGGATAAGGGCAGGTTCCGGGCCCGGCCGCAGTCACTTGTTTCCGGCCTCGACCGCCTCCGCGGACGGCTGCGCGTCCAGTGCACGGATCTCGATGCGCCGGGGCTGCGCCGCCTTCGCCTTCGGGATCACGATCGTCAGCACGCCGTGGCTGAAGCGCGCGTCGATGCCGTCGGCGTCCACCGAATCGGGCAGGCGGACCGCGCGCTCGAAGGCGCCGCTCGCCCGTTCACGCGCATGCAGCCGGTACTCTTCCTCCGTCCGCGTATCGAGCACCGACGGCTTGGTGCCGCGCAGCGTGAGCACGTTCTTCTCGAAGCCGAGCTCGACTTCCGACGGGTTCACGCCGGGGAGGTCGACCTGGATGCTGTAGTGATCCGTGCGCTCGGCGATGTCCATGGCGGGGACCCAGCTCGCCCGCCCGGTGGCGCCGTTGGCCGCGAACGCCTGGTCCAGCGCGCGGTTGAGGGTGAGCATGCGGTCGAGGGTGGAGCTCAGGGACCGATTGTCCAGCATGGCACGTCCTCCGTTCGTTGTTCGATGGTGGCGATGAGACAGCCGCACCGCGCGGCTCGCTGGCCCCGTGGGGAGGCAGCCGGTGTACCAGTCGCTGCCGGCCAAAGTGGCACGCGAGCGGCGCCCCGTCGTTCGTCGCGGCAGTGGCGCGGCGCGTCGTCTGCCATGAACGTTGACCGGGTGTTCAGTCACCACCGACTGCGCACCGCGGACCGCGGACCGCGGACCGCGGATGCCGGACGCCGGCCGTCGACCATCACAGGAGCTGCCCGATGCTGATCGCCCGCGCCCCCGACATCCGCAGCTCGGAGATCACCCCCGAGTCGATGTACCTCGACCGGCGCACGTTTCTCGTCGCGGCCGGAATCGCGGGGGCCGGGGCGGCCGCCGCGCTGGCTGCGCGGACGCTGCTGCGAGGGTCGGGCGGGGCGGGGAAGGCCGGGGTCGTGACGCAGAGCGACGGGGCGATCGCTGCCGGCGGCGAGGAGCTCACCTCGTACGAGGACATCACGACCTACAACAACTACTATGAGTTCGGCACGGGCAAATCCGATCCGTCGCGCCATGCGGGCCAGTTGAAGACCCGGCCGTGGACGGTGGAGGTGGGGGGCATGGTGAAGCGGCCGGGCCGCTGGCACCTCGAGGACCTCGTCAAGCCGCACACGGTCGTGGATCGCGTCTATCGGCTGCGCTGCGTCGAGGCGTGGTCGATGGTCATCCCGTGGCAGGGGATTCCGCTGCGCGACATCCTCGCCCGCTTCGAGCCGCTGCCGGGAGCGCGCTACGTCCGGTTCACGACACTCCACCGCCCGTCCGAGATGCCGGGGCAGCGGCGCGGCGTCCTCGATTGGCCGTACGTCGAAGCGCTGCGCCTCGACGAGGCACAGCATCCGCTCACCCTCATGGCCACGGGACTCTACGGGCGTGCGCTTCCCAACCAGAACGGCGCACCGATCCGCCTCGTCGTCCCGTGGAAGTACGGCTTCAAGAGCATCAAGTCCATCGTGCGCATCGAGCTCATGTCCACGGTGCCCGAGACGACCTGGAATCGCGCGCTGCCCGGCGAGTACGGGTTCTATGCGAACGTGAATCCCGCCGTGGATCATCCGCGATGGACGCAATCGCGGGAACGCAGGATCGGCGAATGGCGCCGGCGCGAGACGCTCATGTTCAACGGCTACGCCGACCAGGTCGCGAGCATGTACGCCGGCATGGACCTGCGGAGGTTCTACTGACGGACGCCGTCGGGCGCGGGGCCGCGGGGGCCGAGCCGGCGCCGCGGCGCGCGCCGATTGCCCTGCGGCTCAAGCCGGCCGTCTTCGTCCTCGCGCTCCTTCCGCTGGCGCACCTCGCCTGGCGCGCGGCGTCGGACGACCTCGGCGCGGATCCCATCCGCGAGCTCGAGCTCCAGACTGGCCGCTGGACGTTGCGGCTCCTCGCGGCGACGCTGGCGGTCACCCCCGTGCGGATGCTTTCGCGCATCGGCGTGCTCGCGAGGTACCGCCGGATGCTCGGCCTGTTCACCTTCTTTTATGCGAGCATTCACCTCGCGCTCTGGATCGGCGTCGACTGGTACTTCGACGTGCCGGCCATGGCGGAGGAGATCGCGAAGCACCGGTACATCCTCGTCGGCATGCTGACGTGGCTCCTCCTGCTCCCGCTGGCCGTCACGTCGACGAAAGGCTGGGTGCGCAGGCTCGGGGGCACGCGGTGGGCCCGGCTGCACCGGCTCGTGTACTTCGCGGCCGTGACCGCGACCATCCACTACCTCTGGGCCGTGAAGAAAGACACCCTGTGGCCGCTGCTCTACCTCGCGACGTTCGGCCTGCTGCTCGGCGCGCGCGTCTGGCTGCGGCGGCGCAGCCGATGAAGACCGGCACCCTGCGCTGTTACGCCGTGGCTGCGCCCGGCATCGAAGGGCTGGTGGCGTCCGAGCTGGGCGCGATCGGGATCGACGGACGTGCCGACACCGGGGGAGTCGCCTGGACGGGCGATGCCGCCTCGCTGTATCGCGCGAACCTCTGGCTGCGGACCGCGACGCGCGTGCTCGTGCGGGTGGCGCGATTCCGGGCCACGACCTTCTGGGAGCTGGAGCGCCGCGCCGCCGCCACGTCGTGGGCGGCGCTGGTGAAGCCCGGCGTGACGGTCGCGTTCCGCGTGACGGCGAAGAAGTCGAAGCTCTATCACTCCGGCGCGGTCGCCCAGCGGCTGGCGGAGAGCGTCATGAAGGCGGTACCGGGGGTCCGGGTGGTCGACGCACCGGGCGAGGAGCCGGAGGAGGAGCCCGCCGGCGAGGAAGCAGCGGGCGAGACCCAGCTCTTCGTGGCCCGGCTCGCCCACGACGAGCTCACGCTCAGCATCGACAGCTCGGGTGCGCCACTCTATCGGCGGGGATACCGGCAGGCGGTGGCCAAGGCCCCGCTTCGTGAGACGCTCGCGGCGGCCCTGCTCATGAGCTCGGGATGGGAGCCCGGCGATCCGCTCGTCGATCCGTTCTGCGGATCGGGGGTCATCCCGATCGAGGCCGCGCTGATGGCGGCGCGGATCGCGCCCGGGCTGGCGACCGCCGGCCGTGCGCCTCGTGCGTTCGCGTTCACGGGTTGGCCGCAGTTCGATCCATCACTGTGGCGGAGCTGCGTCGATGATGCTGCCGCCATGGCGTCTCCTGACCTGACCCCACCCATCGTGGGAACCGACCGGGATGAAGGCGCCATCGCCGCGGCGCGGGCAAACGCCGAACGGGCGGGGCTGACGGAGAAGGTCCGGTTCGAGGCGGCGCCGATCTCCGCGCTGCGGGTGCCGCAGGGGGCCCCGGGATGGATCGTGACCAACCCGCCCTACGGGCTCCGGGTGGGAGAGCAGGGGGAGGTTCGCCGGCTGTACGCCGCTTTCGGCCGGGCGGTGCGGGAGCGCGCCCCTGGGTGGCACCTGGGGATGCTGTCTCCTGACCCGCGGCTGGACGCGATCGCCGGGACGGAAGCGGGGCGCCGGCTCGAGGAGCGGCTCCGGACGAAGAACGGCGGGATTCCCGTGCGGGTCATGGCCCGGTGATGGCCGGCTCAGCAGCGTGATCCGCCTCACAACCGATGGCTGCACTCTTGCAGAATTGGTCCTGCTTGCCTGCGCTGCTCCCCCCTCCTCCACGAAGCTGGTTAGCGGACTCGGCAGGCACCGAACTTGAAGTGACACCTCTTTATCGGCGCGGCCCGGTAGCATCCCCGCGGTCCTGCGTACACAGTTGCATACGAGTGTTTTCCGCTTTGATAAAGGAAGTAGGTCGCTGCCACGGGTCCGCCCCGGCAGCGGCCGTCGCACGCTTTCAATACTCCCAAGGAGCTGACACGTGGGCGTCGGCGAAGATCCGGACATGACAGAGTCAGACAACCCCCGTCCCAAGGGTCGCCCCAAGCGCGGCGCGGCCGCGCGCCGCCCGGCGAAGGCGACTGGTGCCGCCGCCCGCGGCAAGAACGGCAGCGGCGATGATGCCGGCGCCGGCAACGGCGCCGGTGCCCGTCGGGGCCGCAAGGGCGCGTCCGCCGGCCGGAGCGTCGCGGTGGCCGAACGGCCAGCGCGCGGTCGGCGCCGGCTGGAGCTGCGCGTCATGCCCGCGCCGGAGGACCGCGACGTGGCGCTCCGTCAGCTCCTCGAAGGCCTCAAGGGGCTCGAGGAGGGGGAGTTCGATATCCGGCTGACCCCCAACGATGACCCGCTCGTCGCCGCCATCGCCGACCGCTTCAACCGGGCGGCCGAGAAGCAGCAGCGGTTCCTCGGCGAGCTGTCGCGGCTCAGCACCGCGATCGGCCGCGAGGGCAAGATGGGCGAGCGTGCGGAGCTCGAGCACGCGACCGGAAGCTGGCGAGTGGCGGTCGACGCCATCAACGGGCTGATCACCGACCTCGCCCAGCCGACGGCCGAAGTGGCCCGCGTGATCCAGGCGGTGGCCCGCGGCGACCTGTCGCAGAAGGTCGAGCTCGAGATCGACGGCAAGACGGTGCAGGGCGAGTTCTTCCGCATCGGCTCCACCGTGAATCGAATGGTGGACCAGCTCAACGCGTTCGCGGGCGAAGTGACGCGCGTGGCGCGCGAAGTCGGCACGGAAGGGGTGCTCGGCGGCCAGGCGAACGTCGAGGGCGTGAGCGGGACCTGGAAGGACCTCACCGACTCGGTGAACGCGATGGCGGCCAACCTGACGAACCAGGTCCGCAACATCGCCGACGTGACGACGGCCGTCGCCAAGGGCGACCTCTCGCGCAAGATCACGGTGGAAGCGAAGGGCGAGGTGCTCGCCCTGAAGAACACCATCAACACGATGGTGGACCAGCTCTCGGCGTTCGCCGCGGAAGTCACCCGCGTCGCGCGCGAAGTGGGTACGGAAGGGATGCTCGGCGGCCAGGCGCAGGTGCCGGGCGTCGGCGGGACCTGGAAGGACCTGACGGACAACGTGAACTTCATGGCCGCCAACCTGACGAACCAGGTGCGTAACATCGCGCTGGTGACGACGGCGGTGGCCAACGGCGACCTCTCGCAGAAGATCACCGCGGAGGCGAAGGGCGAGATCCTCGAGCTGGCGAACACCATCAACGGAATGGTGGACCGGCTGAACAGCTTCGCGTCGGAAGTGACGCGCGTCGCGCGCGAGGTCGGTACCGAAGGGCGTCTCGGCGGCCAGGCGAAGGTGGAAGGCGTCGCCGGCGTGTGGTCGGACCTCACGGCGAACGTCAATACGCTCGCCGGCAACCTGACGGTGCAGCTCCGCGACGTGTCGGGGGTCGCCACGGCGATCGCCAACGGCGACCTGACCCGCAAGATCACGGTCGAGGCCCAGGGTGAGATCCTCCAGATCAAGGAGGTCATCAACCTGATGGTGGACCAGCTCAACGCGTTCGCGGGCGAAGTGACGCGCGTGGCGCGCGAGGTGGGAACGGAGGGCGTGCTCGGCGGCCAGGCGAACGTGCCCGGGATCGCCGGCACGTGGAAGGACCTGACGGAGAACGTGAACCAGCTCGCGAACAACCTCACCGTGCAGCTGCGCGACGTGAGCGCGGTCGCGACGGCGATCGCGAACGGCGACCTGACGCGCAAGATCACCGTGGAGGCCGGCGGCGAGATCCTGCAGATCAAGGAA
Source organism: Gemmatimonadaceae bacterium (assembly GCA_035764975.1). Taxonomy (GTDB): domain Bacteria; phylum Gemmatimonadota; class Gemmatimonadetes; order Gemmatimonadales; family Gemmatimonadaceae; genus JACDHQ01. The sequence goes on along the minus strand of DASTYL010000112.1, from coordinate 19,264 downwards.
GTCATCAACCGAATGGTCGATCAGCTCTCGGCGTTCGCGGCGGAAGTGACGCGCGTCGCGCGCGAGGTGGGCACCGAGGGGATCCTCGGCGGCCAGGCGGAGGTGGCGGGAACAGCCGGCACGTGGAAGGACCTGACGGACAACGTGAACTTCATGGCCGCCAACCTGACGAACCAGGTGCGTAACATCGCGCTGGTGACGACGGCGGTGGCCAACGGCGACCTGTCGCAGAAGATCACGGTCGAGGCGCGCGGCGAGATCCTCGAGCTCGCGAACACGATCAACGACATGGTGGACCGCCTCAGCCGCTTCGCCGACGAAGTGACGCGCGTGGCGCGCGAGGTGGGCACGGAAGGTGTGCTGGGCGGTCAGGCCAACGTGCCGAACGTCGCCGGCACGTGGAAGGACCTCACCGACTCGGTGAACGGGCTGGCGAACAACCTGACGAACCAGGTGCGGAACATCGCCCTCGTGACGACGGCGGTGGCCAACGGCGACCTGTCGCAGAAGATCACGGTCGAGGCGCGCGGCGAGGTGCTCGAGCTCAAGAACACCGTCAACACGATGGTGGACCAGCTCAACGCCTTCGCCAGCGAGGTGACGCGAGTCGCCAAGGAAGTGGGTACGGAGGGCAAGCTGGGCGGCCAGGCGCGCGTCGAAGGGGTCAGCGGCACGTGGCGCAACCTCACCGACAACGTGAACACGCTCGCCGGCAACCTGACGGTGCAGCTGCGCGACGTGTCGGGGGTCGCGACGGCGATCGCGAACGGCGACCTGACCCGCAAGATCACGGTCGAGGCGCAGGGCGAGATCCTGCAGATCGAGGACGTGATCAATCGAATGGTCGATCAGCTCTCGGCCTTCGCGGGCGAGGTCATCCGCGTGGCGCGAGAGGTGGGTACGGAAGGGGTGCTCGGCGGCCAGGCCAACGTGCCCGGCGTCGCCGGCACGTGGAAGAACCTGACCGACAACGTGAACGCGATGGCGAACAACCTCACCAACCAGGTGAGAAACATCGCCGACGTGACGACGGCGGTCGCGAAGGGCGACCTCTCGCGCAAGATCACGGTCGACGTCCGCGGCGAGATGCTCGCGCTGAAGAACACCATCAACACGATGGTGGACCAGCTCAGCGCCTTCGCCTCCGAAGTGACCCGCGTGGCCCGCGAGGTGGGCACCGAGGGGTTCCTCGGCGGCCAGGCGCGCGTCGAGGGCGTCAGCGGCACGTGGAAGGACCTCACCGACTCCGTGAACTTCATGGCGTCGAACCTCACGGGCCAGGTGCGCAACATCGCGCTCGTGACCACGGCGGTCGCCAACGGCGACCTCTCGCAGAAGATCACGGCCGAGGTCCGGGGTGAGATGCTGGACCTCAAGAACACCATGAACAACATGGTGGACACGCTGCGCGTCTTCGCGGACGAAGTGACGCGCGTGGCCCGTGAGGTGGGGACGGAAGGCCGCCTCGGCGGCCAGGCGAACGTGCCGGGCGTGGGTGGGACGTGGAAGGACCTGACCGACAACGTGAACTACATGGCGTCGTCGCTGACGACGCAGGTGCGGAACATCGCCGACGTCACGACGGCGGTGGCGCGCGGCGACCTGTCGCGCAAGATCACCGTCGAGGCGCGCGGCGAGGTGCTCGAGCTGAAGAACACCGTCAACACGATGGTGGACCAGCTCAACGCCTTCGCGGCGGAAGTGACGCGCGTGGCCCGCGAGGTGGGTACGGAGGGCAAGCTCGGCGGCCAGGCGAAGGTGCCCGGCGTCGGCGGCGAGTGGCGCGACCTCACGGACAACGTGAACGGCCTCGCCTCCAACCTCACGACGCAGGTGCGTAACATCGCCGACGTCACCACGGCGGTGGCCAACGGCGACCTCTCGCAGAAGATCACCGCCGAGGCGCAGGGCGAGGTGCTCACCCTGAAGAACACCATCAACACGATGGTGGACCGCCTCCGCGTCTTCTCGGACGAAGTGACGCGCGTGTCCAAGGAAGTGGGCACGGAGGGCAAGCTGGGCGGCCAGGCGGACGTGCCGCTCGTCTCCGGGACGTGGAAGGCGCTCACGGACAGCGTGAACGCCATGGCGAACTCGCTCACGTCGCAGGTGCGGAACATCGCCGACGTGGCGACCGCCGTGACGAAGGGCGACCTGACCCGGCAGATCACCGTGGAAGCGCAGGGGGAGCTCGACGAGCTCAAGACGAACATCAACCAGATGATCGGCAACCTGCGCGAGACGACGGAACGCAACCAGGAGCAGGACTGGCTCAAGACCAACCTGGCCAAGTTCAGCCGGATGATGCAGGGGCAGAAGGATCTCGAGTCGGTGTCGCGCCTCATCATGAGCGAGCTCACGCCGCTCGTGAGCGCGCACCACGGCGCCTTCTTCATCATGGACGCCGAGGAGGAAGTGGCGCGGCTCATCGCGAGCTACGCCTACCGGGCGCGCAAGCACGTCGCCAACCGCTTCGAGGTCGGCGAGGGGCTCGTGGGCCAGGCGGTGCTCGAGAAGCAGCCGATCCTGCTGCAGAACGTCCCCGACGACTACATCCAGATCACCTCGGGCCTCGGCGAGGCGCCACCGCGCAACATCATCGTCCTCCCCATCCTCTTCGAGGGTGAGGTGAAGGCGGTGATCGAGCTCGCGAGCTTCCTGCCGTTCAGCCAGATCCACCAGACCTTCCTCGACCAGCTCGCCGAGTCCATCGGCGTCGTCCTGAACATGATTCAGGCGAACATGCGCACCGAGGAGCTGCTCGAGCAGTCGCAGAAGCTCACGCAGGAGCTGCAGAGCCAGTCCGAGGAGCTGCGCCGCCAGCAGGAGGAGCTCAAGAAGTCGAACACGGAGCTCGAGCAGCAGGCGCGCACGCTGCGGCAGTCGGAAGAGCTCCTCAAGGAGCAGCAGGAAGAGCTGCAGCAGGTCAACGAGGAGCTCGAGGAGAAGGCCTCGCTGCTCGCGGAGCAGAACGCGAAGGTCGAGCAGAAGAACCGCGAGGTCGAGGCGGCGCGCCAGGCCCTGGAGGAGAAGGCCTCGCAGCTCGCCCTCAGCTCCAAGTACAAGAGCGAGTTCCTGGCGAACATGTCGCACGAGCTGCGCACGCCGCTGAACTCGCTGCTCATCCTCGCCCGGCTCCTCTCCGACAACAAGGAAGGCAACCTCTCGGCGAAGCAGGTCGAGTTCGCGCACACGATCCTGAGCTCGGGCACGGACCTGCTGAACCTCATCAACGACATCCTCGACCTCTCCAAGGTCGAGGCGGGGAAGATGGAGGTGACGCCGACCGACGTGACGATGGACGAGGTGAAGCACTTCGTCGATCGCACCTTCCGGCCGCTCGCGGAGCAGAAGTCGCTCGCGTTCGACGTCGAGATCCACCACGACGCGCCGTCACCGATCTTCACGGACGGCCAGCGGCTCCAGCAGGTGCTCAAGAACCTGCTCGCGAACGCGCTCAAGTTCACCGAGCAGGGCGGCGTCACGCTGACGATCCGCCGCGCCGACAAGGGCAAGCAGTTCGCGAACCGCGTGCTCGACGAGGCGGAGGCGGTCGTCGCGTTCGCGGTGAGCGACACCGGCATCGGCATCCCGAAGGACAAGCAGCAGCTCATCTTCGAGGCCTTCCAGCAGGCGGACGGCACCACGAGCCGGCGCTTCGGCGGCACGGGGCTCGGCCTCTCCATCAGCCGGGAGATCGCCCGCCTGCTCGGCGGCGAGATCCGCGTGGAGAGCACGCCGGGAGCGGGCAGTACGTTCACGCTCTTCCTGCCCGTGCGCTACGTCGAGCCGGAGGTGCCCGACGAGGAGATGGCGTCCGAACGCGGCGATCGCCGGCGCCGGCGGCCGATGCAGGCCCGCCTCGCCGGCGGCGCACCCGGCCGGACGTCGGGGCGCACCAGCGGGCCGACGTCGGCCTTCACCGACGAGCTCCCGACGGCCGAGTCGCTCCTCGCCAGCGACGAGTGGGCGGGCGCCGACGACGAGGGCGTCGCGATGGAAGACATCGAGATGCCGCCGCCGGAGGAGCTCCCGCGGCCGGAGGGCTTCGACGACGATCGTGACCTGATCGAGCCGGGCGACCGCGTGGTGCTCGTGATCGAGAACGACGCGAGCTTCGCGAAGGTCCTGCTCGACATGGCGCGCGACAAGGGCTTCCGCGGCCTCGTCGCCCTGGACGGCCGGGCCGGGCTCCAGATCGCCCATGCCTTCGAGCCCGACGCGATCACGCTGGACATCGACATGCCGGAGATGGACGGTTGGGAGGTGCTCGACCGGCTGAAGCATCACCCGGCGACGCGCCACATCCCGGTGCACATCATCACGGGCATCCAGGAGCGCCAGCAGGGGCTCAAGCAGGGCGCCATCGCGTATCTCGAGAAGCCGGTGTCGCGCGAGGACCTGGATGCCTCGTTCTCGCGGATCGCCGACTTCATCGACACCCAGGTGAAGCGCCTGCTCGTGGTCGAGGACGACGAGACGCAGCGCAAGGCGATCGTGGAGCTCGTGGCGCACGAGGACGTCGAGATCACCGCCGTCGGCTCCGCGGAGGAGGCGCTGCAGGAGCTCGACCGGGCGCACTACGACTGCATGGTGCTCGACCTCGGGCTCGCGGAGATCAGCGGCTTCCAGCTGCTGGAGCAGGTGAAGGCGCATCCCGACCGCCGCGACCTGCCGATCATCATCTACACCGGCCGCGAGCTCACGCCGGAAGAGGAGACGACCCTCCGCCGGTACGCGGAGACGATCATCATCAAGGACGTGAAGAGCCCGGAGCGGCTGCTCGACGAGACGGCGCTCTTCCTCCATCGCGTGGAGGCGGCGCTGCCGGAGCCGAAGCGCCGGATGCTCGAGCGGCTGCACACCGCGGACGCCGCCTTCGCCGGCAAGCACGTGCTCGTCGTCGACGACGACGTGCGCAACATCTTCTCGCTCACGAGCGTGCTCGAGGACCACGGCATGACCGTGAGCTTCGCCGAGAACGGGCGCGACGCGATCACGCTGCTCGAGGAGACATCCGGCATCGACCTCGTCCTCATGGACGTCATGATGCCGGAGATGGACGGGTACGAGACGACGCGGGCCATCCGGCAGATTCCGGCGCTGAAGGCGCTGCCCATCATCGCACTGACGGCGAAGGCGATGAAGGGTGACCGCGAGAAGTGCATCGCTGCGGGGGCGTCCGACTACATCACGAAGCCGGTGGACGTCGAGCAGCTGCTGAGCCTGATGAGGGTATGGCTGTACCGCTGACGCCGCCGACGAGCCAGCGCGCGCTGTCGGATGCTCCAGCGTCGTACGACACGGCGCTGGAGCGGGTCGAGATCGAGCTGCTCCTCGAGGGCATCCACCGGCACTACGGCTTCGACTTCCGGTCGTATGCGTACGCCTCGGTGCGGCGCCGGCTGTGGAAGCGCATTCAGGCGGAAGGGCTCCGGAACGTCTCCGAGCTCCAGGCACGCGTGCTCCACGACCAGGAGGTCATGGAGCGGCTGCTGCTCGACCTCTCGGTCAACGTCACGTCGATGTTCCGGGATCCGCACTTCTACCTCGCATTCCGGCAGGAAGTGCTCCCCCTGATGCGGACGTATCCGTTCATCCGGATCTGGCATGCCGGATGTTCGACCGGGGAGGAGGTGTACTCGATGGCGATCCTCCTCGAGGAGGAAGGGCTGTACGACCGGGCCCGGCTGTACGCCACCGACATCAACGACGTCGTGCTGCAGCGGGCGCGGACCGGGATCTTTCCGCTGGACCGGATGCAGGAGTACACCGAGAACTACCTCAAGGCTGGCGGCAAGCGGTCCTTTTCCGAGTACTACACGGCGAAGTACGGGGGCGCGCTGTTCAGCTCGTCGCTCATGCGCAACGTCGTGTTCGCCCAGCATAACCTCGTCACCGACCGGTCCTTCGCGGAATTCAATGTCATCTTCTGCCGCAACGTACTCATCTATTTCGACAAGACGCTGCAGCAGCGGGTGCATGGGCTTTTCTACGAAAGCCTCGTGAACTTCGGCATCCTCGCCCTCGGGGCCAAGGAATCCCTCCGTTTCTCGAAGTACGAGGCTTGCTACGAACGGCTGCATCCGAACGAGAAGATCTACCGGAAGGTTCGGTGACGACCAACCACGGAGGCGCGCGAGCGACGGCATGCCGGTTTTCTACGAGATCGTGGTCATTGGCACCTCGTGGGGAGGCTTGCGGGCGCTCAAGACCCTCGTCGGCGCCCTCCCGGCCGACTTCGGGATTCCAGTCGTGATCGTCCAGCATCGCCACCGGGATTCGGAGGACGTGCTCGCGTCGCTGATCCAGGAGTGCACGCCGCTCCGGGTCTGCGAGGTCGAGGACAAGCAGCCCATCGAGCCGGGCCACGTCTTCGTCGCCCCGCCGGACTATCATCTGCTCGTCGAACGGGGATCGCTCGCCCTGTCCACCGAGGCCCCGGTCCGATACAGCCGGCCATCCATCGACGTGACGTTCACGTCCGCGGCCGACGCCTACGGCGCGCAGACGGTCGGGGTCGTCCTTACCGGCGCGAATGCCGACGGGGCGATGGGCCTCGCGCACATCGTCGAGCGCGGCGGGCTCGCGTTCGTCCAGGATCCAACGAACGCCGTGAGCCCGACGATGCCAGCTGCCGCGGCCAGGGCCGTTCCCAAGGCACGCGTGCTCCCGCTGGAGAGCATCGCCGAAGCACTGGGGCGCCTCAGGCCGGCGCCGGTCGAGGAGCGACGGTGACCGACAGCCGAACGCCGATCCCGCCGCCACCGCCGGGCCCCGCCGGCGCCGAGAGCGCGCCCACCGATGAACCGGTCGACATCCTCATCGTCGACGACCGCCCCGAGAACCTGCTCGCGCTCGAGGCGATCCTGGAGCCCCTGGGACAGCGGCTCGTGCGCGCCCACTCGGGGGAAGAGGCGCTCCGCCAGCTCCTCACCCGCGACTTCGCGCTCATCCTCCTCGACGTGCAGATGCCCGGGATGAACGGCTTCGAGTGCGCCCGGCTCATCAAGGCGCGCGAACGCTCGAAGTTCATCCCGATCATCTTCCTGACGGCGATCAGCAAGGACGAGGAATACGTCTTCCAGGGGTACGAGGTCGGCGCCGTCGACTACCTCTTCAAGCCGTTCCAACCCGACATCCTGCGGTCCAAGGTCTCCGTCTTCGTCGACCTCTATCTCAAGCAGCGGCAGCTCGCCCAGCAGGAGCTCCTGCTCCGCGAGGGGCAGCGGCAGGAGATGGAGCTGCGGCACATGCGCGAGATCTGGGTCTCCGAAGCGCGCTTTGCCGATGTCGTACGCTCGGCGATGGACGCGATCATCGTGTTCGAGCGGGACGGCACGATCACCACGTTCAACGCGGCGGCGGAGCGGATGTTCTGCGTCGACACGAGCGAAGCGGTCGGGAGCGACGTCCGCCGGTTCTTCCCGCCGGAGTCGGGCGACGTGGTCGCGCGGCTGCGCGGCGCCCCGATCCTCGACGACGAGTCGTGCGCGACCGACCAGGGCCCGATCAATCACGCCGAGACGCTGACGGGGAGGCGCGCCACGGGGGAGCTGTTCCCCCTCGAGACGTCGGTCTCGTCCCTCGACACCGACGGCCGCCGCACGTACACGCTGATCGCGCGCGACGTCAGCGAGCGGCACCGGGCCGAGGAGGCGCTCCGCCAGCAGGCGATCACGCTGGAGCAGTCCGCGGCCGATCTCAAGGCGCTCAACGAGGAGCTCAGCCGTCGCCAGGAGGACCTCGAGCGGGCGATGACCGCCCGGAGCCGGTTCTACGCCTCCATGAGCCACGAGCTGCGCACGCCGATCAACGCGATCCTCGGCTACAGCACGCTGCTGCTCGAGAGCATCTACGGTCCGCTCAACGAGAAGCAGGTCGAAGGGATCACGCGAACCCACAAGGCCGCCAAGCACCTGCTGGAGCTCGTGAACGACGTGCTCGACCTCTCGAAGATCGAGGCCGGCAAGATCGAGCTCCGCCCGCAGCCCGTCGTGTTCCCGGCCCTGGTCGAGGATCTCTTCGTCACGGTGCGGCCGCTGGCGGATCAGTTCGGGTCCGAGCTCACGATCGAGCACCCGGAGGACTCGCTGCGGATCGTGAGCGATCCGCGCCGCATCCGCCAGATCCTGCTCAACCTGCTGTCGAACGCCATCAAGTTCGGCAATGGCCAGCCGATCCGCGTCGTCATCCAGCGCCGGAGCGACGGCGGCGTCATCGTCGAGGTCGCCGATCGTGGTCCGGGGATCGCGCCGGACGACCAGGAGAAGATCTTCCAGGAGTTCGTGCAGCTCGGGCGTACACAGCTGCAGGACGGCACCGGCCTGGGGCTCCCCATCTCGCTCCGCCTCGCCGAGATGCTGCACGGCACGCTCGAGGTGGAGTCCAAGCTCGGGAGCGGCAGCACCTTCCGGCTGTCCCTGCCATCCACCATCGACGCGCGAACGTCGCGTGCGCTCGAGGCCGTCACCGACGTCCCGGCGGCCCGGAGCGCCTGAGCCGCCGGGAACCAGGGTCGCGGAACTGCAGCAAAACCCGGCTTCGTGGTGTATGTTGTGGCATGCGAGTGTTGTGTGTGGGGCGGCACGCCCTCCTGGCCGACCACATCGCGTCGGTCTTTCGTGAGGTCGGGGCGGAAACGCGCCCCGTGGTGGGACTTCGTGAAGCCGCGGAGGCTGCGGCACGCGAGCTCCCGGATGCGATTCTCTGCGAGTACGACCTGCTCGCGACGAACCCGCTGTCCGCGTGGGAACAGGACCCCGTCCTCGCCGACCTGCCGGTGATCGCGGTGAGCCTCACGCGACGCCCGGAGGAAGCCTGTGCGTTCGACGTGAACGGTATCTCCGGTTTCCTCTATCTCCCGACGCTGGACCGCGAAGCCGCGCTCCGGGCGCTCGCCGGTCTCTCCCGTCGCGCGAGCGGCGAGTTCCCGGTGGACGCCAGCCGCTACACCCTCCCGACTTTTCAGGCGCAGGAGCCAGCGAGGCCGACGGGCTGAGTCCCGTCCGGCGCTGAACGGATGCCCCTGCAAGACCCCGAGAGCCGCTGCGTCCCACCGGCGACGCTGCGCGAAGCATTCGAGGCCCGCGAGGAAGCCGCTGCCCTCCGGCGGCTCGCCCGCCAGATGGCCGCCGTCGCCGATACGCCGGCACTGCTTCGCATCCTGTCGGAAGCCGCCATGCGGCAGACGCACGCGCAGGGCGCGATGGTCGTCGACGTCGGCCCGCGCACCGGGCACGTCGAGTGCGCCGTCGGAGGGCTCGAGACGACCTCGGGGCTCTCTTTCCCGATCGCGGACTCGCTGAGCGGCCGTGCGATCGCGGAGCGCGGCCCCGTGCTGTCGACGAACTTCAACGACGGGACCTTTCCGCTCGCGCAGCAGCTGCGCGGCCTGGACCTGACCCAGGCGCTGTGCGTCCCCCTGCTGGCGCACGACGCGGTGCTCGGCGTCCTGCTCGTGGCCCGCGCATGCGGTGAGCCGCTCTTCGGGCCGCGCGACGTCCAGCGCCTGCAGGTGATCGGCGATTACGCGGGACTCGCCCTGTGGAAGGCGCGGCTGCTCGACCAGGCGCAGTCGGCGCACCGCGCCAAGAACCGCTTTCTCGCCACGATCTCGCACGAGCTGCTGACACCGCTGACGACGCTCACCGGCTACGGCGAGCTGCTCGCCGATCAGGTCATCGGCCCGATGTCGGAGCAGCAGCTGGACATCATCGGGCGCATCCTGTCCGTGACGCACGGACTCTCGGGGATGATCGAGGAGATCCTCGCCTTCGCGAGTCTCGAGGAGGGAAGCGATGCCGTGCGCCCGAGTGAGCTGCTGGCCGCCGACCTGCTGCAGTCCGTGGCGGCCGCGGTCGAACCGGCGGCCGTGCACCGCGGGCTCGCGCTGCTCTGGTCCACCCCGCCGGAGCCGATCCGGCTCGTCACCGACGTGGACAAGGCGCGCCAGGTGCTCATGCACGTCGCCAACAACGCCATCAAGTTCACCGACCATGGCGAAGTGGCGCTCGGCGTCCGCCGCGTCGATGGCGACGTGCACTTCACCGTGCGGGACACTGGCATCGGCATCGCCCCCGAGGACGTCGAGCGCCTGTTCCACCCGTTCACGCAGCTCGACCAGGGACTCACCCGCCGCCATGGCGGGACGGGCCTCGGGCTGCACATCGCCAACCGACTGGCCGTGATGCTGGGCGGGCGGCTCGAGGTCGATTCCGCTCCCGGCAGGGGATCGACGTTCACGCTGGCGCTGCCGGGGGCCTGAGGCCCCCCGCCTTCCGTCGCCGCCCCCGCCCGACGCCGTGCTAGATTTCACCGACTATGAGCGCGCTTCCGATCACGTCCGTCTTCAATGACGGTTATGTCGCCGAGGCCTACGAGACCTACCGCCGCGATCCGAGCGCGGTCGAGGAGTCCTGGCGCCAGTTCTTCCGCTTCGCCGAAAGCCTGTCCGGCGGCGCCCCGGCCGCGGTCGCGGGCACCGACGCGAGGCTGCTCCGCAAGGCTGCAGGTGCCGCCGCGCTGGCCGCGTCGATCCGCGAATACGGCCACCTCGCCGTCGCCCTCGATCCCCTCGGCACCCCGGCCCCGGGCGCCCCGGAGCTGACCCCGGAGTTCCACGGCATCACCGCCGCGGACCTCGCGGAAGTCCCGGCCGCCGCCCTTGAGGGCGTCACGACGATCGATCACGGCGGCCGCACCGCCGCCGATGTCATCGCCGTGCTGCAGGAGCGGTATTGCGGGGGCATCGCCTTCGAGTTCGAGCACCTGGGCGAGGAGGCCGAGCGCGCCTGGTTCCGCCACGCGGTCGAGAGCGGCGAGCACACCCCCGCCATCACCGCGGACGAGAAGCGGAAGCTGCTCGAGCGCATGACGCAGGTGGATGGGATGGAGCGGTTCATCGGCCGCGCCTTCGTCAATGCGAAGCGGTTCTCCATCGAGGGCGTCGACGCCCTCGTGCCGATGATCGACGAGGCGCTGGCGGGATCCGGCAAGGCCGGCACGACGGCCGCCGTCATCGGGATGGCCCACCGCGGCCGCCTCAACGTGCTGGCGCATGCGCTCCAGAAGCCGTATGCGACGATCTTCCGCGAGTTCGCCGGGAAGCACGACCAGACGAACAGCGCGAGCGGCACCGGCGACGTGAAGTATCACCTGGGCTACCGCACGACGCGCGAGTTCGACAACGGCGCGCGGGTCGAGACGCTGCTCGTGCCGAACCCCAGCCACCTCGAGTTCGTGAACGCGGTGCTGATGGGCGTGTCGCGCGCCATGCAGCGGACGCCGGCGGGGCGCGACGAGAATCGCGTGCTGCCGATCGCGGTGCACGGCGACGCCGCGTTCCCGGGTGAAGGCGTCGTCACCGAGACGCTCAACCTCAGCCTCCTGCGCGGCTACCGCGTGGGCGGCACGCTCCACCTCATCGCGAACAACCAGGTCGGCTTCACCACCGACCCGTCGGACAGCCGCTCGACGCATTACGCGAGCGACCCGGCGAAGGGCTTCGACGTGCCGGTGATGCACGTCAACGCGGACGACCTGGAGTCGTGCATCCACGCGGTGCGCATCGCCGTGGCCTACCGGCAGCGCTTCGCGAAGGACATCCTCATCGACATCGTCGGCTACCGGCGGCACGGCCACAACGAGGCGGACCAGCCGGCGTTCACGCAGCCGACGCTGTACGACGTGATCCGGACGCATCCGACGCCGCGCGAAGTGTGGGCGGCGCGCCTGGTGCGCGAGCGCGTCGTGACCGAGGAGGACGTCGCCGCGATCGACCGACGGTTCGCCGAGCGGTTGCAGGCGGAGCACGACCAGGCGCAGCAGGCGGGCGGCGACAAGTCGCACACGGACGACGCGAAGGCCCCGGCGACGCCGGCGGCCGTCGAGACGGCGGTCCGCGCGGAGGAGCTCGCATCCCTCAACGAGCGTCTGCTCGTGTGGCCCGAGGGCTTCTCGCTTCATGCCACGCTGCAGCGCACGCTGCCGCGCCGCCGCGAGGCGCTGACCGCGAAGGGCATCGACTGGGGCCACGCGGAAGCGCTGGCGTTCGCCGCGCTCCTCGTGGAGGGCACCAATGTACGCATCACCGGCCAGGACGCGGAGCGCGGCACCTTCTCGCACCGCCAGGCCGTGCTGCACGACGTGAAGTCCGGTGCGACGTTCACGCCCCTCGGGGCACTGAAGCAGGACGGCGCCGGCGTCTTCGAGATCTACAACAGCCCGCTGAGCGAGACGGCGGTGATGGCGTTCGAGTACGGCTTCTCCACCGCCGCACCGCGCGACCTCGTCCTGTGGGAGGCGCAGTTCGGCGACTTCGCGAACGTCGCCGCCCCGATCATCGACCAGTTCATCGTGTCGGACCGCGCCAAGTGGGGGCTCGACAACTCGCTCGTGCTGCTGCTCCCGCACGGGTACGAAGGGCAGGGGCCCGAGCATTCGAGCGCCCGGCTCGAGCGCTTCCTGCAGCTCGCGGCCGAGGGGAACATGGTCGTCGCGTATCCGTCGACGCCGGCGCAGTACTTCCACATCCTGCGGCGTCACGTCCGCCGCGCCGAGCGCCGGCCGCTCGTGCTGATGCAGCCGAAGTCGCTCCTGCGCCTTCCGGAGGCGGCCAGCGCCCTCGAGGATCTCGCGGCGGGGACCTTCCGCCCGGTGATCGAGGACGCCGTCGCCCGCCCCGAGGACGTGCGCCGCGTCGTGCTCTGTACCGGCAAGGTGTACTATGACCTCGTGGCCCAGCGGGCGGACGCCGCGCACGTTGCGATCGCGCGCGTCGAGGAGCTGTATCCGTGGCCGCACGAAGCGATCGCCGCGGCCATCGACCGCTATCCGAACGTGGACGAGGTCGTGTGGGCGCAGGAAGAGCCGAAGAACATGGGCGCGTGGACCTACGTGAGCCCGCGGCTCAAGGCGACGACCGGCAACCTCCTGACGGTGCGCTACATCGGCCGTCCGGAGCGGGCGAGCCCGGCGGAAGGCTACAAGAACACGCACGACGTGGAGCAGGCGCGCATCGTCCGCGATGTGCTCGCGCCGCTCCCCGTGAGCAGGAAGGCGAAGGCCGGCTCGCGCTGATCGGGCCTGCCCGGAACACCACGACTCGCACCGGGACGCAATGCACGGACTTGCACGAGTTTTCCTGGCTGTCTCCCTGCTCGCGGCGCCGCGCCTCCTGATTGCCCAGGAGCGCGGCGCTGCCGCGTTGGGCGAGGAGGTCCGCGGCCTCGGCGTGACGACGCGGGTGCTCATGATCGGCGCCCATCCCGATGATGAGGACACGCCGCTGCTTGCGTGGCTGGCCCGTGGCCAGCGCGTCGAGACGGCGTATCTCTCGCTCACGCGTGGCGATGGCGGCCAGAATCTCATCGGCCGGGAGCTGGGCCCCGCGCTCGGCATGATCCGGACGCAGGAGCTGCTGGCGGCGCGCCGGCTCGACGGCGCGCGGCAGTACTTCACGCGCGCCTACGACTTCGGCTTTTCGCGCAACGCGGAAGAGACCTTCAGCCAGTGGGACCGGGAGCTGCTGCTCCGCGACGTGGTCTCGGTCGTGCGCGCGTTCCGCCCCCACGTGATCGTCGCGGTGTTCTCCGGGACCCCCCGGGATGGCCACGGCCATCATCAGGTGTCGGGCATCCTGGCCCGCGAGGCGTTCGACGTCGCCGGCGACACGGTGCGGCTGCCCTCGCGCGCGACGAACGGCGTGGGCGCGTGGACGCCGGCGAAGTTCTACCGCGCGCGGCGCTTCCGGCCCGACGACGCCACCCTGCGGATGAACGTCGGCGAGTACGATCCCGTGCTCGGCCGCTCGTACGCGGAGATCGCGGGCGAGAGCCGCTCGCAGCATCGATCGCAGGCATTCGGCGCGCTGCAGCCCAAGGGCGTCCGCTGGGATTACGTGCGGCTCGAGGCGTCGCGGATCAGCGACCCCGCGGCCGCGGCGAGCGAACGGTCGCTGTTCGACGGGGTGAGCGGCGGCTGGGCGCGATTCGGCGCGCTCGAGCTGCCACGGGCGATCCGGGGGGCGATGGATTCGCTGCCCGCGGCGCGTGCCGCGGTCGACCGGGCGCTCGACCTCCGGGCCCCCGCTTCTGCCGTGGCACCGCTCGCGGCGTACGTGCGGCTGCTGCGGACCGCACAGGACTCGCTGCTCGGCTCCGCGGATTTCCGCGCGCCGCGCCGGCCGTGTGTGATCTTTTACGTTCCGGTTTGTGCAGGAGCACTCGGCGATCTCGCGGTGTCGCTCGAGGTGGATCTCGAGCGCGCCGAGCGTGCCCTGCTGAACGCCGCGGGGGTGTCGGTGGAAGCGCTCGCGCCCCGGCCGCTCGTCGCGGCCGCAAGCGACACGCTGCCGGTGGCCGTCGAGGTGTACAACCGCGGGGAGATGCCGGTCGTGCTCGAAGGCATCACCGCCGGGGGTGACGAGACGTTCACGCGGACGGAGGCGACCGCACCGCGGACGATCCTGCCCGACAGCGTCAGCAGCGACACGCTGCATCTCTGGTCGGCGCGGCCGACCCTGGCATGGTGGCTCGCCCATCCGCGCGCCGGCGCCATGTTCAACCCTGGCGACAGCCAGGGGGATACGCTGCGCGGTTCGCTCTTCGGCGTGCGGCAGCTCGTGCGGGGCGAGGACCGTGTACGAACGACGGCAGCCGTCGTTCGCCTTCGCATCGCCGACGCCCCGGTGCGTGCCATCGCCAGCCCGATCGTCCACAAGCACGCCGATCCCTCCGAGGGCGAGGTGCGGCGGCCCGTCGCCTCGGTTCCGGCGATCACGGTGCTGCTGGAGAGTGAGATCGAGTACGCGCCCGCGGGCCGGCCGATCGATCGCACCGTGCGGGTATGGCTCCAGTCGGCGACGACGCGCGCGCGCGAGGTGACGGTGTCACTCACCCTGCCGCAGGGGCTTCGCGCCGACTCGGCGCGGCGCACGCTCACGCTCCCCCCGAACGGCCGCGCCAGCGTGCCGTTCCGGGTGCGCGGCACGCTGCCGGCGGGGTGGAGCTCGATCTCCGCGCAGGCGACGAGCGACGGCGCCGAATACCGGGCTGGTTACGTTCCCATCGAATACCCGCACATCGCCCCGCAGCGGTATTATGGCCCCGCCGCCACGCACCTGTCGGTCGTCGATGTGCGCGTGCCGCCGGGGCTGCGGGTCGCCTACATCCCCGGCGCCGGCGACAACACGCCGCCCATGCTCGAGCAGCTCGGCGTGCCGGTGACGGTGATCGACACGGCGGCCATCGCCACGGCGGATCTCAGCCGCTACACGACGATCGTCGTGGGCCCGCGCGCCTACGAAGCGAGCTACGCGCTCACCGCCGCCAACCGGCGGATCCTGGAGTTCGCGCGGCGCGGCGGCACGGTGGTCGTGCAGTACGGCCAGTACGAGATGACGCGGCCGGGCATCATGCCGTATCCCATCACCATCGCGCGACCGCACGATCGCGTCACCCGTGAAGACGCGCCGGTGGCCATCCTGGATCCCGCCGCGCCCCTGGTGCGCGGGCCCAACCGCATCACCGCGAAGGACTTCGAGGGCTGGGTGCAGGAGCGCGCGCTGTACATGCCGCGCACGTTCGCGGACCAGTACACGCCGCTGTTCGAGATGCATGACCCGGATGAAGCGCCGAACCGCGGGGCGGTGCTGGTCGCGCCGGTCGGCCGCGGAACGTACGTCTACACGACCCTCAGCTTCTTCCGGCAGCTGCCGGCCGGGGTGCCGGGGGCGGCACGGCTGTTCGTCAACCTGCTGGCAGCTGCACGGCGTGAGTGACCCCCGAACGGACTTCCTCGAGACCAACAGAATGCGGTTCACGCTAGCGCTCACGGCGGGCATCCTCCTGACGGCCTGCTCCTCGGACGGCCGGTCTCCGCTCGTCGTCTACTCGCCGCATGGCAAGGAGCTTCTCTCGTACTACGAGCAGGCCTTCGAGACGGCGCATCCGGACGTCGACGTGCAGTGGGTGGACATGGGGTCGCAGGAGGTGCTCGACCGGCTGCGCGCCGAAGGGGCGAACCCGCAGGCGGATCTCTGGTTCGGCGCACCGGCGGAAGCCTTCACCAAGGGGGCGAAGGCCGGGCTGCTCGCGCCGTACCGCCCGACGTGGGCCGCGTCCGTTGCTCCGGAGGCGCGGGACAGTGCGGACCTCTGGTACGGGATGTACCTCACGCCCGAGGTGATCGCGTACAACACCGCCGCGATCCCCGAAGCCGAGGCGCCGAAGGACTGGGACGACGTGCTGGATCCGAAGTGGCGCGGCAAGGTCATCATCCGCGACCCGGTCGCCTCCGGATCCATGCGCGCGATCTTCGGCGGGATCATCGCACGGGCAGTGGCGCAGACGGGGTCGCCGGAGGCGGGCTACGAGTGGCTGCGGCGCCTCGATGCGAACACCCGGGAGTACGTCCTCAACCCGACGATGCTGTACCAGAAGCTCGGCCGCCAGGAAGGGCTGATCACGCTGTACAACATGCCGGACATCGCGACGCTCGAGCGGCGGCTCGGCATCCCGGTGGACTACGTCATCCCCGCAAGCGGCACCCCGCTCCTCGTGGATGCGATCGCCGTGGTGAAGGGCGGCAAGAATCCGGAGGCGGCAAAGGCGTTCTACGAGTTCGTGAACACCCAGCCAGCGCTGCTCCATGCCTCGCGCGCGTTCCTGCGGATTCCGGCGCGCACGGACCTGCCGCAGGACTCGCTGCCCGACTGGATCCGTGAGGCGCAGTCTGCGATCCGCCCGATGGGCGGCGACGTCCGCATGATGAACGACAGCCTCGATGCGTGGATGACGTACTGGGACGCGAACATCCGCAACAGCCGGCGCGGACGGTGAGCACCTCGCCTGCCGCCTCCCTCGCGATGGCAGCATGAGCAGCGGCGCGCTCACGCTGGATCGCATCACGAAGCGCTACCCCGGGGGCGAGCGGCCTGCCGTGAACGCCGTGACGCTCCAGGTTCGCGCCGGCGAGCTGCTGGCGCTCGTGGGGGCGTCGGGCTCCGGCAAGACGACGACGCTCCGCCTCGCGGCTGGCTACGAGCATCCCGACAGCGGGGAAGTCCTGCTCGCCGAAGCAGACGGCGCCGAGCGCGCGATCACGGCGCTCCCGCCGGAACGGCGCGGGTTCGGCATGGTCTTCCAGCACTACGCGCTCTTTCCCCACATGACGGTGGAGGAGAACGTCGCCTTCGGGCTCGAGGCGCGGCGGGTGCGCAAGGCCGAGCGGATCGAGCGCGCGCGACGTGCCCTCGCCGGCGTGGGCCTCGAGCGGAAGGGAACGCGGTCCGTACAGTCCCTGTCCGGGGGGGAGCAGCAGCGCGTCGCGCTCGCGCGCGCCCTCGTCATCGAGCCGCCGGTGCTGCTGCTGGACGAGCCGCTCTCGAACCTCGATCCCACCCTCCGCCAGTCCACGCGTGACGAGCTGCGCGTCATGCTGCATCGCCTCGGCGTGACCGCGCTGTTCGTGACGCACGATCAGGAGGATGCGTTCGCGATCGCCGACCGCGTGGCCATGCTGCGCCACGGGACGCTGCTCCAGGTCGGCACCCCGGAGGAGCTGTACCACGAGCCCGCGAATCGCCACGTGGCCGAATTCATCGGGCGCGGAACGTTGCTGCCCGCGGAATGGGGTGGCTCGGGCACGGCGCGGATCACCGTCGGCGGTGTCGCGCAGGCCGTTCCCGTGTTCGTCGCTGAGCGCGGGCACGCGGGTGCCGCGAGCTCCTGGCTGGCGGTGCTCCGGCCCGAGGCCGTGCGGCTCGTCCCCGTCGAGCACACCGTGGCATGGAAGGGCGAGATCGTGACGCGCCGCTTCGCCGGCGCCCATCACGAGTTCACCGTGCGGCTCGCGCCGGACGTGGCGATCGGCGTGGCAGCGAGTGGCGCGCACTGGCGGGAGGGGGACCACGTCGGCGTGGAGGTGAAGTCCGACGGGTCGCCGGTACCGCTCGTCCGCTCCTGAGGCCCGCGACCATGCGGACCCGCCGTCTGCTCTGGATCGCGGTGCCGGTGCTCGCGCTGCTGCTGTGGAGCGTCGTCTATCCGAGCATCAACGTCGTCGTCGGCAGCTTCGGCTCGGGGCTCACCGACTGGCAGACGTTCGTGGTGAGTCCGTCGGATCGCGATGCGACGTGGGCGACGCTGGTGGTCTCCGTCTGGTCGGTCGTGACGGCGATGCTGATCGGCGTTCCGCTCGCCTTCTTGCTCACCCGCGTGGAGTTTCGCGGCCGTCGCCTGCTGGGTGCGGTCGCCGTGCTGCCGGCTGCGCTGCCGCCGCTCGTGGGCGTGATCGCGTTCCTCTTCCTGTACGGCGAGAGCGGCGTCGTCACCCGCGTGGTGCAGCGCGTCCTCGGCCTGGCGGAGCCACCGTGGACGCTCACCGGCCTGCCGGCCGTGATCTTCGTGCACGCGTACACCATGTACGTCTATGTGTACCTGTTCGTGGCCGCGGGGCTCGAGCGCTACGACCGGTCGCTCGATGAAGCGGCCGCTGGACTCGGTGCCCCCCGGGCGATGATCCTCCGCCGCGTGACGCTGCCGATGCTGACGCCGGCGCTGGCCGGCGCGGCACTCCTCGTCTTCATGAGTGCGCTCGGGTCCTTCTCGGCGCCCTATGTCTTCGGCGGCGGCCGGCGCGTCCTCGCGACACAGATCCTCGCGTCCAGGCTCAACGGAGCCGAAGGGTTGGCGCTCGTGGAGACGACAGTGCTCGCGATCACCGCGGTGCTCGCACTCCTGCTGTTCCGTTGGCTGGAAGGGCGCCGGCAATACGCGGGCGCGGGGAAGGGGCGCGCGCCCCGCACGGTGATCCGATCGGCCGCGTGGCGCCGTATCGCCCCGGTGCTCGCCGGCGTGCTCGTGCTCGTCCTCGTGCTGCCACACCTCATGGTGGCCCTCGTCGCCTTCGCGCGGGACGGCGCATGGACCACCCAGATTCTTCCTCCGGAGTACACGCTGGACAACTTCCGGCGGCTGGCGACGGAGCCGCAGCTCTGGCGGCCGATCACGAACAGCGTCTCGATGTCGCTGGTCGCGACGCTCGGGAATGTCGTCGTGTGCTTCCTGGCGGCGTATCTCATCGTGCTGACGCGAGTTCCGGGGCGTCGGCTCATGCAGCTTCTCGTCGTGCTCCCCTGGGCCATCCCCGCGACGGCGATCGCGCTGGGGCTCGCGGCGACGTTCAATCGCAACGATCCCCTGACCGGGCGCGTTCTTCTCGTGGGAACGTTCTGGATCCTCCCGCTGGCGTATTTCGTGAG
>DASTYL010000111.1:0-7000 GCA_035764975.1 Gemmatimonadaceae bacterium | reverse complement strand
TGTATGCCGCGGAGGGCGAGCTGCCCGAAGGTGCCGGCGCCGTCCCCATCGACCGCGCCGCGATCCGCCGCCCCGGGCGGGACGTCACGCTCATCACCTTCGGCGGGATGCTGCCGCGAACGATCGAGGCAGCGGGGTCGCTCGCGACCGGCGGCATCGAGGCGGAGGTGATCGACCTCCGCACGCTCCGTCCGCTCGACGAGGCAACGATCCTGGGGTCCGTGCGCCGGACGCACCGTGCGGTGATCGTGGACGAGGAGTGGCGCAGCGGGAGCTTCGCTGCCGAGGTGAGCGCGCGGATCATGGAGGGCGCGTTCTATGCGCTCGACGCGCCGGTCGCACGCGTGTGCAGCGCCGAGGTGCCGATGCCGTACGCGCGCCATCTCGAGGAGGCGGCGCTGCCGCAGGTTCCCGGGATCGTGGCGGCAGTGCGAGGGCTGTTCGGCGGCGGCGCCGCGACGCCGACGGCGGCACCCGCGGCGGTCGTGAGTGCAGCGACACCCGCGGAGGCGACAGCGCCGCTGGAGGCGGCGTTGCATGACTGAGTTCAAGATGCCGTCGCTCGGCGCGGACATGACCGCGGGGACGGTCGTGAACTGGCGTGTCCCGCCAGGCGCACGCATCACGCGAGGCGACATCATCGCGGAGATCGAGACCGAGAAGGGAGTGTTCGAGGTCGAGAGCCCGGCGAGCGGCGTCGTCGCGGACCTCGTGGTGGCGCTGGGCGCCAAGGTCGCGGTGGGGACGGTGCTCGCGCACATCGATGGCGCGGCGCCGGAGGTTGCGCCGACAGGAGTGGCGACGCCTGCAGCTGCACCTGCGCCTGCACCTGCGCCTGCACCCGCGCCTGCACCGGCACCTGCACCGACGATGGCACCGGCACCGCCACCGCCACCGACAGCTGCACCGCCCGTGTCGGCAGCGCCGCCGGCACCGGCCGCACTGCCTGAGCTTCGCGTGTCGCCCCTCGCGCGGCACGTCGCACAGGATCTCGGGGTGGATCTCGCCACGGTGACCGGCACCGGCGCCGGGGGCGCGATCACACGAGCGGATGTCGAACGTGCGGCGGCGGCGCACGCGGCGCCGCCTGCGATCGTCGAGCGTCCCCCTGCCCCGGCTCCGGCCGAAGGCCAGCCGCCACCGGCTGCACCTGCCGCACCTGCAGCACCTGCCGCACCTGCCGCGCGCGCACCGGGCGAACCCTCAGACGACGCCCGGCGCGCCATGCGACGCGCGGTGGCGGCCGCGGTATCGCGCTCCAAGCGCGAGATCCCGCACTACTACCTCGGCGCGGAGATCGACCTGGGCCGGGCGATCGAGTGGCTGCACGGCACCAATGCCATGCGGTCCGTGACGGAGCGCATCCTTCCCGCCGCGCTGTTCCTCAAGGCCGTCGCGCGCGGGTTGCGGGCGTATCCCGAGCTGAATGGCTTCTGGAGCGACGGCGAGAGTCATCCGGCGGACGCGGTGCACCTGGGCGTCGCGATCTCGCTGCGCGGGGGCGGGTTGATCGCACCGGCGATCCATGGTGCCGATGCGCTCGCCCTGCCCGAACTGATGGCCGCGCTGACCGATCTGGTGCACCGCGCGCGCACGGGCGGACTGCGCGGCTCGGAGATGACCGACGCAACCGTCACCGTCACCAACCTCGGCGACGAGGGCGCAACGACCGTGCTCGGGGTGATCTATCCGCCGCAGGTCGCGATCATCGGCTTCGGCAGGACGATCGAACGTCCGTGGGCGGTGAACGGGCTGCTCGGGGTCCGGCCCATCGTGACCGTCACCCTCGCCGCCGATCATCGCGCGACGGACGGCCACTACGGCGGCCGTTTCCTCGCGGAAGTCGACCGCCTGCTGCAGAACCCGGAGGCGCTGTGACCGAGCAGGAGATCCGTGACACCGTGCTGCGTGCATTGCGCAACGTCGCGCCGGAGATCGATCCGGCAACGCTGTCGCCGGGCGTGCCGCTCCGTGAGCAGGTGGACATCGATTCGGTGGACTACCTCCGCGTCCTCGTGGAGCTCAACGAGAAGGTCGGCGTCGACATCCCCGAAGCCGACTATGCGCGCATCGCGACCATCGACCAGCTCGTGGCGTACCTCGTGGGACGCACAGGAACGGCACGAGCGGGCCCACCGGCGGGATGACCTCCGTGGGAAACGGACCGACCGGCGGCACGACGACGGTCGAGCACGAGTCCGCCGTCGCGCCGACTGTGGGCCAACGTGGGTCCAACGCCACCGCCACGCTCCAATCGGCCGGCGCGACCCACGCCGGTGACTTCTGGAGTGTCCCGACCGAGGCACTGCTCGCCCGGCTCGGATCCACGCCCACCGGCATCAGCGACGACGAAGCGGCGCGCCGGCTCGCGCGCTATGGCCTCAACATCGCCGCACCGCGCGCCGAGTGGGTGGCGCTCCGGGAGCTCGGCACGCAGTTCAAGAGTCCGATCGCGATCCTCCTGCTGGCCGCCGCGACGCTGTCGCTCGCGCTCGGCGATCCCACCGAGGGCGGCATCATCCTCGGGATCTTCGGGGCCAGCGCGCTGCTTGGCTTCTGGCAGGAGCACCGCGCCTCCAAGGCCGTCCAGCGACTGCTCGCGATGATCCATACGACGTCGACGGTGACACGCTCCGGCAGGATACGGGACGTCCCCCTGGAGCAGGTCGTGCCGGGTGACATCGTCCACCTGGCCGCCGGGGCGAACATTCCCGGTGATGCCCGGCTCCTCGACGCGAAGGATCTCTTCGTCGACCAGGCCGCGCTCACCGGCGAGTCGTATCCGGCCGAGAAGCATGCGGCCACGAGTGCGCCGGATGCGCCGCTCGCGCAGCGCGTCAACGCCGTGTATCTCGGCACGCACGTCGTGAGCGGCACCGCGACCGCGGTCGTCGTGGAGACCGGGGCGAGGACGGAGTTCGGCGCCATCGCGGCGCGCCTGGCGACCCTCGCGCCGCCGACCGAGTTCGAGCTGGGGGTCCGGCGCTTCGGCTATCTCCTGCTCGAGATCGCGATGGCGCTCGTGATCGTGATCTTCGCCATCAACGTCGCCATCGATCGTCCCGTGCTGGAGGCGCTGCTGTTCACGCTGGCGCTGGCGGTGGGGCTGACCCCCCAGTTGCTGCCTGCCATCGTGAGCGTGACGCTCGCGCAGGGGGCGCGGCGGATGGCCCGCGAACGCGTGCTGGTTCGCCGCCTCGTCGCGATCGAGGATCTCGGGGGGATGGAGATCCTCTGCACCGACAAGACGGGGACCATCACCGAAGGCGTCGTCACTGTGAGCGGAGCGGTCGATCACGCGGGAGCGCCGAGCGCGCACGTTCGCCTCCTGGCCTACCTCAACGCCGCCTTCGAGACGGGGTACCCGAATCCGATCGATGACGCGCTGCGCGCCGCCCCGCCGCCGGGTGCCGACGAGTACCGCAAGGACGACGAGGTGCCCTATGATTTCGTGCGGAAGCGGCTCAGCGTCGTGGCCCGCAACGGAGGCCGGCGGCTGTTGATCACGAAGGGCGCGCTCGCCTCCGTGCTCGACATCTGCGCCACGGCCGAGGATGCGGGAGGGGCGATCGTCCCCCTCGACGGAGTGCGGGGGGCGATCGAGTCGGCGTTCGCCGAGCTGAGTCGCCAGGGGTTCCGCTGCCTGGGCGTGGCCTACCGCGCGCTCGCGACGGATCGCCCGGTGAACCGCGTCGACGAGACGGGACTCACCTTCGCCGGCATCCTCTCGCTCAGCGATCCGCTCAAGGCGGGTGCGGCCGACTCACTCGGGGCGCTGCACGCGCTCGGCATTCGCCTCACCCTCGTCACGGGCGACAACCGCCACGTCGCGACCCGGCTCGCGCGAGAGGCCGGCCTCGACACGTCCACCGTGTGCACGGGCGACGAGCTTCGCTACCTGAGCGAGGCGGCGCTCATCGGCGCGGCGCCCCGGATCGGGGTCTTTGCGGAGCTGGACCCGGCGCAGAAGGAGCGGGTGATCCTCGCGCTCCGCAAGGCCGGCTACTCCGTCGGATACCTCGGCGACGGGATCAACGACGCCGCGGCGCTCCATGCAGCGGACGTCGGCATCAGCGTGGACTCCGCCACCGCGGTGACGAAGCAGGCCGCCGACATCGTGCTGCTCGAGAAGGACCTCGCCGTCCTGGGCAGGGGCGTCCGCGAAGGGCGACGCGCGTTCGCGAACACCCTGAAGTACGTCTTCATCACCACGAGCGCGAACTTCGGCAACATGGTGAGCATGGCGGTGGCATCGCTGTTCGCAGGGTTCCTTCCGCTGCTGCCGAGCCAGATCCTGCTCATCAACGTGCTCACCGACGCCCCGGCGATGGCGATCACGTCGGATCACCTCGATCCGGAGCAGGTACAACGGCCGCGCCGCTGGGATACGAAAGGCGTGCGGCGCTTCATGGTGGTGTTCGGCCTGGTGAGCTCCCTCTTCGACCTGCTCACCTTCGCGCTGCTGCTCGCGGTTCGTGCGCCTGCCCCGGTTTTCCGGACCGCCTGGTTCATGGAGTCGGTGCTCTCCGAGCTCGGCATCCTCCTCGTCATTCGCACGAGGCGGCCGTTCTTCCGGAGCCGGCCGGGGCGCGCCCTGTTCTGGACCAGCGTCGGGGTCGCCGGGCTCACGCTGCTCATTCCCTTCTCGCCACTCGCGGCGGTCCTCGGTTTCGCGCCGCTCGCGCCGGGGCTCCTCCTGCTGGTGGCGGCAGTCGTCACGTTCTACATCATCGGGTCCGAGCTCACCAAGCGCATGCTTCTCCGGAGGGTCATCCTGTGATCACACCCGCCGCACGTGGCACGCACGCCGTGGAGAACGCGGAGGTCGCGCGGCTGTTCCGCGAGATGGCGGACGTGCTCGAGGTCGAGGGGGCAAACCCGTTCCGCGTCCGGGCCTACCGCACCGCCGCGCGCACGGTGGAGGGGCTTCCTGAATCAGTGGACGCGATCGCGCGAACGACGCCGAAGCGGCTGGCGGAGCTTCCCGGCATCGGAAAGGACCTCGCCGGCAAGATCACCCAGATCGTGAAGTCGGGGCGGTTGCCGGCCCTCGTCGAGGCGGAACGCGAAGCACCCGTCGGCGCGGTGGCGCTGATGCACATCCCCGGCATCGGCCCCAAGCGTGCGCGCGCGCTCTGCGAGGAGCTGCATGTCCGCACGATCGCCGGCCTGGAGCGCGCCGCGCGCGCGGGACGCATCCACGAGATTCCCGGCTTCGGGGAGCGGACGGAGAAGAAGATCCTCGAGGAGATCGCAGGGCGCGGCACGGAGGAGCATCGTGTCCTCCGCGCTATCGCGGCGCAGTACGCCGAACCCCTGCTGGCGTACGTGCGGGAGCTGCCGGGGGTCCGGCGCGCGGAGCTGGCGGGGAGCTTCCGCCGCTGCAAGGAGACGGTGGGCGATCTCGACATCCTCGTCGCGGCGGACGACGACGCCGGCGTGGCGACAGGCTTCGTCGCCTACCCCGAGGTGCAGCGCGTGCTCGCGCGCGGGCGGACGAAGGCGTCCATCCTGCTGCGCTCGGGGCTCCAGGTGGACCTCAGGG
Organism: Gemmatimonadaceae bacterium; assembly: GCA_035764975.1. Taxonomy (GTDB): domain Bacteria; phylum Gemmatimonadota; class Gemmatimonadetes; order Gemmatimonadales; family Gemmatimonadaceae; genus JACDHQ01. The sequence goes on along the minus strand of DASTYL010000111.1, from coordinate 1,455 downwards.
TGCTCGCCGACGAGAGTTTCGGCGCCGGGCTCCACTACTTCACGGGCTCCAAGGCGCACAACATCGCCGTCCGCCACCTCGGCCAGAAGCTCGGGCTCAAGATCAACGAGTATGGCATCTTCCGGGGCCGGCAGCGCGTCGGCGGCGCGACGGAAGCCGAGGTGTTCGATGCCGTCGGGCTGCCGATGATTCCGCCGGAGCTGCGCGAGAACGATGGGGAGATCGAGGCAGCGCGCGCGGGCGCGCTTCCCCACCTGGTCGCGCTGAAGCACATCCGCGGCGACCTGCAGGTGCATACGACCGATAGCGACGGCCGTGACTCCCTCGACGCCATCGTCGCGGCCGCGAAGGAGCTTGGCTACGAGTACATCGCGGTCACGGATCACACGCCGGCCGTCCGTGTCGCCGGCGGCATGGACCGCGCGGGCTTCAAGCGGCAGATGCGGCGCATCGAGCGCCTCAACGCGCTCCGGAGCGGCCTCACGATCCTCAAGGGCGCCGAGGTCGACATCAACGCCGACGGCACCCTCGACCTCGACGACGCCACCATGGCCGAGCTGGACCTCGTGATCGTCGCGCTCCACTCGAAGCTCACGTTGAGCGCCGAGCAGCAGACGCGGCGCATCGTCAAGGCGCTGGCGCATCCATCGGCCGACATCCTCGGGCACCCCGCGGCGCGGCTCATCGGCTCGCGGCGGGGGGCGATGTTCGATCGCGACGCCGTGTTCCGCGCCGCGGCGGATCACGGGGTGATGGTGGAGGTGAACTGCCAGCCGGAACGACTCGACCTCGACGACGTCGGCTGCCGCGCGGCGGCGGCACACGGACTGACGATGGTGATCAGCACGGACGCGCATGCCGCCGCGGAGATGCGGTACATGCGGTGGGGCGTGGACCAGGCGCGGCGCGGGTGGGTGGAGCGGAAGCGGGTGGCCAACGCGCGCCCGCTGGAGGGGCTGATGAAGCTGCTGCATCGGGAACGGCGCTAGGCGCGGAGACGGTTTGACGATGCGCGCTCCGCACCCCGCGGGTCCGACGCCGGCGCTCCGTCGGCTGTCGTGGCTTGTGCCGCTGATGACCGCCGGTCTCGCGCTGAACGCGTGCACCAGGAACGGGCCGATCGCGACCGAGCTCGCGGCCTACCGCCGCGCCAGCGGTACGGTCACGCGTGCCGAGAGCTCGGCTGCCGTGCCGCGGGGGCGCTACCTCAAGCAGCGCATCCAATTGACGAGCAGCACGGGCCTCCTGGCGACCGGCTGGCTGTTCCGTCCCGACGTGAATGCGGAATGCCTGCCCGCCGTGCTTCTCCAGGACGGACGCGAGGAGAACAGCGGCGTCATCGAGCGGCTGCCGGCGGACTTCGGTGACATCGTCGTGCTCTCGCTCGACTATCCCGCCGACATGCCGTATGCGATCCAGCTCGGCGACGTCGTCCGGCGCGGCGACCAGCTCGAG
>DASTYL010000110.1:0-10703 GCA_035764975.1 Gemmatimonadaceae bacterium | reverse complement strand
CCGCGCGGGTGGAGACCGCGCGCTCGCTGCTCGACGACATGCTCGCGTGCTCGCCCGTCGGCGTCGCCGTGTTCGACACCGAGCTCCGGTACGTGCGCGTCAACGGTGCGATGGCGGCGCTCACCGGCCGATCCATCCGTGAGCACATCGGGCAGCGCGCGGCCCGCGTGGATCCCGCGATGGGCGAGCAGATCGAGCCGCTCCTGCGGTCCGTGCTGCAGGCGGGCGTGCCGATCATGAACCAGCGGATGTCGACGGTGTCCGAGGACGGGCAGCAGCGATACTGGGTGGCGACCGCCTTCCCGGTGCGCGGCGCCGCCGGCGAGACCACTGGCGCCGGGCTGCTGACGCTCGACACGACCGCGCACCAGGAGCTCCAGGGACGGTTCCTCCAGGCGCAGAAGATGGACGCGGTGGGCCGCCTCGCCGGCGGTGTCGCGCACGACTTCAACAACCTCCTGACCGTCATCCTGAGCTACAGCGTGATGGCGATCAACTCGCTGCCACGCGGAACGCCGCTCCGGAACGATCTCGAGGAGATCCGCGACGCGGGCGAGCGTGCGGCGGGGCTCACGAAGCAGCTGCTCGCGTTCAGCCGCAACCAGGTGCTGCAGCCCCGCGTGGTGAACGTCAACAGCGTCGCCGCCAACATGGAGCGGATGCTGCGGCGGCTGATCGGGGAGGACGTCCGGCTCGTGCTCGATCTCGCGGAAGGGCTGCACCCGGTGCACGCCGATCCCGGCCAGCTCGAGCAGGTCATCATGAACCTCGTCCTCAACGCCCGTGATGCGATGCCCGCAGGGGGGCGCCTCACCGTCGAGACCGAGAACAGCACGATCACCTCGGAGATCTCGGCGCGCACGGGCGCGGGCGCCGGCGAGTACGTCACCATTCGTGTGCGGGATGAAGGCGTCGGCATGAGCCCCGAGGTGCAGTCGCACCTCTTCGAGCCGTTCTTCACCACGAAGGAGCCGGGGCAGGGGACGGGGCTGGGACTCGCCACCGTGTACGGGATCGTGAAGCAGTCCGGCGGCGACATTCAGGTCATGTCGAGTCCCGGCGCGGGTACCACGGTGGAGATTCGCCTGCCGCGCGCGACGGACGATGGTCCGGCGGCGGCGGACGCGCGCGCGCACGGGGGCAGCCACGGCACGGAGACGGTGCTGCTGCTGGAGGACGACGCCGCGCTGCAGACACTGGCGTTGCGCGTGCTCCGACAGGCGGGATACAACGTCCTCGGGGCGCAGAGCCCGGAAGCGGCGCTCGAGATCGGTCGGACGTATGCAGGACGGATCGACCTGCTGGTCACCGACGTCGTCATGCCGGGCATGCACGGCGGCGCGGTCGCCGACGAGATGGCACGGCTGCGCCCCGGCATCCGCACGCTCTACATCTCGGGCTATCCCGACGACGAGGTCCTGCGCCGCGGCGTCGTGACGGAGCCGTCCGCGTTCCTGCAGAAGCCGTTCACGCCGGCGGAGTTCGCACAGCGCGTGCGGGCGGCACTCGACGCGCGGCCGCCGCGCGCCTAGCGCCACCGGGCCGGCGACCTACCCGGCGACGGCGGGATCGACGAACACCAATGCGGACTTGCGCTGCACGACCGTGCACAGCGCCGCGTAGATCCTGGGATCGATGAGCTTTCCCACGACGTGGCGGATCGTCTCGAGCGCCGCGTCGTTGGACACGGCGCCGCGATAGGCGCGGCTCGAGGTGAGGGCGTCGAGCGCATCGGCGGCGGCGAGGATGCGGCCGCCCACGGAGATCGCCTCGCCGGCCAGGCCGCGGGGGTACCCCGTGCCGTCGAACCGCTCGTGGTGGTCGTGCACGTAGTCGAGCACCGGGCCGAGGTGGCGGAGCGGGCGGAGGATCTCGACGCCGATGCGGACGTGATCCTTCACGTGGTCGTATTCTTCAGGCGTGAGCGCCCCCGGCTTGTGCAGGATCGCCTCACGGATGCCGATCATGCCGACGTCGTGCAGCCGGGCGGCCAGGCGCACGTCCTCGACGATGTCGGGATCCAGCTCGAGCATTTCGGCAATGGACGCCGCGAGGTCCGCGACCCGCTGCGACCGCCCCCGGAGATAGATGTCCTTGGCCTCCATCGCGTTGATCAGGGCGTCCACCATCGCGATGGTCATCTCGCGGACGCGGCGGCGCTCCGCCTCGAGCTCGACGGTGCGCAGCGACAGCTCGACCTTCCGGGCCCGGCGGGCGCGGCGGCGGCGGATGGCGGCGTCGCGCTCCCGGAGCGCGCGCAGCAGCACGATCTCGAGCTCGGCGAACGGCGCCGGCTTCACCACGTACTCCGCCGCGCCGAGCTGCAGTGCCGCGCTGGCGGTATTCGCGTCATCGACGCCGCTGAGCATCACGACGGCGAGCTCCGGATCGATCTCCAGCGCCCGCGGCAGCAACTCGAGCCCGGAGCTGTCCGGCATCCGCACGTCGCACAGCATCAGCTCGAACCGGCGATTGCGGAGATGCGCGAGGGCGTCGAGCGCGCTCGGCACCGATTCGACGTCGAAGCCGCGCCGCGTCAGAAAGGCCGTGATCGCGCGGCGCAGCTGGGGCTCGTCATCGACGATCAGCACGGACGCGGACCGCGGCGAGACGACGGGAGCGTCCTCGTCGCCCGCCCGGCCGTCGAACGGAGATTCCTCGAAAATGCTCATCAGGCCCGTACCGCCGGCGTTCGGGGCGCCGGCGCCTCGTTGGTCGCGTGATCGCAGCTGTTCGACAATCGTGCGGTGCGCGCTTTCTTGACAGAAGAGCCGAAATCTGTCGAAATGTCCCGTGTTAGCTACGACCGACGACGGTCCGCGTCACAAACCTCAGCGCCCAAGTCCCTCGACGATCCGGGCGACGTCGACGCCTTCGGCTTCCGCCTGGAAGTTGAGCACGATCCGGTGGCCGAGGACGGGCAGGGCCATCGCGCGGAGGTCCTCCAGGTCCGGCATCGCGCGGCCGTCGAGCGCGGCGCGTGCCTTGGCGCCGAGCACGAGGTATTGCGATGCGCGTGGGCCGGCGCCCCAACTCACGTACCGCTGCACGAGCGGTGTCGACTCGGCCGCGCCGGGGCGGGTCGCGCGCGTCAGCCGCACGGCCTCCTGCACCACGACCGAGGGGGCGGGGAGCCGCCGCACCAGATGCTGCATCGCGAGCAGCTCCTCCGCGCCGAGCACGGGGGTGACGGACTCCGTCACGTCCGTCGTCGTGGCGGCCACGATCTGCTCCTCTTCCTCGCGGGAGGGATACCCTACCGTGAGCTGCAGCATGAACCGGTCGAGCTGGGCCTCGGGGAGCGGATATGTGCCCTCCTGCTCGATCGGATTCTGGGTCGCGAGCACGAAGAATGGGGCGGGGAGGCGGTGCGTGTGGCCGGCCGCGGTCACGGCGTGCTCCTGCATCGCCTGCAGCAGCGCGGCCTGCGTCTTCGGCGGCGCGCGATTGATCTCGTCGGCGAGGACGATGTTCGCGAACACGGGCCCCTGCGCGAAGCTGAACACCCGCCGGCCGGTGGAGTGGTCCTCCTCGAGGATCTCCGTCCCCGTGATGTCGCTCGGCATGAGGTCCGGCGTGAACTGCACCCGCGAGAATCGCAGCTCGAGCGCCTGTGCGACGGTCTGGACGAGCAGCGTCTTGGCGAGGCCGGGCACCCCGACGAGCAGGGCGTGACCGCCGGCGAGGAGCGCCGCCACGAGGTGGTCGACCACGGCGTGCTGGCCGATGATGCGCCGCTGGATCTGCGCGACGAGCTGGCGCCTCGCTTCCGCGAGGCGGTCGAGCAGGACGAGGTCGGCGTCGTCGCCGGCGGATTCCTGCCGGGAGGGAAGGGTCACCATCTCACACCGCTAGGGGGAGCAGGAATATGAAAGTGCTTCCACGCGTCCCGGCAGGGTCCAGCCACAGGTCGCCCCCCATCCCCCGTGCGAGATCGCGGCTGATGGCGAGCCCGAGACCGGTGCCCTCGTTCGATGGGCCGTACGCGGCCCGCAGCTGAACGAACGGCTCGAAGATGGATTCCGCGCGGTCGGGCGGAATGCCGGGGCCGGAATCGGTCACGGTCATGCCGATCGTCTGTGCGTCGTGGCTGTGGACCCCCAGCCGGACGGAGCCGCCCGCCGGCGTGAACTTCGCGGCGTTGGACAGGAGGTTGAGCAGCACCTGGCGGACCTTGTCGCGGTCGCCAACGACCCGGACGTCGCGCAGCGCGTCATCGGGCACGTCCACCGTGAAGGCGAGGCGCCGCGCCGCAAACTGCGGCTCCATCAGGGGTGCGACATCCGCCAGCACGTCGACGACCGCGAGCGGCTCGAGATGGTATTCCACCCGCCCGCCCTCGAGCTTCGCGAAGTTGAGCACGTCGTTGATGAGGCCAAGCAGGTGCTGCTGTGCGCGGTCGATGCGTGAGAGGGCTTCCCGCTGGGGGGCGGTCACCGGTCCGTGGAGCCCCATCTCCAGGAGCTGGACGTAGCCGCCGATCGCGTTGAGCGGAGTCCGGAGCTCATGACTCATGTTGGCGAGAAACTGGCTCTTCGCGCGATTGGCTTCGTCGGCGCGCGCGCGGGCTTCCTCCGCGGCGGCGCGGGCCTCATCCTGCGCCTGCACGTCGGTGTTCGTCCCGAACCAGCGGACGATCCGCCCGCTGCTGTCGGTGACCGGCACCATCCGCGTGAGGAACGTCCGGAAGCGCCCATCCGCGCCGCGGAGCGGAAAGGTCATCTCGAACGGCTCACCCGTCGCGATCGCGTGCGCAAACCGTTCCCGGACTTCGTCCAGCCGGGCCGGGTCGTGCACGGCGGCCCAGCCGGATCCCTCCACCTCGGTGAAGGTGGTCCCCGTGTACTCGTACCAGCGCTGGTTGTACCAGTCGATGTAGCCGTCCGGCCTGGCCGTCCATGCCAGCGTGGGGATGGCGTCGGCCAGGGCGCGGTAGCTCAACTCGCTCTCCCGCAGCGCCTCCACGGCGCGCTCGGCCTCGTCGGTGCGCGCCGCCAGCTCCTCGGTCGTGACCTGCAGCTCCTCGTTCGCCGCCTCGAGCTCGGCGGCGGAAGCATGCAGCTGCTCCAGCGCTTCGTGGTAGGCCGTGACGTCGCGCAGGACGACGGCCCAGACCTCCACCTGCTGCACGTGGTGCGACGCCGCGCGCAGCTCTCCGCTGCGCACCTCGTCGCGCGCGGTATGGAACTGCACCTCGACGGGATCCTGCGTCGCGAGCCGCAGGAGCGTCGTCACGTCGGTCGCCGGGCCGCTCACGATGCGCAGCACCTGATCGAGTCGGCGGCCGACCAGATCATCCGTCGGGCCGGCGAACAGCGCATGTGCCGCGGCGTTGGCGGAGAGCACCCGACCGCTTGCGTCCACGGATAAGACCGCGTCGGGGAGCACGCGCAGCAGGCTCGCCAGGTACGCATCGGAGATGAGCGCGCGCTCCGTGCGCTGCGGCGAGATCGTCAGCCGGTCGCGTTCCACATGCCGGCGCGTGCGCTCGAAGCCGCGACGCTGGCGCGTGATCGCCGCGGCGCGATCCGCCAGCGCGCCGTCGATCTCGGTGGGCGACGCCACCCACACCTCTCCCAGGCCCGGCGCGTAGAGGAGCGCGCGGCGGGCGGCAGGCATGCCCTCCGGGGGCGTGACGGCAACCACTTGTATCGCGGGGTCGAGCGCGTGGACACGCCGCGCTTCCCGGACGAAGGTCGGCTGCGTTGCATCGAGGAGGACGCAGCCCGCCGCGTGCAGGACGTGCCGTGCATCCGCCTGCGCGAGGCGCTCGGCGTCGACGCGGATCGGATCGAGGCGGTCGACCCATGCCGGCGGCGTGCGATCGCCGTGGAGGATCGCCACCGGCCCCGCGGCGGGAGCCGGGCGCACCGCCCCTTCGATCATCAGAGCAGCGGAAGGTTGAGCAGCGCGCGGCCCGTCCACGTCTTGAGGAGATCGGTCGTCGGCGCCATCACATGGCTCGCGCGCGCGTCGCGAAGGAACCGCGCCAGGCGGCTGTTGTCGCGATACGCGCCGCCGCCGCCGAGGGTCATCGCCTCGTTGGCGATGAGCACGGCGGTGTCGCCCGCCATTGCCTTGGCGGCGAGGATGTGCGGGAGGGCATCCGCCTCGCCGGCGTCGCCCTTGATCGCCGCCGCAAGGATCAGGCGCCGCGTGGCTTCCAGGCGCGCCCAGAGCTCCCCCAGCCGGTGCGACACGACGGGCGCCGCACCGAGCAGCTCACCGGAATGTGCGTAGCGGCGCGTGCCCACGTGGAGCCGGGCCTCGTCGAACGCGCTCTGGGCAAGGCCGAGGTACGTGCCGGCCATCGCCATGAGGAAGTACGGCGCCACGACCTCGAAGACGTACCAGAGCTGGTCCCCCACCTCGCCGAGGAGGTTACCGGACGGCACCGAGACGCCGTCGAGCTTCAGCGTGCGCGAATCGTTGGCACGCATTCCGAATCCTTCCCACGCGTCGCTCCAGCTCATGCCGGGGCTGCCGCGATCCACGAGGACGCAGTTGAACTGTCCTTCTTCCCCCTCGCCCGCGAGCGGCGCCGTCGAGATGACGTACGAGTCGGCGTGGTTGCCGTTCGTCACGAAGCTCTTCGTGCCCTGCAGCGAGTAGACGTCGGCGGTCCTGGAGATCTCCGTGGCAGGGTAGAAGAAGAATGAGCCCGATCCGGGCTCACTGAGTGCCAGCGTGGTGATGTGCTCCCCGCGCGCGATCGGCTCGAGGTAGCGCTCACGCTGCGTTGCTGTCGCCTTGGCGGCGATGACGGCGGTCCCCACGCAGTGCATCGCGAAGCAGAGACCCGCGGACGCACTCTCCTGCGCGATCACCTCGGAGATGGCGACGAGGCCCAGCATGCCGGCGTCGTGGCCGCCGACCTCGCGAGGGGCCGTCAGGCCCGTGAGGCGGGCCGCGGCGAGGGCCTGCATCGTGGCGGCCGGCCAGCGGCAATGGCGATCGTCGGCCTCGGCATCCGGCGCTGTCACCGTCTGTGCGATGTCCCTGGCGATCGCGATCGGCCGAGCGAGCGTCTCGGGAAAGTCGGTCATCCGGCGGGGGGCATGGAGAAAGGGCGGGCGCGTGGGACGCTGGCCGCGAGTCGGCCGGTCGTCCACCCGCTATGCACGGGTCGTTCCCGCGAATGCCGGTGCAACGCACCCGGACAGGCCGGGCTAGTCGAGCAGCCGGCGGCGGGGCGGCACCTGTTCCGCGCGGGCACAGAGCTGCTCGAGCGTCTGCTCGTCGACGACCTCCCAGTTCTCGGGGATCGGCACGAGCCGCCGACGCTGGCCGGCGGTCTCGAACACGAGCCATCCGTGCCGGAGGAGGTCGTGGTGGTCGGGTTGCGCGGACGAGGAGGAGGGCGTGGAGCGCAGGCGCAGGTCGGATGTCGGCCGCACGGCCCAGACGGTCCATGACCGTCCGGCGTGATCGGTAAAATCGCGAAGGGCCATTCCTGTGGGTGGGAAGAATCAGCGCGGGATGGCAGGGACGCGGCTCGCGGGGGAGCACACGGGCGGGAGCCATTGTGCGCTGCACGCTGCGTGCCCTGTGCGTTGACGCACGGCGATCTTCGTGGCCCGGAACGACGAAGGCCGGCGCTACACGGCGCCGGCCTCGGTGGCGTTGCTCAGAGCAGCGGCCGTCGCCGCGGCGGTCACTCGGTCGTGAAAGTCGCGCGCTGCTCGACGGGGTAGTTCGTGCTCCGGAAGGTCGCGATCACGGTGTAGGTGCCCGCCCCCGGCGCCGTCCACTCCTCGGTGACGTCGAAGGTGTCGCCGCCCGCGATGACCTCCGTCTTGTGCGCCTGCGTGAAGATGCGTCCCTCGGCCCAGCGCCAGACCTCGCGGCCCGCGGCGTCGAGGATCACGAGGTCGTGGGTCTGCCCGTTGGGAAAGTGCATCTCCACGGCCTTGTTGCCCGCGTTCTCGACGGCGAGGGCGAAGCGCACGTCGGCGCCGTCCGTCTCGACCGTGAATGCGGGGACGAGCTCACCGTCGTGCTTCGCCCGACGTGCCCGAACGGCTGCGCGCGCGAGGCCGGTATCCTCACGCATGGTCTCGTGTGCCGTGAGGGCACGGGGGGAGGCTTCGGAATGCGAGCGCGGGCCACACGCGAGCGCGACGGCGCCCGTGAGCAGCATCGGGATGAGCAGGCGGGAGAACATTTGGGGGCGAACCGGAGAGGCGGGTCGGGCGACTGGACGGGGGGCTGGGTCCGTCACAAATCGTTGCGTGGCGAAGTTATCAACCGCACGACGAACAGTCAACATGAGGCGTAACAAGCCAAACGCTGTGATGACCGCCACTTGCCAGTCGTGACCCGACGGGGACAACGGTTCGGGGAACGTTCGGGAAAGAGGCTCCGCTTTGCTTGATAATTTTTTCACAAGCGCTAGCTTCCTCCCCCGATGACCACCCCGAAAAACGAGGGAGGGCACGGCGCCGAATACGCGGGGCTCGGGCTCCAGTTCGCGCTGTCGATCCTCCTTTTTCTGTATGTCGGGCAGTGGCTGGACCGCCGGCTGGGCACCGAGCCGTGGCTGATGATCACGGGTGTGTTCACCGGAGCAGGGGCGAGTTTCTACAGCATGTACCGCAAGCTGATGGCGATACAGGAGCGCGATGAGAGGATCGCGCGGGAGCGTCGGGAGGCGGCCGGACGGCAGGCCGCTGACGACGCGGGGAAGGGCGCATGAAGCTCGGCGCCCTTCCGCTGTATGCACTGCTGTCGGCCGCGGCGCTCGGCCTTGCCGGGGTGTTCCTCGCCCTGGCATTTCGTGAGACGGACCAGGGGCTCCTTGCGGTGCTCGTGAGCGCCCTCGTGGCGTTCGTGGTCCAGATGGGCGCCTTCGCGCTCGCGCGCTCCTTCGCGCGCGGCGGACAGGCCATCGCGGGGTGGGGGTTGGGCGCGCTGATCAGCATGGGGACGCTCGTCGTCTTCGGCTTTCTGGGCGGGGCGGTCGGCCTGCCCCGGAACGTGGTCGTCCTGAGCCTCGCGACATTTCTGTTCCTGACTGAACTGATCGAACCTCCGCTGCTGACCCGATGAGATTCACTGGACTCGTGGCCCTGACGATCGGGCTCTTCGCTGCCGCCCCTGCCGCGCGTGCGCAGGCGGATCATGGCGCGACCCCCGCTGCGGCCGAACCGGCTCAGGGGGTGCTCCACCCCGGCGACTCGCTCGCAGCCGCGGTCGGTACCGCCGAAGTGCAGCACGGCACCGCCGCGGCGACGGAGTGCGGGCACCATGGTGACGACATCATCATGCCCCACATCACCGACTCGCACTGCTTCGACTATCCCAACGGCCTCAGGTTCTGGGAAGTGAAGTCGGTGGCACTTCCGCGCTGGGAACCGATCCACATCGGCAACGTCGCGATCGATCTCTCGCCGACCAAGCACGTCGTGTTCATGCTGATCGCCGCGGTGCTCGTGTCCATCGTGCTGATCACGGCGGCGCAGCTGCACAAGCGGCACTCGCACGCCGCCGGCCATCCGAAGGGCTTTGCGGGCGGCATCGAGGCGATGGTGCTCTACATCCGCAACGAGGTGGCGATCCCGAACCTCGGGCATCACGGCGCGGCCTACGCCCCGTTCATCCTGACGCTCTTCTGGTTCATCCTGTTCGCGAACCTGCTCGGCCTGATCCCCTTCGGCTCGACCGCGACCGGCAACATCTCGGTGACGGCGACGCTGGCGATCATCACGTTCCTCGTGATCGAGGCGGCCGGCATGCGGGCGCAGGGGATCGGCTACCTCAGCACGATCTTCTACTGGAACAAGGAGCTCGCGCTTCCCATCCGCGTGCTCATGTTCCTGATCATGACGCCGGTCGAGATGGTCGGGAAGCTCACGAAGCCCTTCGCGCTCGCGATCCGACTCTTCGCCAACATGACCGCCGGGCACATCGTCGTGCTCGCGATCGTGGGACTGATCTTCACCTTCCGCAACTACTTCATCGCCGGCGCACCGGTGCTGATGGCGGTGGCGATCATGATGCTCGAGATCTTCGTCGCGTTCCTGCAGGCGTTCATCTTTTCGCTGCTCGCGAGTGTCTTCATCGGACAGATCCGCGAGGCTCACCACTAGTCAGTATTTCGCGGACAGGTGTCCGCGCGAAAAGATGAACGGTTTCATTGGAAGCCGACGGGGCCCCGGCCCCGTCGGGCACGGTCGAAGCGCCGGGCTGCACGGCGTTCAGGTTGTTTGTCGCAGCTCGCAGTTCGCAGCTCGTTATGCAGTCCCCGATTCGGACGTCGCTCCACCGATTCGGCGATGGTAGCTGGTCGAGTGACCGGCGAAGCCCGCTGAGACCCGGGTCTCGATGGCGGGCAGCGCGAAAGCGCGGAGCCTGAACAGCACCACCACAGTTTTCTTCCGGGACTTCCCAAATGATCGAAGTGCTTCCGCTGCTCCAGGTCGCGACCGAAGTCGCGAACAACCAGGATGGCCTCATCGCCATCGGCGCCGGCCTCGGCGCTGCAGGTGCCGTCATCGGCGCCGGCATCGGCATCGGCAACATCGGCTCGCGCGCCGTCGAGGGCATGGCCCGCCAGCCCGAGGCTGCCGGCCGCATCCAGACCGCCGCGCTGATCCTCGCCGCACTCATCGAGGGCGCCGCGCTGTTCGGCGTCGTCGTCGCGTTCTCGCTGCAGGGCAAGATCTGATTCTGTGGCGGTGCCGCGCCCCGGGGGGCTGCCCCCC
>DASTYL010000109.1:0-3249 GCA_035764975.1 Gemmatimonadaceae bacterium | reverse complement strand
CAGCGGCGGCGAGCGGGCGCGCATGGCGCTGGCGCTCATGACGCTCGCGCGCGCGAACCTCCTGATCCTCGACGAGCCGACGAACCATCTCGACGTCGAGAACATCGAGGCGCTCGAGGATGCGCTCGAGGACTACGACGGTTCCGTGCTGCTGGTGAGCCACGACCGGGCGTTCCTGCGCGAGGTCGCGACCCGCGTCTGGTGGTTCGACGGTACGCGGCTCCGCGACTTCGACGGCCCGTTCGTGGAGTGGGAGGAGGACCGCGCACGCCGAGCCGTGAAGCGCTGATCCGCCGCGCCCCGCGCCGCGCCGGCATTTTTCCATATGGCGAGGGCGTGTCCTCCCTGACACACCAGTTGCGCCCCCCGGCGCGGCGCGGCATGATTCCGCCCGCCACCTGAACGGAGCAGCAGGCGCCCATGGCCTACGTCGACGGATTCCTGATCGTGGTCCCGAAGGACAAGCTCGACGCCTACCGCGCGATGGCGCGCCAGGGGCGCGACGCCTGGATGAAATACGGAGCGCTCGACTACAAGGAGTGCGTCGGCGACGACCTCGAACCGTCGATGGAGGGCATGGAGTCGCTCCCATTCCCGCGGCTGACGAACCTCGGTCCCGACGAAGCGCTGATCTTCGCGTTCATCGTGTTCGAGTCGCGGCAGCATCGCGACGAGGTGAACGCAAAGGTCATGGCCGACCCGGCGATGAGCCCCGAGAAGATGTCGGAGATGCCGTTCGAGATGACGCGCTTCAGCTACGGCGGGTTCAACGTGATCGTGGACGCGGGCGGGCCGTGAGGGTGTGAAGGCAGCGCATCAGCCGCTGACGTCTGGCGAGAACCGGCGCGCCGCGTCCTCCGTCATGCGCCGCGTGCACCAGCGCGCATACCAGTTCCCCAGGACGCGGGCGATCCAGCGGGCAATGCCGCGTGACGGCAGGTCGTAGTCGATGAACACGCGCAACCGGCTGCGTGGTCCGCTGGGCTCGATGTCGAAGCCCATGCGATACGGGCCGATCACGAGGAGACGAGGCTCCCCCACGGTCTGCCAGGTCTTCCGTCGCGGCCGATCGTGCTCGGTCACGACCTCGTCGACAAAGAGGCGCACCCCGAACACGCGGCCGGCGAGCCGGATGTGAGAGCCCACGCGGCGCCCTTCTCCCTCGTCCGTCGTCGTCTCCATGCGCCCGCCGCCCAGCATCCACGAGCGAGCGTTCATGTGGGCGGACATGCGGGCATGATCGTCGAGTGCGTCGAAGAGGCGCTCTGCCGGAGCTTCGACCACTGCCGTCCGCTCCTCATGCTTCCGAGGTCCTGGAGAGACCATCGTCGTCTCCCGCTTCGCAGCAGGGGTCCGATTACGCCGTCGTGAACCGGAAGATCATGCCGTAGGAACCGCTGGACATCTCCCAACCCGAGCCCATCATCCCGCTCCCCATCATGCCGCCGCCCGTCATGGCGCCCGTCACATTCTGGCCACCGAGGGCCGTGCACGCGCCATGGTCGATGCCCTGTCCATTCGCGGCGACCAGCGTGGGCGCGAGGTGCAGCAGATAGGTCGTACCCGGCTTCAGCGCCGCGGAGGGGGTGAAGGTCAGGGTCCTCCGGTCGGTAGACCATGCGGCGGAACCCGTGATGACCGGCCCCGTCAAGAGGCCTTCGTGCAGAAGGACGTTCGCCTCCATCCCCGGCATCATGGAATGGCTGAACGTCACCATCACCGGCGCGGTCAGGCTGACGCCGGTGGCGCCGCTCGCCGGGACCACCGCGAGGACGGCAGGAACGGCTTCCGCGGGCCCGGTGGAATTCGCACAGGCCATGGTGGCGAGCGAGGCGAGGGCGACGACGGCGGTGCGTCCGAGCATGAGGACCTCGAGCAGGAGAGGGGAATCGGCTCCGTGGGTCGGGTGCGACCCCGTCGAACGGTGCACTGCCCTACCTCCTTTACCATCGGCGAAACGGCGACGCGCGCGTCGGGAAAACCCGCTCGGTCGTCCCGCACCGCTCTCCTCGAGGGGCACCGCTCCGCTCGGGTTGGGCGCCGCTGACCCAGGAAGATCGCTACGGACTCCCCGCCGCGCCCCGCCGGATGCGCACCCGCGTCCACGTGTACGCCCCGGCGATCCCGCGGCCGCCGCGCACACCTGCAGCCGTCATCCGGCGGTCACGGAGCATCGCGACCAGGTTCGAGTCGAGCGCGAAGATCGTCACGTCGAGCGAATCGAGATGCGCGGGGAGCGGCCCCACGCGGACGAGCGTGTCCGTCACCGGCTCGCTTCTCGAGTAGTAGGTGCCGAAGATGTAGCCGGCCGCGCCGGGCACGCGTCGCCACCGCACGATCGTGTCCCCATCCGTGGCCTGCCGCACGACTATGATGGGGTCCGGGATGCGCACGCTCGCCTCCAAGTGGTGCGGCCCCGCGTCCACGATGAAGTCGTACCGCTCGCCGGCGCGCAGATCCGCCGCGCCGAGTCCTTCGATGCCGGCGGTGGGCGCGAGTCGGTAGTTGGCGGGCGAGATCGGCGAGCTCCAGACACTCGTGCCGATCGTGTCGGCGCGTCCGGTCCAGTGCCAGTCGAAGGGTGCGCCATCGCTGCGCCGCCGCATCTCGAAGCGCTCGGCATGCAGCAGCGGGGATGCGATAGGGGTCCCGACTTCCGCGAGCATGGCATACCGGACGCTGTCCCACGCCTCGGGCGCGCTGTCGGTGAGGAGCACGGCGAGCTGCGCCTCGGGGATAGCGGGCGGCAGCGCATCCGACGTCCCGCATGCGAGCACTGCGACGAGCGCCGCGAGCGCGCCCAGCCGCATCGGCTTCCGGTCGCGGCTCACCAGCGCACCTCCAGCCCGAGCGACGGGATGATGGGCAGCGAGATGCGTTCGAATGCTTCGTCCGCGGCGCCCGCCCTGCCCCGGCGCCGCGCATCGAAGTACTCCGGCCAATCGTAGCCGCTGGCGTTCCAACGGAAGAAGACGTTCTGGAGCTGGAAGGCGAAGGTCCACTCGCGCTTCTCCCCCCATGTGCGGCGGAGCCCCAGGTCCACCCGGGCGTAGGGCGGCAGCCGGACGGTGTTGCGGGTGCTGTCCATGACGTAGCGCTGGCCGAAGCCGCCGCCAGGATACACGTCGATCAGCCGCATCCTGACGCCGGTGACCGCGAGCCCGGAGCGGAGCTGGCCGGCCGCATTCAGCGTCCAGCGGCCGAGGAGGAGGCTGGCCAGCCCCGCGCCCTGGTGCGGCGCGTCCCAGT
>DASTYL010000108.1:0-6319 GCA_035764975.1 Gemmatimonadaceae bacterium | reverse complement strand
GGTCGACTCGCGCGACCTGAGCGATCACCTGCGCGACCAGATCAACCTCCTCGACCTGAATCCGCGCGAGCAGTTCCTGGCCGAGGAGTTCGTCGGGAACATCAACGAGGACGGCTATCTCGCCTGCTCGCTCGAGGAGATCGTCGAGGGCGCGAACCAGATGCTCGAGGAGCTCGCCGAGCAGATGGACCGCGACGTCGAGGACGACAAGCGGTACGGGATGGTCGAGGCCGAGGCGATGCTCTCGACGATCCAGAACCTGGATCCGCCGGGCGTCGGGGCGCGCGACCTCCGCGAGTGCCTCATGCTGCAGCTGCGCGAGGCGGGGCTCGAGCAGTCGGTGCCGTTCCGCCTCGTGCGCGACTGCTTCGACGAGTTGATCAACCACCGCTGGAGCGAGATCTCCAAGCGGTTCGGGATCAGCCCGTCCGACGTGCAGCGCGCGGCCGACGAGATCGCGAAGCTCGACCCCAAGCCGGGGCTCGTCTACTCGGCAGGGGACGACAACTACATCATCCCCGACCTCATCGTCGAGAAGATCGACGGCAAGTACCACGTCTTCCTCAACGACGCGAACCTGCCGCGCCTCAAGCTCAGCAAGGCGTACCAGGAGATCGCCCGCGACAAGAAGAAGTTCGACGGCGAGTCCAAGGAGTTCATCTCCAACAAGCTCAACTCCGCGAACTGGATGATCCAGGCGATCGAGCAGCGCCGGCAGACGATGCTGAAGGTCATGAACTACATCGTCGAGCGGCAGCGCGACTTCTTCGAGAAGGGTGTCCAGCACCTCAAGCCGCTCACGCTGCGCGAGGTCGCGGAGGTCATCTCGATGCACGAATCGACGGTGAGCCGGGTGACGAACGAGAAGTACGTGCAGACCCCGCGCGGGGTGCTGCCGCTCAAGTTCTTCTTCTCGTCCGGCCTCTCGACCACCGACGGGGAGGACGTCTCCGCCCGCGGCATCAAGGCCCAGATCCAGAAGCTGGTGGCCGAGGAGAATGCCAAGCACCCGTTGACGGACCAGGCCATCGTGAACATCCTCAAGCAGCGCGGCGTCAACATCGCCCGCCGCACCGTGGCCAAGTACCGGGATCAGCTCGGAGTTCTCTCGGCGCGGATGCGGAAGCGGGTCTAACGGGCCGCGCGCTCCCGCCCGACTTGAGCACCATCTCCGCGCTGGTCTCCGCGCCCGATTCCCGGCACCCGATGCCCGATGTCGAGGTTTCCGTCCTCGTCCCCGCCAAGGACGAGGCGGCGAACCTCCCGCTGTTCATGGAGCTCGCCGAGGCGGCCTTCCGCACCGTGCCGGACGTCTCGTTCGAGGTGGTCGTCGTCGACGACGGCTCCGAGGACGACACCTGGGCGGTCCTCAAGGAGCTCGAGGCGCGGTATCCCTTCCTGCGGCTCGCCCGGCATCGCAGCCAGCGCGGCATCGCGGACGCCCTGCGGACGGGCTACCTCACGGCCCGCGGGCGGGTGCTCGTCTTCTACCCCGCCGACCTCCAGTTCAAGCCGGAGGACATCCCGCGCCTCGTCGCCCCGATCCTGGCGGACGAGGCGGACATGGTCACGGGGTACAAGCAGGGCGCCTACGAGAAGGCCTTCGTCTCCGGCATCTACAACCGGCTGAGCCGCTCGCTCTTCGACGTGAAGGTCAAGGACCTCAACTCGGTGAAGGCCTACCGGCGCGAGATCATGGACGCGCTCCCGGTGCGGCCGGACTGGCACCGCTACATGATCGTGATCGCCGCCGCGCAGGGGTTCACGGTCACCGAGATCCCGGTGCCGCTGTACCCGAGGCATGCGGGCCGCTCCAAGTTCGCGACGTGGCACCGCATCCCGATCGGCGTGCTCGACATGCTGTCGGTCTGGTTCGAGCTCCGCTTCGGGCAGAAGCCGCTCCTCGCCTTCGGCATGGCAGGGGCCGGGATGTTCGCGATCGGGGTGCTGGGGGGCCTCGTGGCGCTCGTGCTGCTCTTCGCCACCGGTTTCGGCCAGCGATGGGTGTGGACGCTCATCCAGACGACGCTCATCCTCGGCGGGATCTTCTTCGCCGCCGGGCTGCTCGGCGAGACGATCGCGGGGCAGCGGGCCGAGCTCCGCGAGCTGCGACGCCGCATCGATGAGCTGAGCGCCCGCGGCGGGACGGATGCCGGAGCCTGAGCCGGCGGATCTCGCTCCCGCGCCGGTCGCCGGCTCCGCCCGCCCTCGTTCGCCCGGCCGCTCCCCCAGGCGGCGCGCCGTCGAAGCGCTGCTGACGATCCTCGTCCTCGCCTTCACCGCCCGCATCCTCTGGCAGCAGTGGGAGACGGTCGGCACGGCGCGCTTCGATCGCGACATCCACCTCGGCTGGCTCGGGGCGTCGACGGCACTCGTCTTCGTCACCTATGCGGTGCTGATCGAGACGTGGCGGCGGACGCTGCTCACGTGGGGGAGTGCACCGGCGTTCGGGCCGGCGGCCGCGATCTGGTCGATCTCCAATCTCGGCAAGTACGTGCCGGGGAAGGTGTGGCAGATCGGCGCGATGACGGTGATGCTGCATCAGCGCGGGGTGGGGCCGGCACAGTCGGCGAGCGCCGCGATCCTCATCACCGTCGCGAACGTGCTCGTCGGCTTCATCATCGCGCTTGCGACGGGGCGCGACGCCCTGGCTGCCGTGCCTGCGTCGGTCCTGTACACGATGATGGCCGCGCTGCTGGTGCTGCTCGTCGTGCTGCCGCGCGTCATGCCCCTGCTGTTCGCCATCGCCGCGCGCCTCCTGCGGCGGCCGATACGCCAGACGGCGCCCACGCCGTGGCGCGCGCTCGTGATCGCGACCCTCGGATGTGCGATCGCGTGGCTGCTGTATGGGGTCGCCTTCCGGTGGTTCACCATCGCGATGCTTGGGGAAGCGCCAGGATCGGGACTGGCGTACGTCGGCGCCTACGCGGGCTCGTACCTGCTCGGCTACGTGGCGGTGTTCGCACCCGGCGGCATCGGCGTGCGCGAGCTCGCGCTCACCACGGCGCTGCCCGCCCTCGGCATCGCCGCCGGATCCGACGCCGTCGTGCTCACGGTCGCCTCCCGCGTGTGGCTCACCGTGACGGAGCTCCTGCCCGGCCTCGGATACCTGATCGCCAGCCGCCTTGGCCGCGAAACGCTCGACGCCTGATGCGCATCCTCGTCGCGACGCACAACTATCCGCGATTCGCCGGCGACCCCGCCGGCGCCTTCGTCGCGCGGCTGGCCCGGGGGATGGTGCGCCGCGGAGACACGGTCCGCGTGATCGCCCCACACACGCCGGGCACGCCGGTCCTGGCCACCGAGGATGGTGTCGCCGTCCACCGCTTCCGCTACGCGCCGGAGCGATGGGAGCGGGTCGGCTATCGCGGAGACCTCCACCGCACTCGGGTCCTCTCGGTGAAGGCACTGCTCGGGGTACCGGCGGTGCTCGCGGCGTTCCGATGGCAGCTCAGGCGGGCGGTGGCCACCTTCGCGCCCGACGTCATTCACGCGCATTGGTGGATCCCGGCGGGGCTGCTCTCCACCGGCCTTGGCGTCCCGGTGGTGGTGACGGCGCACGGCAGCGACGTCCGCATGCTGGATCGATCGGCGATCGCACGGCGGCTCGCGCGGTTCACACTCACGCGCGCGGCGGCCGTCACCACGGTCTCCGCGTTTCTCGCGAGCGACCTGGCTACGGCCATCCCGGCCGCGGCCTCGCGGATCCAGCCGCTGTATCTGCCGCTCGACCTCGATCACTTCGCCACCGGCGCGGGCGCGGAGAAGGCGCAGCCGCCACGGCTGCTGTACGCCGGCAATCTCGTCGAGAGCAAGGGGGTGCAGGACCTCATCGAGGCCGTCGGCATCCTCTCCGCCCGCGGCACACCGGTGCAGCTCAGGATCCTGGGTGAGGGTCCGATGCGTCCCGCGCTCGAGCGCCTCGCCGCGGATCGCGGGCTGGCCGCCATCGTCACCTTTCACGATTTCCGGCCGCAGCACGAGATGCCCGCCGAATATGGCGCGAGCACCATCACGGTGCTGCCGACGCGTGGCAGGGAAGAGGGGCTTGGCCTCACGCTCGCCGAAGCGCTGGTCGCCGGATCCGCGGTCGTGGGGACGCGCGCCGGCGGGATCCCCGAGGTCGTCCGCGACGGCGAGACCGGCCTGCTCGCGAACGCGGCCTCGCCGTCCGACCTCGCCGAGCAGATCGCGCGGCTGCTGGCCGACGGCGACTTGCGCGCGCGGCTTACAATGAGTGGCCGCGCCCGGGTGCACGCGATGTTCGACCAGGAGCAGGCCGTCGCACGATTCCAACAACTTCTCAATGACGTCGCTTCTGCTCACCGTCGAGGCTGAGATTCCCGATGGGTGGGACGAGCTCGCGGCCGCCGCGGGATCGTTCTACCACCGGCGCAGCTGGGTGGCCGGCCTTGCCCGCTGCTTCGGCTTTCGCGCGCAGCACGTCGTTGCGCGGGAAGACGGGCGTATCACCGGTATCCTGCCGCTGCTCGAGGTGCCGGCGCTGCTCGGCCCGCGGCGGCTCGTGAGCCTGCCGTTCAGCTACATGGCGGGGCCGCTCGCCGAGCGCGGCGAGGTGCGTTCCGCGCTGCTCGACAGGGCCGTCGAGGTCGCGCGCGACCGGCGCATCCGCCGGCTCGAGGTGAAGGTGGGCGTCGATGCCGGTTCGCCGAGGCCGGGCTATCAGCGGAGCAGCGCCTACAACCGCTACCTCGTCGACACGCGCGAGGGCGAGCAAGCGGTATGGAAACGGCTCCACGCGAGCCACGTGCAGCGGGGCATCCGGAAGAGCCAGAAGAGTGGGCTCATCGTCGACGATTCGGGGACGGCCGCGAGCTGGCTGGCGATGGCGGAGCTGCAGGAAGAGACCTCGCGGCGACTCGGGTTGCCATCGCCGCCACGGCGGTTCTTCGTGGAGCTCGGCGCCGAGCTGCACGGGCAGGGGCTTGCCGACGTGCTGATCGCGCGGACCGCCGACGGCTCCGCCGTCGCCGGAATCACGATCTGGAAGGGCGGCACGAGCTGGATCTATGGCTTCGGGGCATCGCTGCCCGCACATTGGGACCTTCGCCCAAACCACCTGCTGCTCTGGACCGCCCTTCGACAGGCCATCGCCGCGGGAGTGAGCTTCGATCTCGGCCGCGCCGCGCCCGGGCAGCGCGGGCTCGTCGAGTTCAAGGAGCGGTGGGGCGGCGTCGCCGAGCCGCTGGCGTACGACTACTGGCCGGAGGCACGCGGATTGAACGTCGCGCGGCGTGACGGAGGCCCCATCGCGCTGGCCAACACCGTGTGGTCGCGGTTGCCGCTCGCCGTCACCCGGCGCGCCGCGTTTCTCTACCGATACCTGGGATGACCATGGCGCTGCTCCGACGCATCCGGAAGAAGGTGTTGAAGCGACTGGCGACGAACGCATTCTTTCCCGGCATGCGCCTCACCGCGTTGCGCTGGTGCGGATTCCACATCGGCCGCGAGACGTACATCGCGGACGGGTTCATCGTCGTCGAGGAGCTCGCGGACCGCGACAACCTGATCATCGGGGACCGCGTGAGCATGGGGCCGCGCGTGACGATCGTGACGTCGTCGCACCCCAACGCTTCGCGCATCGCGGGCGTCGCTCCCGTGGCGAAGGGGCCGGTCGTGATCGAGGACGATGTGTGGATCGGCGCCCACGTGGTCATCCTCCCCGGCGTCCGGATCCAGCGTGGGGCCGTCGTCGCGGCCGGCGCCGTGGTGACGCAGGACGTGCCGCCGCTCACGATCGTCGGCGGCCAGCCGGCGAAACCTCTCCGGACGCTCCCCGAGCCCGCCGGGTGGTAGCATGATCCGTCTCGACGCGTCGGCGCGGTCGCTGGATGCCCTCGAGCGGTACGGGCTCGACACGCTCCTCGACGCATCGTGCCTGCTCCGCGTCGAGGATCCCGACGCGGATGTCGCCGAGCTGCGGATACGCGACACGCGCGGGTCGTGCACCGTGCAGGACGCCATCGGGAACGACTGGTTCATCGGAGATGAAGCAGGCCGTGTCGTCGTGGAGCGCGCCGCCGTGCGCCTCGTGGCGGAGATCGTGGGCGCCGTCGCCGAGCAGCGAAGCGCCGCGCGCGACCGATTCGATCGTGTCCCCTCGTCGGAGAATCCGCTCGTTGCCGCGGGCATGGAACGCGATCCCATCGTGTCGCGGGCAGCGCAACGGCTTCGCGTGGCCGCGATGCGCGCGGCCGGCTCGCGCGCGTTCGGCACGCTGGCGCCGTGGCCCGGGGGGCACCGGTGGGCGGTCGCGCTCACGCACGACCTCGACGTCGTGGAGTGGTGGCCGGCGTTC
>DASTYL010000107.1:0-10965 GCA_035764975.1 Gemmatimonadaceae bacterium | reverse complement strand
GCCCGGACCGGTTGCCGAGCGTCAGGATGACGAACGGGTCGCCCGCGTTCGTCTTCTTCTCCGCGCGATCGAGCACGAGCAGCTCGTGCTGCACGCGGTCGCCGGGAACGAGGGTGGGGATCGTCAGGGGCATCAAAGAGGGAGAACGAAGAGATATTCAGGTACGAGCTGCGAGCTGCGACTTGCGAGCAGCGAGAACGACCCGCCTGGCTGGTGACTCTCGCAGCTCGCCGCTCGCAGCTCTATCCGGCGAACACGATGTCCCCTTCGGCGTCCAGCCCCACCTCCTGCTCCGATCCGCAGACGCCGCACGTCTTTCGCGCGATCCATCCGACGTGCAGCGCTGCGCGCTGGGACTCGGAGGCCGGATGCACCGCGAACTTCTTGAAGCTGTACTCCCCGCAGCGCTCGCACGCATGCGCACGGGCGATCAATGCAGCACGCTCCCGCGAGATTTCGGTCACCCTCGCCTCGCTCACGATTCCTCGGCGGAGCCGGCGCCCGTGTGGGCCGGCGGGCGCAGGGCGGGGTAGCCGAGCGACGGACCGGGGGCGACCGGCGGCCGCTCTGCCGCCGGGGCAACGGCACCCGCGCGACCGAGCAGCTCCCGCAATCCGCCCACCGCGCCCAGCACCCCGGTGGCCTCCGCCGGCAGGAAGATCGTCGAGCCCTTCCCCTCGCTCATCTTCGGAAGCGCCTCGAGGTACTTGAGCCCGAGCAGGTACATCGCGGCCTGGCCTTCGGGAAGCGCCGCGGTGATGCGCCGGATCGCTTCCGCCTCGGCCTCGGCCATGGCGAGCCGCGCCTGCGCGAGGCCCTCGGCGCGCAGGATCGCCGCGCCCTTCTCACCCTCCGCCTTCCGTACCTGCGACTCCTTGAGCCCCTCGGCCTCGAGGATCGCCGCACGCTTGTGCGCCTCGGCGTTCGTGACGGCCGCCCGGCGCTCGCGCTCCGCGCGCATCTGCAGCTCCATGGACTGCTGGATGTCCCGCGGCGGCTCGATGGCCTGGAGCTCCACGCGCGTCACGTCCACGCCCCAGCTCACCGCCGCTTCCTCGATCACCTCGCGCATCCGCCGGTTGATCTGGTCGCGGCTCGCGAGCGTCTGGTCGAGCTCCATCTCGCCGACGATGTTGCGCAGCGTCGTGCGCGTGTACGTCTCGAGCGCGTACGGCAGGTTCTGCACGGCGTACGTCGCCTTCTGCGGATCGGCGACGCGGTAGTACAGCACCGCGTCGATGTCGATCGTCACATTGTCCTTCGTGATGACCGGCTGGCTCGGGAAGTTCAGGACCTGCTCGCGGAGATCGATCCGCGAGGAGGAGCCGGCGGTGATCTTCTTGATCCCGGCGGGGTCGGCTTCGATGAAACGGACGTCAATGGAGCGCGGCCGCTCGATGAACGGGATCAGGACGTTGAAGCCCGATCGCGCCAGCCGGTGGAAGCGGCCCAGGCGCTCGATGACCATGACCTCGGCCTGGCCGACGATCTTGAAGGAGCTCGTCAGCACGAACAGCGCGGCGAGG
Organism: Gemmatimonadaceae bacterium; assembly: GCA_035764975.1. Taxonomy (GTDB): domain Bacteria; phylum Gemmatimonadota; class Gemmatimonadetes; order Gemmatimonadales; family Gemmatimonadaceae; genus JACDHQ01. Next base: position 9,439 of record DASTYL010000107.1, on the reverse strand, counting down.
ACGAGGACGATCGCGACGACGAATCCGGTGATCATGCGACGCTCCTGGGGGGAGGGGTTGGACCCTTGAGAGTACCGGATCGGCACACGCCGGGCAACGTGGGTTTCCCGACGTCCGGTCGGCCTATCGCCGGCTCCGCGGAGGGTGACCGGCGTCCGGGTCCGGCGGCGGGCTCCCAGCCGGTGCGGTTGTGGAATCCGGCGGGGGCGCCGGTGCGGCGGCCCGTACGCGACGAAGCACGACGATGGCGGGTACGGCATCCGCGGCCTTGGCCGCCGGCGCCGTCTCCGGCTGCGACACGACCTCATATTGCTCGAAGCTCAGGAACTCGGCGGGCACCACCTGCAGGCGGTACTCGCGCGGGCGGGGGACCCGGACGAAGAACTCCCCGCTTCGATTGGTGAACGCCAGCTGCCCTTCGACGTCGACGGCGGCCCCCTCGACCGGATTGCCCTCCTCGTCGCGCACGATGCCGCGCACCATGAAGCGCTCGAGTGACACACCGACGGTCTGCGGCTGTACGCCGCCCATCTGGTTCAGGTAGAGGAACGTGCTCCCCGTGGCGGAATACGCCACGCGGCCACCCGCATCGAGCTGCGTCGAGACGCTCGTCTTGTAATTCCCGAGCTGCAGCGAGGACATGATCACCAGTGACTGACGGAACGGCCGGAGCTGGTCGAACGGCATGTGCTGGAGCTGGTAGTCGGCCGTTACGGTGCCGAACGGGAACATCACCGTTCCGCCGACGCCGCCCCGTGGCTGACCGCCTTCGACGCTCACGTACTGGCTGAGCTGGAGCCTGCGGGTGATCGATTCCCGAAACCGGAACAGCGACGCCTGGGTGCTTTCTTCCGACCGGTCGCTGCGCAGGTAGTAGTACTCGACGTCGAAGCGGCGGCCCAGCGACCGTCCGCCGCCGACCGCGGTCGCGTACGACACTTCGTCCAGGATCTCCGACCGGAACACCGACGCCATCAGCCGCGTGCCGAACACCGTCGTCCCGGCCGTGATGTTCGACGCCGTGGCGACGATGGACTCGACAGTCAGGCTGTCGCGCCGGAAGCGCTGCCGTCCGATGCCCACGTACGTGTTCTCCGTGGGCCGCACCGTGAAGTTGAAGTTGGCGCCGTCGACTTCGGTCTGCGCCGGCAGCGGCAGCGAGGCACGCTGGAACCCGCGGCCGCTGCCGACCAGTGCGACTCTCCAGTCGACGTGCCGGCCGCTGTACAGCGCGGCCGCGGCGCCGTACGGGTGGTTGGAGCCCACCCCCCCGACGCCGCTGGCTGCCAGCTGCGGAATGGGACGCCACTCCAGGCCGGCGAGTGCCGTCTGGCGTTCGGCGGCGATCACGGTCGCGCTCGCCGTCAGCGTCGTCGTGATGGGCTGGCTCGCCTGCAAGGCGCCCAGCGGGCGGTTCGCACGTGCAGCCGAGAAGAGCGGGGCGCCGATGCCGATCGCGCTGCCCCCGCCGAAGAGCCGGTACGTGGCACCGTTGCGCGCGCGCACCAGCGAGACCCCCTGCACGAGCACGTTGGTACCCGACCCGAAGACGTCGGTCGGCAGGCGCACCGGGACGACATCGTTGCCGACGCGGATCGTATCGCGACGCCATTCGGTGCGCATGAACGCCCCGAAGCGCCAGCCATCCTGCCACCCGACTCCGGCCCACCCGTCGAAGCGGGGACTCCAGAAGTTCAGGAGGCTGCCGTACCCGCCGAAGAGCGTGGAGCCGCCCCCCTGCGCTTCGAACACCGTCTGCGCGGCAGCCGGCCGCCCGTCGCCTATCAGGGTCGCGATGACGAGGGCGAAGACCGGAATCGCCGGTGCGCGACGTCGAGGCTCGGGTTCAATCGGCCGGGCCACGCCGGATCAGGGCGTGACGGGTGCTTCGACGGTGAACCCATCGAACTTCGCCGAGATGCGCGTCGGCGGCGTCTTCGCCGTCCACGCGACCTGCGCACGACGGCGGCTCTTCGGGAACACGGGCATCGCGGCGCCGGACGCGGAGGCATCTCCGCCGGCGATCGCGAGCTCCTGCACGCGACCAAGCCGCTCGCTCACATTCTCGAGCTCGACCGTCACCATCTTCGCGGCCGCATCGAACCTGGCGGACCGCACGACGACGTCCGCGCGGCCCAGCGCCGTGCGCTGGTTGAGATAAACGACGTGCGGCAGCTCGATCCGGAGATTGAGCCCGTTCGCGGCGCGCGCGCCGGTGAACGTCGCGATGACCTGGAACCACGCGGGACCGCCGTTCGCCTTCGCGTCGTAGAAGATCGTCCGGGACGCGCGGGGCGGCAGGCGGAAGCTCATCTCGGAGAGCTGCACCTTCACGCGGCCCGTGTCGAGCGGCGTATCGAGCAGGTTGCCGGCTTCGTCGACGGTGAATCCGCGGACGTCGAGCACCACGACCAGCGGCGTGAGCGTGTTGTTCGTGACCTGGAAGCTCGCGCTCGCGCGCTCTGTGTACTCCTCGACCGGCGGGCTGATGGTCTGCGCATGCCCGGCCATGGCGACGCTGACACCGAGCACCAGGGCCCAGAGGATCGGACGAAGGGAGATCATTTTGCGAGTCGCGCGTGACAGGCGGTTGGCCGGGGACGTCGGCGGTGCTGCGGAATCAGCCGGGGGCGGACGGTGGGCGGCGGGTTCGAAATGGCACGCCCGCAGTCATGTGACGATTGCTGGTGCGGGAGGTGTCGCAAGGTTACTTCCCCATGCGGCGGGGGAGGCATCGCCTCTCCACCGGACTGCCGACTCAAAACGCGACCGCCCGAAGGTGGAGCGTCCCGGTGTAAGTGCCCGCCGGAAGCGGTGCGCCCCGTCCCGTCATGTTCAATCGCAGCGAAAGCTGATCGACTCGTGATGCCTGCTTGTTGCCACCGCCGATCGCCACGGTCCAGAACAGCAGGCTGGCTCCCGGCGTGCCGACCGTCGCGGTCCCGGCTATCACCGGTGCCTGCGTGAACGGGGTCCAGGTCATGCCGGCGACGGTCGTCATCTGCGCCTCGACCTCACCCGAGGTGATCGGGTCTCCGACCTCGTTGGTCAGTGCGGCGCCGGCAGCGCTGAAATAGCCGACGAGGCGAATGCTCGCGACCTTGCCCGGCTTCACGTCCCACTGGGTGGTGATCCCGACCGGTCCCGGGCCGAACGGAGTGGTGGTCCCGTCCGCGATGGAGGGCGCGGTCTGCGTTGCGTTGACCGTGGGTGAGACGGTGAGCTGTCCCGCCTTGGTTGCCGAGACCGGGACACCGACTGCGGGCGACAACACCTGGGCGGATGCGCGCGAGCCGGTGAGCGCCATCGCCAGTGGCAGCAGCCACAGAACGATGGAGCCCACCGGCCCGGACGAGATTCCTCGACACCAGGCGTGCATCCCGGCTACCGCGACCACCGACGCTTACTGCGCGTAGGCGCGCAGGTTCAGCGTGCCGTTGTAAACGCCGGCCGGCAGTCCAGCGACGACCGTCGGGTCGAGCTGGAAGTTCAGGCCGACCGCGACGCCCGTCTGGTTTCGCAGCGTGCCCGTGATCGCGGGGCTGCTCCAGAGGGTGAGCGACGCGCCACCACCGGCGACGACGGCGTCGCTGCCGGTGAAGCCGGCGAGCGTGGCCGAGCAGGTGCCGCCCGCCAGAGTCGCACTCGTGCACGCGCCCAGGAAGGCGGTCGGCGCAACCTCGTTGCCAGCGCCGTCGGTGAGCGCGTAGGCCGTCGAGAAGAAACCGACCAGGGAAACGCTGCCCCGGCTGGGGCTCAGCGACCAATCGAGCGTCGCGGTGAGGTTGCCGAGATTGGCGCTGGCCGCGAGGTCGGCGTTGGTGTTCAGGGCGCCCGCCACGTTGAGCGTCAGGACCTCGATCTTGGTGCCCTTGAGTGCCACTGCAACGGGTCCGTTGGAGAGGACCGGCTGCGCCTGCGCCGTCGCAGACGTGACACCCACGAGCGCGCCAACCAGCAGCGCCGTGCGGGCGAGTGAAGAGAAGTTCATGGAACAGTGCCTCGGGGGAGGGGACATGACCGCCGCGGTGCGAGGCCGCGGCACGGATCAACTGCAGGGGAGAGGATCTACTGCCGCCTTCCAGGCTCCATCGCCTGGCAGGCTCGAGAGTCGTTCTGTCGCCGGGAATACGAAGGAACCGTACCATACGTCACAAACCGAGTCACTGTCAAAGATTTGCACAGAATGGCGCAACTCGCCCGCTTGCTTACAGTTACGTACGATCGGGCTCTGCAGGTGTCGAGATTCTGACGAGGTATTTCTGACCGCATCGATCCTTGCCGGCACCGGCGCGGATGCGTTCGCCGAACCGCCTGTCGTGTCGCGGCTTGCTGGAAGCCGGGACTTCCGAGCGAACGTGAGTCGGTCATCATGACCGATGTGGTCCGGAACCTCCGGGTCGCATGGGCGGAGCACGCCTGGCCGCCGCGACCTGTTTGGACGGTGCGCCCCGCCGTATGACCGGTGTGGCGCGCGCCATCGCGCCTCCGCCTTTCGCGATGCCGCGCCGCAAAGTGCAGGAGGGCCGCAGGCCCTGCCGATGCCGCGCCGCGCGCGATATTCCCTCGCATGCGAAACCATTTCTCCGCCGCATGCGTGAGTCTCCGGCGCATGGCGCTCGTCACGCCGGCGTTCGCGCTCGTCGCATGCATCGCGCGACCAACGCCCGCGCCGCGGCCGACCGCTCCCGCCTACGACGTGCTCATCGCCGGCGGCCGGGTCGTGGACGGCACCGGGAATCCGTGGTACTACGCCGACGTCGCCATCCGCGGCGACCGCATCGTCCGCGTGGCGCCGAAGCTTCCGCGTGACGGCGCCGCGCGGATCATCGATGCGCGCGGCATGGTCGTGTCGCCCGGGTTCATCGACATGCTCGGGCACTCGGAGATGTCGATCCTCCGGCATCGCACCGCGGTCTCCAAGATCACGCAGGGGATCACGAGCGAGATCACCGGCGAGGTCAGCTCCGCCTGGCCCAATACGGTTGCCGGCGAGACCGACGGCGCGCCGCTGCCGTGGACGTCCCTCGACGGCTACTTCCGGCACCTCGATTCGATCGGCGTCGCGATCAACCTGGGCACGTACGTCGGCGCGGCCTCCGTGCGGCGCGCGGTCATGGGAGACGCCTCCCGGGCGCCGACGGCGGAGGAGCTCGACCGCATGGGCGACCTCGTCGACGAGGCGATGCGGGATGGCGCGATGGGGTTCAGCACGGGACTCATCTATCCGCCGAGCACCTTCTTCACCACCGCGGAGCTGGTCGTGCTCGCGGCGCGCGCCGCGGCGCGCGGGGGTGGCTACGCCTCGCACATCCGGAACGAGAGCAACGCGCTGCTCGCGGCGGTCCGGGAAGCGATCGCGATCGGCGAGGGCGCCGGCACGTGGACGCAGATCCGGCACCTCAAGGTGAACGGCGAAGCCAACTGGGGCACCATGGCCGCCGCCGTCGCGCTCATCGACTCGGCACGCCACGCGGGCATGGATGTCACGGCGGACCTCTACCCGTACGTCGCCGCGGGCACCGGGCTGGCCGCGATGCTCCCGACGTGGGCACAGGCGGGAGGGCGCGATTCCCTGCTGGCGCGGCTGCGCGATCCCGCCACCCGCGCGCGGCTGCGCGCGGACAGCACCGGCGAATGGTGGCAGCCGGCCGACCGGATCCTCATCAACGATGTCCGGACCGATTCCCTCCGGAGCTACGAGGGGAGGCGGCTCGCCGAGGTGGGGCGGCTGCGGAACCAGGATCCCTTCGAGGCCGCCTACGACATCCTGGTCGCGGACAGCGGGCGCACGAGCGCGATCTATTTCGCGATGAGCGAGGACGACCTGCGGCTCGCAATGCGGCAGCCCTGGGTGTCGGTGGGCCAGGACGCCGGCGCGACGACGCCGGCCGCAGACGGGAACGGGCGCGGGCACCCGCGCGGGTTCGGCACCTTCCCGCGCATCCTCGGGCACTACGTGCGTAATGAGGGCGTCCTGTCGCTCGAGGAGGCGGTTCGCAGAATGACGAGCCTCGCCGCACAACGCGTGGGTCTCGACGACCGCGGGCTGCTCAAGCGGGGGATGTTCGCCGACGTCGTCATCTTCGATCCGGCGACGATCCGCGACGAAGCGACGTTCGAATCGCCGCAGCGAACCGCGACTGGTGTGCGCTACGTGTTGGTGAACGGCGAAATAGTGCTTGACGAAAACGGCATTACTGCAAAACTTCCCGGACGCGCACTACGTGGCCCCGGTCATGCACGGTGATGTGCGCACGCGCACGCGCTGTTGACTGCAGTCCCCCGAACAACTCCTCAGGAGACCCGGCATGGCGACGAAGAAGCGTTCTTCCAGGAAGTCCAGCACCAGTGGTCGTAAGTCGGCGGCGAAGAAGGGCGGCGCCCGGAAGTCGGCCGCGAAGAAGGGCGGCGCCCGGAAGTCCGCAGCAAAGAAGGGCGGTGCCCGCAAGGCCGCCGCGAAGAAGGGCGGCGCCCGGAAGTCGGCCGCGAAGAAGGGTGGCGCCCGGAAGTCCACGGCCAAGCGCTCTTCCGCGAAGCGCGGCACCAAGCGCGCGGCGAAGAAGTCGACGGCCAAGCGCGGCGCAGCGAAGCGTGGCGGCGCCCGCAAGAGCACCCGGACGGCGGCATCGTCCAAGCGCTCGGCGGCCAAGCGGTCCACGACGCGCAAGCGCACCACGCGCAAGCAGTCGCCGGTCGCCCGCACCAAGCGCGTCGCCGGCGGCATCGTCGACCAGGCGACGTCGGCGGTCAGCGGTTCCATCGACGCGGTGAAGGACTTCGGCGGGAACCTGCTCGACAAGGTGCTCTGAGCACGTCGCGCCGGCTCCCGCCGGCGCCCGAGATGTGCGACGGGGGTGGCTCCAGTGGAGCCACCCCCGTCGCGCATCCGGCCCTTCCTCAGGCCACCGGGGCCGCGCCGGCCTCCCGCGCCACGCCGCCGTGCGCGGCGAGCCACGCCAGCACGACGTCGAACACTTCCTGCCGTCCATGATCGACGGGGAGGATGTGGCCGCCGATCTCCCGCCACATCAGCCGCTTCTCCGCGGTCCCGATCCGTTCGAACGCCCGGCGCGCCGCGACGGCCGCGACGCGGTTGTCGTGGCTCGAGTGCACCATCAGCGTAGGGCGCCCGACCGAGGGGAGGGCCTCGAACGCCGCACGCGCCGTCCGCACCAGCGCACGCAGCGCCGCGGGCGTCATGATCCCGTAGCCGATGGTGCGCGCCCGTTCCTGCTCGTCGTGGATCGACCGCGGATCGAGCGTGTTGACGTACTCGGCCAGGGCGCCCCACCCGTGCGAGAGGAGCGCGGCCAGGCGCACCGGGGCCGGCGGCGTGAGATAGGGCGCAAGCAGCACGACCGCGCCGAGCGACGGGCCGAGCTCCGGGTCCGCTGCGAGCCGTGCCGCCAGTGCCCCCCCCATCGAGAGCCCGATGACGGCGACCCAGGCGTGCCTGCGCTGCAGCTCGCGCAGCTCGGCGCGCGCCGCATCCATCCAGTCGTCTTCTGCCACCGCGGCGAAGTCGCGGATGGTGCGTCCGTGGCCCGGCAGCAGTGGCGCGCGGACGGCGTAGCCGGCGGCGTGCAGCGCTCCGGCGAGATATCGCATCGAGTTCGGCGTGTCTCCCGCGCCATGCAGGAGCAGCACAGCGGGTGCGTGCGGCCGGTCCAGCGTCAGCGCACCCGCTCCGATGATGACGCCGTCGGGGCCCAGGGGAAGTCGCGCGCCCGCTGCCGCCTCGACGCGGAGGGCATGTCGCTGCCGCCACCAGCGCGTGGCGGCACCGGCAGCGGCGCCGGCGGCAGCGGCGATCAGGAACGGAGCGACTGGCTGCGGCATGATCGGGTAAGCTACCCCAAGAAAAATGCGCCCGGCAGAGCCGGACGCCTTGGTGGAGAATGTCGCCGATACATCAGTGCGGGGCGTGGCGTCAGCTGACGGCGCGCGCTCCCTGCGCTCCGTCGAGCTCCGGCACCAGCAGGTCGTCGGAGATCGGCGGAAGATCCAGGCGCATGAGCAGGCGACTGGCCGGCGCGACGATCAGGGTGCTGCCCTGGCGCTCCACGAGACCATCCCCGCTGAGCCGACCGAGAACGAGCGAGACCGACTCGCGCGTGGCACCAACGAGCTCGCAGAGCAGCCGATAGTGCGCGCTGTCCAGCACGACGTGTCCGTCGTCGCGCGTGAACGTGGCGTTGGCGGCCATCCGCACCAGCGTCGTCAGAAGCCGCTGCTCGACGCTCAGCGTCGTGAGCTCGCGCAGCTTGTCGAGCAACGACGTACGCTCGGCCGTGAGCTGGCCGATGAGCGTGAGCGCGAGGGCAGGCTGCTCGCGGATGAGCGCCCGGAACCGGCTCGAGCTGAGGAACAGGGTCTCCGACTCCTCGTCGGCACGGGCGTCGGTGGCGTAGTGCGCCCCGGGGGTGAGCCCCTCCGAGCCGAACGTCTCCCCCGGCGTCGCGATCCAGGGTACGAAACCGCGCCCTGCGCGTACCCGGCTGCGGAGGACGACGCGGCCGGTCGTGACGATGAACACCCCATCGGCAGGCGCTCCGCGCTGGAAGATCGCGAACCCCGCCGGCCAGGCTGCCCGAGCAGCGTAGGCCGCGAGAGCGGCCTGCTCCGCCGGACTGAGACGAACTGCTTCTAGACTGAATACGTCGGACACCCCTGCCTCTCAGCGCTTCATACCATCGGCAGGGGCGGTGCAATGTCCGGGCCGATCTTGACAGATGTAACACCCGCCTGTCTTGTTGACGGGCTCCCTGAGATCAGGCTGACGGTGACTCCCATCACTTCCCACGAATCCTCGCAGGCTCCGTCGGCCGGGTCCTCAACGGCAGCAGCGCGCGCGCCGCTGCTGCTGGTCGTGGGCAACGATGCGCTGCTCGCTGCCCGGCCGGCGACGGCGATCCAGCTCTGTCACGCGGGGCTGCAGGCGGGGTTCGACGCCGTGCTTCCGGGAAGCTGGGGGGACGAGCTCGTTGCGGAAGCATGCGCGCGGCATCTCGCGGCGCGGCAGCCGGGGCCGGCCGTCTTCTGCGCCTGCCCGCACGTCGCGCAGCGCGTGCTCGGGACCGGAACGGATCTGGCGCCGTTCATCGCGTCCTTCCTGTCCCCTCCCGCCGCGCTGTCGCGGTATCTGCGTGCACTCTACGCGCCGGACCCGATCCGCCTGACGTACGTCGGCCGCTGTCCCGGCGCGCACGGCGAGGCGTACGACGCGATCATCAGTCCCGACGAGTTCCTCCGTCTGCTCGACGACCGCGGCATCGTGCCCGCGGCGCAACCGGACGCGTTCGAGGCGACGGTGCCCCCCGACCGGCGGCGCTTCCATTCGCTGCCCGGCGGGATGCCCGTGGCGACCTCCCTCCGGCACGAAGGGGCACCACATTCGGTCGTCGAGCTGATGGCGGACGACTTCGCGGCGGAGCTC
>DASTYL010000106.1:0-3655 GCA_035764975.1 Gemmatimonadaceae bacterium | reverse complement strand
CTGACGGCGAGGGGTTTCCCCCTCGCGGGCGCGAAGCGCCTCGCGCCTCCTCGCGGCAGCCGCGCCCCCTCGCCGTCAGGCGCCCTCGCGCGCGCCCTCGCGCGCGCCCCCGCGCGGCTTCGCCGCGCCCCTCAGACGCTTCCCTTCGGCTCCACCAGCGCCCGCTTCAGCAGCGCGATCTGCCCGCCGTGATACGCGCCGTGCTCCACGGTCCCCTGCAGCATTGTCGCGGCGTCGTAGCCACGTTCCCCCACCGGCCGCGCGAGGTCGGCGGCGGAGAGCGACTCCGCCGCGCTCGCGAGTCGCTCGTACGAGCTCGCGACCCGCGCCTGCGCTTGCGCCCACGCCTCCGCGGTGGCGTCGGCCGGGACGGGCGGCCAGTCGCCCTCGGGATCCGGGTCGCCGAGGCTTTCGCCGCGGAGGCGTCGTTCACAGATCTCGGCCCACGATGCCATGTGCAGGACGAGCTCCCAGATCGAGTGCGCCGCGACGACGGGCCGTGCGGCGGCGGCCCTCGCATCCACGCCGATCAGCAGCTCGCGGATGGCCGGACCGTGCCACATCGGTCCATCGATCGTGCGACGGAGGCTGGCGGCAAGCTGCGCGGGGGCGGTCATGTCACTCTTCCGGTTCGGGTTCACAGCATCGCACGCACTGCAGCGTGGTTCCGAGGAACTGCGCCCGGCCTTCGTCCGTGAGGACCCAGGGCCGGTTCTGCCATGGCGGATCGTGGCGCACGTGCTGCCCGTGCCCGCACTCGAGCTCCGCGACCCAGTGGCCTTCGTCGTCGACGTGGTATCCGATGATGCGACGGGGGATGCTCGGCCGGTCCGAAAACGCCACGACTCAGGAGGCCGGATCGGGGGGCAGGACGACCGCCGGCCGGTCGCCGACGACCGTCGTCCAGGGGCGCACCCGCCACGCCTTCACGAGACCGTGCTTCACGTAGGGATCGGCCGCCACGAACGCCTCCGCCGCGGCAGGCGTGTTCCCCTCGAAGAGGAACACCGCGCCATCCACCGGCTCGGCGAGTGCGCCGGCGAGCAGCAGCTCCCCCCGCGCGTGGGCCTCGCGCAGCAGCCGGAGGTGCTCGGCGCGGAACTGCCCGCGACGCTCGAGATAGTCGTCGGCGACGTCGTACATCAGGAGGTAGTGCATTCAATCCTGTTCCGAGGAGGTCCGTTCTCCGGCTGACTCTTCGTGCCGGCTCACTCGCATCTCGTGCCCGTTGGCGCAGCGGAGCACGAGATCGTTGACCTGCGTGTCCTCATGCGGCGTGACGTCCGCGATTTCCATGGGAGTGCCGCACCTGGGACACCGCTCGCCTGCGCGTGCTGCATTTTCGGTCATTGGCCATCGGGGTTCGTTGACCTGAGGTTATCCGGGACCGGCAGCCCTCGCTACCTCCGTGCCGGCGCGTCGAGCTCCACGACGATGGCCCGCCACTTTCCCTGGTTGAATCGCAGCACGCTCAGCACGCATCGCGTCGCGTGGCCGGCGAGAATGGCGAGCCAGATGTCCATCGGGTCGAGCGATCCTGTCTGCTGGATGACGAAGCAGATGCCGAGGGGGACGGCGACCTGCGAGATGATCGAGATGTAGAGGGGGCTGCGCGTATCGCCCGTCCCCTGGAGGCCGCCAGTGTAGGTGAGGGCCACGGCGATGAAGAGGCCGGAGACGCTGAGCACCCGCAGCAGCTGCGCACCGATGTCGGCGACCGCCGGGTCGTTCATCCCGAAGATGGCGAGGAGCTGGCGCGGCAGGAACAGGAAGAACAGCCCGATGGCGGCTGCACCGAAGAACCCGATGCGTGCTGCGATCGCCACCGCGTCGATGGCGCGGTCGGTCTTGCCCGCCCCGAGGTTCTGGCCGGCCACCGCTGCCGCGGCGCCCATCAAACCCACCGACGTCCACGTGATCAGCGAGAAGAGCTGGCCATAGGACACCGCGAAGGCGGCCTGCGCCGCGGCGCTCTGCGCGAGCGACCCGATGAAGGCGAGCATCAGCACCCCACCGACGTTCATCGCGATCCCCTGGATGCCTGTCGGGAGGCCAAAGCGGAACAGCGAGCGGATGATCGTCCAGTCGGGGGCGAAGCCGAGGTGCTTCGGGAACGCCACCACCCACCCGCCGCGCACGAGCTTCCACAGCGAGAAGACGGCGATCAGCCCGCAGGCGAGCACGGTCCCGACGGCGGCACCGAGCGTCCCGAGCGCGGGCACCGGGCCGAGTCCGCTGATGAAGACCACGTTGAGCGCGATGTTGAGCACCGTCATCACGATGCCGAGCACCATCGGCGTCCGGGCGTCGCCCGCCGAGCGGAGGGCGCCGCTCAGCATGAAGAAGACGAGCAGGCCGCTGCTGAACAGCATCATCGTGCGCAGGTACGGCAGCGCCTCCGCCTTGACGGCGGGCGCCGCGTTCACGAGATCCAGCAGCCATGGCGCGAGGAAGTATCCCACGGGCGCCATGATCAGCGTCGAGATGCCCATCGCCGTGAGGAACGCCTGGTAGACCACGCGATCCACCTTGGCCTCCTCACCCGCCCCCGCGAAGCGCGCGACGAGCACGCTCATGCCCGTGAAGAGCGAAGTGATGAAGACGATGACGATGATCCAGATCTGGTTGGAGACGCCGATGGCCGCGTTGCCCGTGAAGCCGACCATGTGGCCGACCATCACGTGGTCCACGATTCCCTGCAGCCCGCCGATGATGTTCGTCAGCATCGTCGGCCACGCCAGACGCCACACGGCTGACCGCAACGGCCCCTCGACGATCGAGCGGTCGTAACGCCGTACCGTGGGAATCGGCGCGGCGACCGGCGTGGTCGCGGCGGGAGCGGGGGTAGCTGCGGGCGTCGTCATGAGCGGTTGCGGAAGCGTTCAATATGCACGCGCGGCCGCGCGCGACCAGAAATCCCGCAGGCAAAAAAGACCGGCGCCACACGCTCGAGCTCGATGCGTGGGCGCCGGCACGTCGGCAGCGGAAGGCGCGGTTACGGGATGGCGGGCCGGGTCGGCCTGGCGGGCCGCGTTCCGTTGATGCGGGGCCGCGGGGCGTTCCCCACCTCGACGACGAGATCGCCGATGTAGCGCGTGATCTTCGCGTAATGGGGGTAATCGAGATACTCCGGCTCGTCGCTGCGCTGGTGATAATCCCCATGCAGGCCGGTGAAGAAGAAGGCGATCGGAATCCCCTTCAGCGCGTACATGTAGTGGTCGCTGCGTCCGTAGATGTTGTTGTAGCCCGACCAGGTGAGGGTGGTGTCATAGCGATGGTCGAGCTTCAGCGGATCGCCCTGCTTCCGGTTGACCGCCTGCACCAGCTCGCCGAGGTCGCGCGAGTCGAAGCTCGCCCCGACGACGCCGAGGTAGTTCGGCCCGCCGCCGGGGATGTCTTCGGCGCGGCCGCGGCCGATCATGTCCACGTTGATCTGGGTGACGACCGAATCGAGCGGCACCGTGGGATTCGCCGTGAAGTAGGCAGAACCGATGAGCCCCGCCTCCTCGCCTGTGTGCCAGACGAAGAGCGTCGAACGCTTCGGCTTCACCGGCATCGCCTGGATGGCCTCGGCGATCTCGAGCACGCCCATCGAGCCCGATCCGTCGTCGTCGGCGCCGTTGTTGATGGAGTCGAGGCGCGCGATGGGATGGAC
>DASTYL010000105.1:0-10794 GCA_035764975.1 Gemmatimonadaceae bacterium | reverse complement strand
CCGATTCCCGGGATGACGCCCAAGCCGGCGGCAGCACCGCAGGCGGCCGCTCCGGCGCCGTCCCCCGCGGCGAAGGCCGAAGCCCCCGCGGCCGCGAAGCGCGGGCGGGGCGCGGCGAAGAAGGCGCCTGCGAAGAAGGCTGCGAAGAGCGAGGCCCCGTCGGCCAAGGCTGCACCGGCCGCGAAGGGTGAAGCCCCGGCGGCCAAGGCCGCGCCGGCGAAGAAGGCTGCGCGTCCCAAGCAGGCCGCGGCGAAGCCCGCGGCAGCGAAGCAGCCGGCGAAGCGCGGACGCGGCGGCGCCCGCAAGGCGGCTGGCGGGGAAGGGTGACCGCGAGACGCACGAACGAGAACGCCGCGCTCCCCGCGCGGCGTTCTCGTTTCGGGGATCCGCTGCCGCCGGCGTTCTACGCGCGCGACACCGAGCACGTCGCGCGTGAGCTGCTGGGTGCCCTGCTCGAGGTGCACTCGCCTGAAGGCGTCGCCAGCGGTCGCATCGTCGAAACCGAGGCATACGTCGGGGAGCACGATCCCGCGTGTCACGCGGCAGCCGGGCGCACCAATCGCACCGATCCGCTCTACGGGCCCCCGGGCACGGCGTACGTGTATTTCATCTACGGCGTCCACTGGTGCGTCAACGCCGTCACCCGCGAGGCCGGGCTCGCGAGCGCGGTGCTCGTTCGCGCCCTCGAGCCGGTGGATGGCATCGAGCTGATGCGGCACCGGCGCCCGCGCGCACGCCGCGTCGAAGACCTCACGAACGGCCCCGGCAAGCTGTGCGCGGCCCTCGGCATCACCGGCGTGCACAATCGCCTGGGGCTCCAGCGGCCGCCGATTCTCATCCGTCGCGGTCCCGACGTCGATCCTGATGACGTCGTCGAGACGACGCGCATCGGGATCACCAAGGCTGCAGACTGGCCGCTGCGGTGGTACCTCCGGAGCAGCGCCTTCGTCTCCCGCCGGTGAAGTGCCCGGAACGCAGAAGCGCCCCGCCGATGGCGGAGCGCTTCTGCGTTTCCGTCGAGCGTGAATCAGAGGCGCTCGATCGCGCTGCCGATGTTGTAGCGGATGCCGATCTCGTACGTCACCATCGCCGAGCTGCCGCCGCGGAGCAGGAACTGCTCGTCGAAGCGCGTCGCGGTGCCCTGGATGAACACGGAGAAGGGCTGGAGCCGCGCCTGCACGCCGAGGATCGCGAGCGGCTGGAGCTGCGTCCGCTGCTCGGTGATGAAGTGCTCGAACGCCTCCTGCTCCACCGCGTCCGCGAACACCTCGGGGTTCACCGTTTCCGCGTCCGCGATCTGGACCAGGCTCAGGCCGAGTCCGATGTACGGCTGCATCCAGCGATTGACCGGCGGGAAGATCATGCCGGCGAGGTTGACCCGGCGAAGGTTGTTGAGATCGACGGCGGCGACGGACGCGTTGGGGTCGAACGCGTCGAGCGTGTAGCCCGTCCGCTCTTCCAGGAGCCCCTGCTCGTACGAGGCATACAGGCCCCCGCGGGTGCGCGTGATGAGCCATTCCAGGCCCACCGTCGGTGCCAGGTTCCAGTCAGCCACGGCGGCGCCGTAGGCGCCGCCCGCATCCTGCCCGACGCTCGAGTGCTCGTAGAGCGTGCCGCCGCCCTTGATCCCCCAGAACCATGCATTCTCGAAGCGGCGTCCCTGCTGCGCCTCGGCAGCGGCAGGGAGGAGTACAGCCAGGGCAGCCGCGGAGAGCAGCACGCCACGGAGCGTTCGCATATCAGAGCCTCGAAGGCGAAGGGTCTCACGAGCCCGGGGAGGCGTGGGCTCTGCGAGATGGGACGAAGGGAATCGCGCCGAGGTCACGGGCGCGCCGCCCCATGGAGCCGGGGCGGCGGCTCGTGATGGGCGTCACGGAGGGGCGCGGCGGCGGCCATCGTGCGCCGCCGCCGCGCACCGCGTCAGATCAACTGCAGCTTGCGGCCGACCCGCTTGAACGCCGCCACCGCGGCGTCGAGATCGTCGCGCGTGTGGGCGGCCGAGATCTGGCAGCGCACGCGGGCCTGCCCCTGCGGGACCACGGGGTAGCCGAACCCGGTGACGAAGACGCCTTCGGCGAGGAGCATCTCGCTCATCCGGATCGCTGCCGACGTCTCCCCGACGATGATCGGGATGATGGGCGTCTCCCCTTCCAGCGGCTTGAACCCCGCTTCGAGGATCTGCTCGCGGAAGTAGCGCGCGTTGGAGCGCAGCGTTTCCACCCGCTCCGGCTGCTGCTCCGCGACCTGGACGGCAGCGAGCGCGCTGGCCGCGACCGTTGGCGGGAGCGCATTGGAGAACAGCTGCGGGCGCGAACGCTGCGTGAGGTAGTCCGCCAGCGCCGCCGAGCCGGCGACGAAGCCGCCCGCCGCACCGCCCAGCGCCTTGCCCAGCGTCGACGTGATGATGTCGACTTCCCCGAGGACGCCGAAATGCTCGGCCGTCCCGCGGCCGTTCCTGCCGAGGACGCCGGTTGCATGCGAGTCGTCCACGATCACGATCGCCCCGTGGTCCCGCGCGATCTGGAGGATGTCCGGGAGCTTCGCGATGGAGCCTTCCATCGAGAACACGCCGTCGGTCCAGATGAGCTTCCGCCGTGCGCCGCGGTTGGCGTCCAGCTTCGCCCGGAGGTCGTCCAGGTCGCCGTGCTTGTATACGCCCGTCGTGCACTTCGTGATGGTCTTCGCGAGGCGGATCGAATCGATGATCGACGCGTGGTTCAGCGCATCGGAGACCACGAAGTCGCCGTCCTCGACGATGGTCGAGGTGAGCCCCTCGTTCGCGTTCCAGGCCGAAACGTAGGTCAGCGACGCCTCGCACCCGACGAAGCGCGCCAGCGCCTGCTCGAGCTCACGATGGATGGTGAAGGTGCCGCAGATGAAGCGCACGCTGCCCGTGCCCGCTCCGAACCGGCGCAGCCCCTCGATCCCCGCCTCGACGACCGCCGGGTCGTTGCTCAGGCCGAGGTAGTTGTTGGAGGAGAGGATGATGACCTCGCCGTGCCCTTCCATCTGCACGCGTGCGTCCTGCGGCGAGTCGAGGTAGAGCAGCTGCTTGTATACCCCGTCCGCCCGGAACTGCGCGAGCTGCGCCTCGAGGGACCGGGTGAAATCCGTGTTGATGGTCATGTCCCGGTCCCCGTCAGGTGATCTCGAAGATGACTTTGCCGGCGTCGCCGCTCTTGATGGCGCGGATCGCCTCGTCCGCGGCCTCGAGCGGGAACCGGTGCGTGATGACCGGCGTGGGGTCGAACATCCCGGACCGAAGGAAGCGGGTCATCTGGATCCACGTGTCGTACATCCGGCGGCCAACGACGCCATAGATCGTGATCCCCTTGAAGATCACCTCGGTGGCGAAGTTGACGTCCATCGGCTTGGCGGGAATGCCGAGCATCTGCACCCGGCCGCCGACGCGCACGAGGTCGAACGCCTGGTGGATTGCGGCGGCGACGCCGGACATCTCCAGGACGACGTCCACGCCCAGCCCGTCGGTCGCGGCGCGGACGGCGTCGGCGGCCTTGTCGGGGTGCGTCGTCGTGTGGGCGCCCATCCGCCGCGCCAGCTCGAGGCGCCGCGGGTTCACGTCGGAAGCGACGATGTGCGAGGCGCCCGCCGCCTTGCAGATGCCGACCGCGAAGAGGCCGATCGGCCCGCAGCCGGTGACCAGCACCGTCGCGCCGGGGATCTCCGCCGTGAGCGCGGTGTGGAAGGCGTTCCCCATCGGGTCGTGGATCCCGCCGATGTCGAACGAGACGTTGTCGTCGAGGTGCCAGACGTTGGTGGCCGGCATCGCGATGTACTCGGCGAAGCAGCCATCCCGGTCCACGCCGATGATCTTCGTGTGGGGGCAGACGTGCGCGTTGCCGGTGCGGCAGAGGAGGCAGCGCCCGTCGACGATGTGCCCCTCCGCCGTGACGCGGTCACCCTCGCGCACGTCCGTGACGAGCCGGCCGACCTGGACGACCTCGCCCGCGAATTCGTGGCCGACGACGATGGGCGGGCGCACGCGCCCCTGGGCCCACGCGTCCCACTCGTAGATGTGGACGTCGGTCCCGCAGACGCCCGCGCGGTGCACGCGGATGAGCACTTCGTCGTCGCGGATGGTGGGTACGGGGACGTCCCTGAGCACGAACCCGGGTTCTGCTGCTGCCTTCACGAGCGCTTTCACGCGCGCCTCACGTCGATTGTTGGAGGGATGCGTCGCCCGTCCCGCGGGCGCCGCGGTCGAAACCTCGCATGGCAAGGCAGGTCGAGGGAAGGGGAGCGTCGCCGTCATGGGCGTGCTCGCGGCGAGCGGTTCGGTCCAGGGCGGCGTGACGTGGCCGATGCGTCGAGCGTCGATGCTGTCGAACGCTGATGGCCGCACTATTGCGCACGTGTAACGACACTCATATATTCGCGCGCATCAAGCAGGTGGTGGACGCACGAGAGGATCCTGAGTGGATCAACCCCGATACGACGCTACTCTGAAACGCATCGCAGCTCGCGCGGATCGCCGCGCAGTCTCCCGCACCGACGTGCGATCAGTCGCCGCCCCCACCGCGGCGGCGTGCTCTCCCCGCCTCGCTCTCCCCCGTCAGCCCGACACACGCTCGACGCGCCGCCGCCGCTCCGCTGCCTCGCGTCGTTTCGCATATCCCGCCGCGGCGTCGCCTGCGGCGCCGGCAGTGACGATGGTTGCCCTACAACCGAAGATCGATCGCGCTGCAGCCTGAGCGTGATCCACGAGCTTTGCGGGCCCTGCTGGGTGTCCGCAGAGTGGCGTGAGGGCTAGCCCCACGCCGTCTCGCCGGTCCACCGGGGGATCGGGAGAACTCCACCCCAGCGCACGGAGATTCAACTCATGGCAGCTGCAAAGAAGGCGCGTAAGACCGCGAAGAAGGGCGCGGCGAAGAAGTCGTCGTCCGCTCGCAAGTCCGCGACGAAGAAGCGCACCGCGAAGGCTGGCGCCAAGAAGACCGGCGCCCGCAAGTCGGCGACGAAGAAGCGCGCTGGCGCCAAGAAGACCGGCGCCAAGAAGGCTGCGCGCAAGTCGACCCGCAAGGCGAAGTAACCGATAGCAGGATCAACAAAGAAGCCGGCGCATCCGCGCCGGCTTCT
Source organism: Gemmatimonadaceae bacterium (assembly GCA_035764975.1). Classification (GTDB taxonomy): domain Bacteria; phylum Gemmatimonadota; class Gemmatimonadetes; order Gemmatimonadales; family Gemmatimonadaceae; genus JACDHQ01. Next base: position 5,697 of record DASTYL010000105.1, on the reverse strand, counting down.
TTGTTTTTCATGCTCGATCCGCCCGATTGCGATCAGGGCGTGACGAGACGGGCGGGGACGGCGACGTCGTCGGGGACCGGCGCATACATGTAGGCGGAGAACCGCGGCGCCGACTCGGCCTCACGGCCACGCGAGATCACGATGCCAACGGGTTCGGTCGCGACGACCGGCGCGGTCCGGCGCGCTGGCTTCTTCTGCTTCATCTTGGGTTCGCTCATGCGCATCGGCGCATTCTCGAGACATGATGGGCGGAGGCGCCAGCGACGAGAACGGTTCGCCCCTGGCGCCTCACTGGCGCACCGGCTGGTCCGGTGAGCGCCGCCCGCATGGAAGGCACAGTCGGTGCCCGAATGACACCAACGTGTATGGCGTTGTCCGGAAAGCAGTTACGGGAATTGTCGCGCAGTGCGGCGCGTCCGGGTGTCGCAGTAGGACACGCTATTCATCGCGACGACCGTGTCAGTCGGACACGCGTTACGACGCCAGCTTCCTCGCCAGGAACGTGTCGGCGACTCCACTCGCGCGGTCGATCGAGACGTCCCATCCGCGATAGCGCGTCCGCAGCTCCTCCACGGAGAGCGGGCCGTCGTCGCTCCCGACATCGCGCAGGATGTGCACGCCACCGGCGGCCGTCGCACCCTGGAGCCGCTCGATCGCGGCGGCGCGGTCGCGCGCCGGCAGGTCGGCCAGCAACCGCGACGCGCACACCACGGCATGCAGCGGGGCGTCGGGCATCCACGTCCCGAGGTCGGCGATCTCACCGTGCAGCCGCTCCGACAGTCCGAGCTGCGCCGCGGCCGCGACGACGCGCCGCACCACGTCCTCATCCGCGGCGATCGCCGTGACCGCGCAGCCGTTCGCCGCGAGGTACAACGCGGAGAGATCGGCATCGGCGACGAGGGCGTGCCCCGGATTCGCCGACGCCGCACGCACGAGCGCGTCGTCCGGCTGCATCCCCCAGTGTTCGGGGCGACGGATCTCCGTGAGGAGCTTGAGGCGCCGGCGGCGCCAGGTCGAGTAGGAGGGAAGCCGGAGCCGCAGCGTGATGATCCGGTCGACCTCTTCCCACAGGAGCAGCTCGGTCAACGCCGTCTGGGGATCGGTCGCCAGATTCCGCGCGGCTTCGTCCCCGATGCTCAGGAGCGCGCTGCGCGGAACGGATTCCTTGTAGTTCTCGATCTCCTCCTCGATGTACAACTCGTACTCGTGGCGGAGCGAGCGCTGTGGGCGACGCGCCATGCGGGCGTTGTGGTGTGAGACTGGCGTCTAAGCTAGGTGCTCCCGGAGAGCACGCAAGGTTCGATTCCCATGGAGGATTGATGCCAGAGCTGCCCGAAGTCGAGGAAGCCGCAGGCCGCCTGCGCAGCGCGCTCGTCGGCCGCACGCTCACCGGGGTTCGGCCGCTGCATCGCGTCCTTGCGGCACGCCTGCCGCCACGACAGCGCCGCGCGCTGCGCGGTGCGACCGTCGTCGGCGTCGACCGCCGCGGGAAGCACCAGCTCATTCGCCTCGACGACGGCCGCATCATCCACGTGCACTTCCGCATGTCCGGGGACTGGCAGGTGCTCGGCGCGGAGGCGCCGCCGCGCAGCGCCCGGCTCCTCCTCGAGCTCGATGACGCCACGCGCGTCGCACTCGTGGATCCGCGCGCGCTCGCGACCGTCGACGTGCACCCCGCCGGCGCGCCGCCGGTGATGGAGCTCGGGCCGGAAGCCACGGATCCCGACATCGATGTCGACGCGATCCTCGCACGGCTCGCGCGACGGCGCGGCGCGATCAAGCCCGCCCTGCTCGACCAGCGCATCCTGGCCGGCGTCGGCAACATCTACGCGGCCGAGGCGCTCTGGCATGCGAAGATCGATCCGCGTCGCCCGGCGTCGGAGCTGTCGCGGCCCGAGGTCGCCCGCCTCCTGCGCGGGGTGCGGACGGCGCTGGAGCGGGCGACGGGAAGCCGCTACGCGGACGAGCGCGATCGCTTCGCCGTCTACGGCCGGGAAGGAGCGCCCTGTCGCCGCTGCCGCGCCACGATCGCGCGCGTCATGCAGGCCGGGCGTTCGACGTACTTCTGTCCCGGCTGTCAGGGCTTGGAGGCGAAGCCGGCGGCACGCCCCGCGCGCGCGCGCGTCAGTCGAGCGCCTCGAGGAGCGCGCCCTTGATGTAGCCGGTCTCCGGAATGGTGAGGACCTCGGGATGGTCGAGCGGCTGCCCACGGAGATCGCGGAGCGCGATGCGGCGACCCGAGTCCGCGGCCGCGGCCTGCAGCATCTCGAGAAACAGGGGCTTGGTGAGGTGGAAGCTGCAGCTCGCCGTGAAGAGGAGTCCGCCGCGCGAGAGGAGTCGCATCGCGCGCAGGTTGATCTCCTTGTATCCGCGCAGCGCCGCGGGAAGCGCCGTGCGCGATTTCGCGAACGCCGGCGGATCGAGCACGATCGTGTCGTATCGCGCGCCGCGCTGCACCTCGGCCTTCAGGAAGTCGAACGCGTTGGCCTCGAGCGGCTCGATGTTCGTGAGGCCGTTGCGCGCGGCGTTCTCGCTCGCGCGCTGCAGCGCGGCGGCGGAGATGTCGAGGGCCACGACGTGGTCCGCGCGCGTGGCGAGATGCAGCGCGAACGACCCGTGATAGCTGAAGCAATCGAGTGCGCGTCCGCGGGCGACGCTGGCGACGAAGGCGCGGTTCTCCCGCTGGTCGAGGAAGGCGCCGGTCTTCTGCCCTTCCCACGGCGCGGCGAGATAGCGGACGCCGTGCTCGACGACCTCGACTTCGTGCGGCACGCTTCCCATCAACAGCTCCACCTCGAGGGGCAGTGCCTCGCGGGCGCGGAGCGGCACGTCGTTGCGCGCGAGGATGCCCGCGGGCTGCGCGAGCGCAACGAGGGCGTCGAGGATGTGGGAACGCTGGGACTCGAGGCCGGCGCTCATGAGCTGCACGACCAGCCATCGGTCGTAGCGGTCGCAGACCAGGGAGGGGAGGCCGTCCCCTTCGCCGTGAATGAGGCGGAAGGCGGACGCGACCGACGGGAGCTGCTCGCGGCGTGCGAGGGCGCGGCCGATGCGCTCGCGCCACCAGGCGGCGTCGATGCGGGCGGTGCCGGTCTCGAGCAGCCGGAGGGAGATCTCCGAGGTGGGGCTCCAGAGCGCGCTGCCGAGCTGGCGGCCTCGGGTGTCGGTGACGGGGACGACTCCGGCGGGCTCATCGGGCCGGCGGATGACGTCACTTCTATATATCCAGGGGTGTCCTGCGGCCCAGCGTTTGGCGCCCTTGGGCGAGACGACGGCGGTCATGCCCGCAAGCTAGCGGGGCGCCGGTCGCCGGGAGCGGAGCGGTTGGATCGGGGTGATGCGATCGGGGGCGAAAAGGGGGTTGACTGTTATCAAACCGTTTCGTACGTTGCAGACCCTTCGCGAAAGTGATGCGGCGGCGTAAGTGGCCTGCCGCGACGGACTTGTGAAGGGGCCCTGGAGTGGATATACTTCGAGGCTCGCGGCGAATTTGAGCCGCGCGACACGCTGTTTGAAAAGTGAAGAATGAGGTAGATCGTTGGGTGTGAATCCTCATCGGGCGTTGACCGGCGCGAGCTGGTTGGCGGATCGATGAAATTTGGATTGCATTTCAATGCGCGTGCTCTGCTTGACACGAGCCATGTAGTCAAGCGAGCGAAAGCATGTGGGGGATGCCTGGGCACACGAAGGCGATGAAGGCCGTGGTAAGCTGCGATAAGCCAGGGGGAGCGGCACACACGCACTGATCCCTGGATGGCCGAATGGGGAAACCCGGCCGCCGCGAGGCGGTCACACCGCAAGGTGAGCAAACCCGGGGAACTGAAACATCTCAGTACCCGGAGGAAGAGAAATCAACCGAGATGCCCTGAGTAGTGGCGAGCGAAACGGGCAGAGCCCAAACCGTGCTCCTTGTGGGCACGGGGTTGTAGGACCCACGGACGCGTTGACCGACGCTAACTGAAGTCCCCTGGAACGGGGCGCCAGAGACGGTGAGAGCCCGGTAGGTGACAGCTAGGGGGTCGACGTAGTGGAGTTCCTGAGTAACGCCCGACACGAGTAATCGGGCGTGAAGCTGGGGGGACCACCCTCCAAGGCTAAAGACTCTCGTGTGACCAATAGTGGACGAGTACCGTGAGGGAAAGGTGAAAAGCACCCCTGTGCGGGGAGTGAAAGAGAGCCTGAAACCACATGCTTACAAGCGGTAGGAGGATCCCTCGGGCTTCGGCTCGGGTGTGGTCTGACTGCGTGCCTTTTGCATTATGATCCGGCGAGTTACTGCTCAGCAGCGAGGCTAAGGGCCTAGGGTCCGGAGCCACAGCGAAAGCGAGTCCTGTCACGAGGGCGACTGGAGTTGCTGGGCGTAGACCCGAAACCAGGGCGATCTACCCATGAGCAGGGTGAAGCTGAGGTAACACTTAGTGGAGGCCCGAACCGGTACGGGTTGAAAACCGTTCGGATGACTTGTGGGTAGGGGTGAAAGGCCAATCAAGCCTGGAGATAGCTGGTTCTCCCCGAAATCTATTGAGGTAGAGCCTCGAGACGTGTCAGCAGGGGGTAGAGCGACTGGATGGGCGCGGGGGCCAGAGCGGCCTACCAACCCCAACCAAACTCCGAATACCTGTCTGATGGACCTCGGGAGGCAGTCGCTGAGCGATAATGTCCAGCGGCGAGAGGGAAAGAACCCAGAGCCACAGCTAAGGCCCCGAAGTGGCCGCTGAGTATAGCGAAGGATGTGTCCCTACTGTGACAACGAGGAGGTTGGCTTAGAAGCAGCCATTCCTTTAAAGAGTGCGTAATAGCTCACTCGTCTAGTGGGGATGCGCCGAGAATGGTCGGGATTAAGCGGCCCGCCGAAGCTTGGCCTTGATGCTTTGCATCAGGGGTAGGGGAGCGTTCCGGTAACTGTGAAGCCCCGGTGGAAACCTTGGGGTGGAGTGGCCGGAAGTGAGGATGCCGGAATGAGTACGCGCAAATCCAGGTGAAAACCCTGGACACCGTAAACCCAAGGGTTCCTGCGCCATGGCAATCAGCGCAGGGTGAGGCGGACCCTAAGGCGAGGCCCCAAAGGCGTAGCCGATGGACAGCCGGTTGAAATTCCGGCCCCGCCATGCAGTGCTGAACCACAGAGGGACACTGGAACGAAGCGCGAGCGGCTTTGTGGATGGCCGTTTAAAGGTGTAGGGCTCCGGCCCGAGACCCCATGACGAGGTAGTAGCTTCGGCGAACCCGAGTCGCGTAGAGTCGACAGGCAAGAAAAGCTTTGTGGGGAGCTGCATGACGTCCGTACCGTAAACCGACACAGGTGGGTGAGGCGAGTAGCCTCAGGTGAACGAGTGAAACGTGGTCAAGGAACTCGGCATAATGATCCCGTAACTTCGGAAGAAGGGATGCCCGGTTAGGTCAAGGCCTCGCGCCGGAAGCCTGGTCGGGTCGCAGCGAATCGGCCCAAGCGACTGTTTAGCAAAAACACAGGTGTGTGCCAAGCCGCACAAGGCGCTGTATACACACTGACGCCTGCCCGGTGCCGGAAGGTTAAGGGGAGAGGTTAGCCGCAAGGCGAAGCTTTGAGCCGAAGCCCCGGTAAACGGCGGCCGTAACTATAACGGTCCTAAGGTAGCGAAATTCCTTGTCGGGTAAGTTCCGACCTGCACGAATGGCGTAACGACTTGGGCACTGTCTCGACCACGTGCTCGGCGA
>DASTYL010000104.1:0-14964 GCA_035764975.1 Gemmatimonadaceae bacterium | reverse complement strand
GCCGCGATGTAGGGCACGAGCGTGAGGTGCACGAACAGCGCGTTCTCGCGGCCGACGTCGTGGCGGAACTGGCGGATCGCCTCGAGGAACGGCTGCGACTCGATGTCACCGACCGTGCCGCCGATCTCGACGAGCACCACGTCGTTCTCGGGCGAGACCCGGCGGATGGCCGCCTTGATCTCGTCGGTGACGTGCGGGATCACCTGCACCGTCGAGCCGAGGAACTCGCCGCGGCGCTCCTTGGTGATGACGTTGAGGTAGATCCGGCCGGTGGTGACGTTGTTCGCCTGCGAGAGCGCGCGATCGATGAACCGCTCGTAGTGGCCGAGGTCGAGGTCCGTCTCGGCGCCGTCGTCGGTGACGAAGACCTCGCCGTGCTGGAAGGGCGACATCGTCCCCGGATCGACGTTCAGGTAGGGATCGAACTTCATCATCGTGACGCGGAGTCCGCGCTCGACGAGCAGTCGGCCGAGCGACGCGGCGGCGATCCCCTTGCCGAGCGACGACACGACGCCGCCGGTCACGAAGATGTACTTGGTGGTGTGGGGGCGGGCGGCTTGTAGCATCAGGTCACGTCCGTCGTGAGGCGGGGCCACGCCGCATCGGCGCGGCGCAGGTCATCTTCCGTATCGATCCCGCCGGCCAGAGGGCCGGCGATCGTGGCGACGCCCATGGCGAGTCCGGCTGCCAACGGGCGCAACTGTTCGAGGCGCTCGATCTGTTCCAGCGGATGCGGCGGGAGGCTCACCCAGTGGGCCAGCGCCTCCCGCGTGTACGCGTACACGCCGATGTGCTGCTGCACGACCGAACGCTGCACCTCCGCCTCCGCCGCATCCCGCAGGTATGGGATCGGCGCGCGGGAAAAGTACATCGCGCGGCCGTCGTCGGCAGCAACGACTTTCACGACGTTGGGGTCGGCGATGCGCGCGGGATCCAGCAGGGCCGCGGCCGTCCCGAGCGGGAACCCGCCGTCCACGACCTGCGCGAGCGCGCCCCGGATCGCGGCGGCGTCCACGAAGGGCTCGTCGCCCTGCACGTTGACGATCGCGCCGAAGCGATGATAGGCAGGGCGCGCGGCGACCTCCGCCACCCGGTCGGTCCCCGATGGATGGGCGTCGCTGGTCATCTCGACGAGGGCGCCGGCGTCGGCCGCGGCGCGGGCGACTTCCTCGCTGTCGGTGGCCACGACGCAGGCGGTCACGAGGCCGAGGGACTGGACGCGCTCCCACACCCGGACGATCAGGGGGCGTCCCCCGAGGAGGCGGAGCGGCTTGCGGGGGAGGCGCGTGGCTCCCAGCCGGGCTGGGATGATGGCGAGCGTAGGGACGTCAGCTCGTGGCGCGCGGCGGGCTGCAAGATCCACGCCCGGGCAATCTAGTGACCGGGCGTGAATGGCGCAAACGAAATCGCGCTCGCCTAGCGAGAGAGCGCCACGCCGAAGCTCGTGTCCGTCTCCCCGCTCACCGGATCGATCACGAACTCGAACCGCACGAGCGACACCCCGATTCGCGCGGCGAGGTTGTGCGTGAGGGCCGGCAGCCCTCCGATCCCGGCTCCCCCCATCATGTGACGCAGCATCACCGTCGGCGAGCCGACGACAGGCAACCGCACCCCGTCGAGGGGCAGCCAGGCGCGCGTCTCGGTGAAGAGCAGCTGATCGCCCCCCTGCTCCAGCAGCTCGAGCGTCTTCAGCGTGCCTGAACCGCCGAGCCAGGCGAAGCGTTGAGGCGGCGCGTCGCCGGCCGTCGCCACGCCGTGCCACTCGAACCGGAACATGACCTTGCGAATCAACGGGAACGTCACCCGCCCGTCGAGCGTGAGCTGCGCGAACCGTCGGTCACCCACGACTTCCGGTGCGCCTTCCACCAGCCCGCTCGCGCGGACTTCCAGCTCGTGCGGCGTGGACTGCCACTGACCCTCGAACCCCGCCACGGCGGAGGCGATCGTCCCCCGATCCACGACGGGGTTCGGCCGCGCCATCCCTTCGATCGTGTCGGTGCGCTCGGTGAAGCTGTAGGCGAGATGCCGCGGCGGATCCTGGATCCCCGTCGTCCACGCCCGCTCCCACTGCGCGCCGACGAACGGCGTGACCTCGGCGGAGGGCGTTTCGATGCGCCGGTGGAACCGCGCCTGGGCGAGGTCGGCGCGGTACCAGTTGCGGGTGTCCCTTCCCGAGACGATCGAGCCGAGCGAGTTGCTGAAGTTGCCCTGGATCCACGCGTCGTTCGTCCGGCTCGTGCGCGCGCCCTCGATCTCGATGCGGTTCGCCCGCCCGACCGACAGGGTGGTCAGCACCGAGGGATCGAGCTTCCCGAGGTGCGACCGGTACGTGACCAGCGGCTCCACCGAGAGCCGGCCACCGCCGAGCTGGAAGAGCGGTCCGGCCGGGAGGGTGACCCCGTTGACGCGGTCGTACTGCGGCAGCCGGACGCCGTAGATGCCGGGAAGCGAGAACGTCGCGACCTCCCGCTGGCGCAGGGCCTCATAGTCCAGCGCGTAGCCGCCCTCGGGGAGCGGCACGGGCTGCAGGGTCGCATCGCGGAAGGAATGACGGTCGCCCCGCACGACGGCGAGAAACGAGTCGTACACCGCCCCACCGGTTGCGATGACGTCACCGTCGATCCGCGCCCCCGGCCGGAGGAACACGTCACCGTTGATCGCGACCACGTCCCCCTGCACTGCCGCCGCGACGTAGACGTCGCGACCGATGGCCACGATCGACCGGTCGATGGTCGTATCGCGCGGCAGCACCAGCGGGGTCCTCATGTCCGCGAAGACGGCGTGCGGGCGCGCGAGCACCTCGTTGACGAGGCGTCCCATCTTCCCCGGGCCGGCGTCGCGCACGGTCACCTGGACCTGGGCGCCAGCCGTGAGCGGTGTCGCGGCGCATGCCACGAAGAGCGCGACCACGAGTCGCCGTCCGATCATGCGGAATGATGGAGAAGGGTGCGCATCGTCTCGCCGGGAAGAGTAGGAACAGCCGGAATCAAGCCGGGCCTCCTGCCTTGCAGGAGCCGGTCCACTATCCTCTCGGGTGATACTGCCGGTGCACCGATCGGAGGTACTCGCGGTCCACGTGCGTGTAGATCTGGGTCGTCGAGATGTCCGCGTGGCCCAGCATCTCCTGCACCGCCCGGAGATCCGCCCCGCCTTCCAGGAGATGGGTCGCGAACGAGTGGCGGAGCGTATGGGGGCTCACGTGCTTCTCGATGCCCGTCCGCTCGACATGGCGCTTCAGGATCTTCCACGCGCCCATGCGGGTGAGCGGCTGCCCCCGGGCGTTGAGAAAGACGAGTCCCTTGCCCTCGCCGCGCTCGAGCCGCGGGCGCAGCTCGCGGAGGTACACGGCGGTCGCGCCGATCGCCTGCCGCCCGATGGGGACGAGCCGCTCCTTCGATCCCTTGCCGAAGATGCGCACCAGCCCCTCCTCGAGCATGACGTCGCGAACGGCGAGCGAGATCCATTCCGAGACGCGCAGGCCGGCGCCGTAGGCCAGCTCCAGGAGCGCGCGGTCGCGGAAGTACAGCGGATCGTCGAGCGTCGGCGCGGCGAGAATCTGGTCGATCTCCGCCTGCGTCAGCACGTCGGGGAGGGTCCGCCACCGCTTGGGCGTCTCGAGCCGCTCGGTGGGATCGCGGACCACGATCCCGTCGGCGAGCAGGAACTTGAAGTAGGTGCGCAGCGCCGAGACGTTGCGGCGGATGGACGACGGCGCGAGGCCGAGGTCCTTGAGGTGGTAGATGTAGTCGCGCAGCAGGCGCGCCGTGATGTCCACCGGCCCTGGCGCGGCACGCGAGGTCGCGAATTCCACCATCCGCGCGATGTCGCGCAGGTACGCCTCGTTGGTGCGCGGCGAGGCCCCCTGCTCCAGCGTCAGGAAGTCGGCGAACGACGCGAGGAGGTACGGATCGGCGCTGCCCCTCACAGGCGACGCCGGCGAAGGTACCAGATGCCGACCCCGACGAGCGCCAGGATCGTGGCCACGATGCCGATCCACCGTCCGGAGGACTTCACCGCCGCCATCAGCAGGTCGAAGTCGCCGCCGACGCGGTAGGCGAGATAGCAGATCGTCCCGTACCAGAGCGCCGAGGCGAGCGACATCACGACGAACGTGCGCGGCGCCGGCACGTGGGCGGCGCCGGCCAGCGGCGGGACGAAGCCGCGCACGCCAGGGAGGAACCGGCTGACGAAGAGGGCGGCCACGCCATACTTCCCGTACAGCGCCTGCAGCCGGGTGCGGGCGCGGTCGGCGTCGCCGCCGCCCATGTGCGCGACGAGCCGCTCCGCGCCGTACCGGCGGCCGAGGAAGTACATCAGCATCGCGCCGGCGACGTTGCCGACCCAGACCGACAGGAAGGCCGCGAGGATCGATCGATCGCCCCGCCCCGCGAGGTAGCCGCCGAAGGCGACGACCGTGTCCGCGGGGAATGGCGGGAACACGTTCTCCACCGCCGCGATGACGCCGAGCGCGCCGTACAGCGCGATGCCCGGAAGCGCTGCGAGCCAGTCCAGCAGCTGCTGCAGCACGGGATCAGCCCTGCGCCGCGCGCGCGACGAGCGTGGCGGTGGCGATGACGGCCAGCCCCTCGCCCCGGCCGATCCATCCCATGCGCTCGTTGGTCTTGCCCTTCACGCTGACGTCCCGGACGGTCACCCCCAGCACGGCGGCAAGGCGCTGCCGCATGGCCTCCCGGTGCGGAGCGATCTTGACCTCCTGGGCGATGACGACGACGTCGACCTGGCCGACCGTCCATCCCGCCTCGTGGACCTGACGGAGCGCGAGCGCGAGCATCTCGACGGAATCCCGACCCGCGTTCTCGGGGGCCGTGTCGGGAAACAGGGCCCCGATGTCACCGAGTCCGGCCGCGCCCAGCACCGCGTCGGTGAGGGCGTGGCACACGGCATCGCCGTCGGAGTGCCCGGCGCAGTGGATGGGGGCGTCGATGCGAAGACCGCCGAGGACCATCGGGCCCCCGGCGGCAAAGCGATGCGAGTCGTACCCTACCCCGACCCGGATCATTCAGTGAAGCGCTTCACCGCGAGCGAGACGTTGTGGCCGCCGAAGCCGGCGCTGTTGCTGATCGCCGCGCGGACTTCGCGGCTCCGCGCCGTGTTGGGCGTGAAGTCCAGCTCCCCGCACTCGGGATCCGCCGTCGCGAAGTTGATCGTCGGCGGGACGACCTGGTCCCGGATCGCCAGCGTCGCGGCGATGAACTCCACCCCGCCGGCCGCGCCGAGCATGTGGCCCGTCATCGACTTGGTGGACGACACGTTGATGGTGCGGGCATGCTCCCCGAACACCTTCGCGATCGCCTTCGCCTCGTTCGAGTCGTTCAGCGGCGTCGACGTGCCGTGCGCGTTGACGTAGTCCACGTCCGCCGCCGTGAGGCCGGCGTCCGCCAGCGCGCCGCGCATCGCCCGCTGCAGCCCCTCGTGCTCGGGGAGCTGGCCGGTGAGGTGATACGCGTCGCCGGTTGCGCGGTAGCCGACGACCTCACCGTAGATCCGCGCGCCACGACGCCGCGCGTGCTCGAGCTCCTCGAGGATCACGATCCCCGAACCCTCGCCCATGACGAAGCCGTCCCGCGTCGCGTCGAACGGCCGCGAAGCCGTCGCCGGACTGTCGTTCCGCTCCGAGAGCGCCGTCATGTTCGCGAAGCCGCCGATCGCCATCGGCGTGACGGTGGCCTCGGCGCCGCCGGTGATGATGACGTCCGCATCCCCGTACTGGATGGTGCGGAATGCCTCGCCGATCGCGTGGGCGCTCGTGGCGCACGCGGATACCGTGGCGTAGTTCGGCCCGCGCGCGTTGAAGCGCATCGAGACGACGCCCGCCGCGATGTCGGCGATGAACATCGGGATGAAGAACGGGGAGATCTTGCTCTGCCCGCGCTCGCGGTAGATGTCGTGCTGCTCCTCGAAGCTCTTCAGCCCGCCGATGCCGCTGCCGATGATCACGCCCGTCCGATCGATGTCGTACGCGCCCTGATCGGTGAACCCGGCATCGGTCATCGCTTCGACCGCCGCGGCGACCGCGTATTGCGTGTAGAGGTCCGCCCGCTTCGCTTCCTTGCGGTCCATCGCGCGAAGCGGATCGAACCCCTTCACTTCGCAGGCGAAACGCACCGGGAAGCTCGCGGCGTCGAACTTCGTGATGTTCGCCGCGCCCGACACGCCATCCTGCATCGCGCGCCAGGTCGTCGCCACGTCGTTGCCGAGTGGCGTGACTGCTCCGAGACCCGTGACGACGACCCGTCGCTTCATCAGCCTGCGATCTTGCCGTTCAGGTACGAGATCGCGTCACCGACGGTGCGCAGCTTCTCGGCATCCTCGTCCGGGATGTCGATGTTGAACTCCTTTTCCAGCTCCATGACCAGCTCGACGATGTCGAGGCTGTCGGCGCCGAGGTCCTCGATGAAGCTCGCGCCGTCGGTCAGCTTCTCGCGCTCGACGCCGAGCTCCTTCTCGATGATATCCCGCACCTTCTGGGCATTGTCAGCCATCGTGGAGTTCCCCTGAGAGTAAATGTTGAATTTGAGCAGACAAATCTAATCGATCCCGGACGCAAACCGGGCAACTACATCACCATGCCGCCGTCGACGACGAAGACCTGCCCCGTGATGTACGAGGCGTGCTCCGACGCCAGGAAGGCGACCACCCCTGCGATGTCCCCCGGCGTGCCGAGGCGCTCCAGGGGGATCTGCTGGGACAGCGTCGCCCGCGCCTCGGGCGTCATCGCCGCCGTCATGTCGGTCTCGATGAAGCCGGGGGCGATCGCGTTCGCCAGGATGTTTCTGGACGCGTATTCCTTGGCCACCGACTTCGTGAGCCCGATCAGCCCGGCCTTGCTCGCCGCGTAGTTCGCCTGGCCCTTGTTCCCGATCAGGCCCACGACGCTGGCCATGTTGATGATCCGGCCCCAGCGCCGCTTCATCATCCCCCGGGACGCGGCCCGGATGGCGACGAACGCGCCCCGCAGGTTCGCGTCGAGGACGGCATCCCAGTCCTCGTCCTTGATCCGCATCAGGAGGTTGTCGCGGGTCAGGCCGGCGTTGTTCACCAGGATGTCGAGCGAGCCGAAGGTCTTCTCGACCTCCTCGACGAGGGCCGTCACGGACGCGGAATCGGAGACGTCGCACGCGAAGCCCCGGGCGTCCCCGGCCAGGCCGCCGGCGACCGCCTCGGCGCGGGCGCGATCGCGGCCCACGACGGCGACGCGGGCACCCGCCTCGCTGAGGGTCTGCGCGATGGCGAGCCCGATCCCGCGCGTGCTGCCGGTGACGAGCGCGGTGCGCCCGGAGAGGTCGATCTTCATCACGCGATCTGCTGGAGAACCTGGTCGATGTCCGCCGGCGTGCCGCAGGGCAGCACACGCAGCGAGGGGGCGATCTTCCTGACGAGCCCTGCCAGCACCGTGCCCGGACCCACCTCGAGGTACAGGGCGTCCGGGAAACGCGTGGCGAGCGCCTTCACTTCGTCGATCCACTGGACCGGGCAGGTGAGCTGCTCGAGGAGCAGGACCCTGGCCCGGCCGCCGGTGACGACCGGCTCCGCCGTCACGTTGGAGTAGACCGGGAACTCGGGGTCGCGGGGGGCCGCGATCTCCAGCGCCTCGGTGAGGCCATCCACGGCGACCGCCATGAGGGGCGAGTGAAAGGCGCCGCTGACGTTGAGGCGGACGGCGCGCTTCGCGCCGGCCTCCTTCACGAGCTCCATCGCGCGCTCCACGCCGGCGATCTCGCCGCTGATCACGAGCTGCCCGGGGCAGTTGTAGTTCGCCGGGACGACCTCGCCCGCCTCGGTCGTCGCCTGGTCGCAGATCTCCTCGATCGGGCGGGAGGGCTCGCCGAGGATCGCGGCCATGGCGCCCGGCCGGGCGACGCCGCTCTCGAACATGAGCTCCCCGCGGCGGCGGACCAGCATCGCGGCCGCCCCGAGCGGGATCGCCCCGGCGGCATGATAAGCCGTGAATTCGCCGAGGGAGTGACCGGCGGCCGCCCGCACGAACGGACGCACCTTGTCGCGGATGACGGCCCAGGCGGCGGCGCCATGCGCCAGCAGCGCGGGCTGCGCGTTGTGCGTCTGCGTGAGCTCGTCCTCCGGCCCTTCGGCCATGAGGCGGCTCAGCGGGGTGCCAAGGGCCTTGTCGACGGTGTCGAGCGCCTCGCGCGCGGCCGGATAGGCCGCGGCGAGATCCGCGGCCATGCCCGGCTTCTGGGAGCCCTGACCCGGGAAGAGCAGTACGATGTCCACGTGCCGTGCTCCTAGAAGCGGACGACCGTCGAGGCCCACGTGAAGCCGGCGCCGAAGGCGACCATCAGCGCGGTCGTTCCTTCCTTGAGGCGCCCCTGCTCCGCGAGCTCGTCCAGCGCGATCGGGATCGACGCCGACGACGTGTTGCCGTACCGGTCGACGTTCACGTAGACCTTGTCCATCGAGATGTTCGCGTGCTTCGCGGTCGCCTCGATGATCCGGATGTTGGCCTGGTGCGGGATCAGGACGTCGATGTCATTGCCGGTGAGCTTCGCGCCGTCGAGGGCACGGTCACAGGCCTCGGCCATGGAGCGGACCGCGCTCTTGAACACCTCGCGGCCGGCCATCTTCACGTAGAAGCTGCGCTCGTCGAGCACGTCCTGGCAGAACGGCTGCGCCGCGCCGCCGCTCGGCCGCCACAGGAGCTCCGCCAGCGTGCCGTCGCTCCGCATGAACGTGCTGAGGATGCCATTGTGGTGCGGCAGGAGCGACCCCTTGTGGCGACGCAGCACGGCGGCGCCGGCGCCGTCGCCGAAGAGCACGCAGGTCGCGCGGTCCTGCCAGTCCACGATGGAGCTCATCTTCTCGGCGCCGACGACGAGCACCGTCTGCGCGACGCCGGTGGCGATCATCCCCTCACCGACCGACAGGCCGTAGAGGAAGCCGGAGCAGGCGGCGGACACGTCGAACGCCGCCGCGCGCGTCGCGCCGAGGATCGCCTGGAGATCGACGGCCGTCGACGGCAGGAGGCGGTCGGGCGTCGCGGTGCTGAAGACGATGACGTCGATCTCGCCCGCGGTCACGCCGGCGCGCGCCATGGCGGTCTTCGCCGCCTCGGCGGCCATTCCGGCCGTGGTCTCGCCGGGCGCTGCGATGTGCCGCTCGCTGATCCCGGTGCGCTCCATGATCCACTCGTGCGAGGTCTCGATGCCGAGCTCCGCGAAGTCATGATTGGTCATGACCTTCGCCGGAATGCCCCGGCCCGTCCCCGCGATGTATGCTACCGGGCGTTTCATGATGCGCTGGCCTCCGCGCCATGGCCGGCTGCGCCGAGGCGCCGGCCGATGTGATCGTCCATCTGATGCTCGACCGCCTGGACCGCCCCGAGAATCGCGTTGTGAATCGCGCGGGGCGACGACTTGCCGTGGCAGATGATGCTGATGCCACGCACGCCGAGCAGAGGCGCGCCGCCGACGGAATCGGAATCGATGTGCCGGAGCGCCTCGGTGAGCTTGCCCTTGTCGAAGCCGTGCTCCACGAGCGTGCCGACGAGCAGCGGCGCGACGGACTCGTAGAACTTGAGCACGACGTTGCCGACGAAGCCGTCGCAGACGACGACGTCCACCTGGCCCTGGTCGTTCGCGCCCTTCAGGATGTCGCGGCCTTCCACGTTCCCGCGGAAGTTGACGCCGGCGTCCTTCAGCAGCTGGTGCGCTTCCTTGACGACCGCGTTGCCCTTTTCCGGCTCTTCCCCGATGCTGAGCAATCCCACGCCGGGCTCGCGGCGTCCGAGCACGTCTTCGGCGAAGACGGCGCCCAGCCGCGCGAACTGCACGAGCTCCTGCGGGGAGCAATCCACGTTGGCGCCCGAGTCGAGCACGACGACGGCGTGCCGGGTGGTCGGGAAGACCGTGGCGATCGCCGGCCGCGTGAGCCCGTCGTGCAGCTTGAGGGTCACGACGGACGCCGCCATCTGCGCGCCGGTGTTGCCGGCGGAGACGAACGCATCCGACTTGCCCTCCGCCTGCAGGCGGAGCCCGACGACCATGGAGCTGTTGGGCTTTCCACGGATCGCGACGCTCGGCTTGTCCGTCATCTCGATCACATCCGGCGCCTCGACGATCTCGATGCGCGCACGCACGCCGGCGAGCCCCGCGTATTCACCCGTCAGCAGCGTGTCGAGCTGCTCACGGATGACGTCCGCGCGGCCAACGAGTTGGATGACGTGCGAGGGATCGAGCTCGGCGAGCGCGGTGAGGGCGCCGGCCACGGTCGCCTGAGGGGCGAAGTCGCCCCCCATGGCGTCCAACGCGATCCGCGCCAAGGTCAGGCTTCCTGCGCGGCGACTCGCTGCTCGCCCGCGTAGTAGCCGCAGGCCTCGCACACGTGGTGCGGGCGCTTGGGGGCGTCACACTTGGGGCACTTCTGGATCGCGACACGCGGGGCAACCTTGTGCGTGTTGCGGGCGCGCTTCTTCCGCTTGGATGTGCGGCGCTTCGGGACGGCCATGGGACTCTAACGAAGATGGTGGTGCGACGAATCTACTCGGCCGCCTGGCGAGGTGCGCGGAGCGCACCCCAACGGGCGTCGGTCGCGGGAGGACACGCACACGGGCCGGCATTCAGGTCGGCACCGCAACGCGGACAGAGGCCCCTGCAATCCGGCCGGCACTCGAGGAATCCGGGCGCCGCCAGCAGCCACTGTTCGCGAACTACGGGCCGGAGATCCAGCTCGTGCACTCCGGGATCGATCACGTACACATCCGGGTCGTCCACTTCATCGCCCGCCTCCTCGGCGAAGATGAAGTGCCCTTCGTCCTCGACCGACGCCTTCGCGTCGACGAGGCACCGGCGGCACGGGCCGGCGATGTCGCCGGTGATCCGCGCGTGCCAGTAGAAGCGGCCGGGACCCGCCGCCGAGAGGCGACCGGTCACGTGGACGCTTCCGGCTGGCAGAGGATCCCCTTCCCGCCAGACCGGATCGGTCGCCGGCAGGTCCGCATCGACCGTGACCGCCTGCTCCCGTAGCGCCCGAATGTCATAGGACAGCATAGCCAAGTAAACTACTAAGGCGGCTGGCGTCGAGCAAGTCAGTATGGCGAGCGGAGTTAGCACGGTTCCCCGGCGCGAAGCGAACGGGCGGGACCTCCCGTGGGAGACCCCGCCCGTTCCCGCCCCTCTCGAGGGGGACGCTGCGCCTCGCTCGCCGCTTACCGCGCCGCGACGAGGTCGGCTTCGGCGAAGAAGAACCGCGCCTCGCGCGCCGCATTCTCGTCGCTGTCGGACGCGTGGATCGCGTTCCGTCCCTTCGACTCGGCGTAGAGCTTCCGGACCGTGCCTTCCGCCGCCTCGGCGGGGTCGGTCGCGCCGATCGCGTCGCGGAGGGCCGCGACGGCGCCCGCCTTCTCGAGGACCATCGGCATGCAGGTGCCGCTCGTCATGAAGTCCACGAGCTCGCCGTAGAACGGCCGCTCGCGGTGGACGGCGTAGAACTCGCCGGCCTGCTCCTTCGACAGCTTCATGACGCGAGCCGCGCGGACCTTGAAGCCCTGCGCCTCGAGGTGTGCGATGATCTTGCCCGCCTTGCCCGCGCCGAACGCGTCCGGCTTGATGATCGTGAGGGTGTAGTTGCCAGCCATGGTGTGAATCTCTTCCGAAACAGTATCTGGTGAAGCGCTCCGGCGTCGTCCGACGCCCGACGCCTAGATCCGTGCCTTGAGCAGCTCGACGAAGTCCTTCGGCCGCTTCGCGACGCCCATGCCGGCCGCCTCGAAGGCCGCGATCTTCTCGGCCGCGGTGCCGGCGGACCCGCTGATGATCGCGCCCGCGTGGCCCATGCGGCGTCCTGGCGGCGCCGTCTGGCCCGCGATGAACCCGACCACGGGCTTCTTCATGCTCGACTTCACGAAGGCCGCCGCCTCCTGCTCGTCCGTGCCGCCGATCTCGCCCATCATCGCGACCGCGATCGTGTCCGGGTCGTTCTCGAAGGCCTGGAGGCAATCGATGAAGTTCGTACCGTTGATCGGGTCGCCACCGATGCCGACGCACGTCGACTGGCCGAGGCCCGCGCGCGTGAGCTGGTAGACCACCTCGTACGTGAGCGTGCCGGAGCGGCTGACGACGCCGATCTTCCCGGGCGTGCAGATGTTGCCGGGGATGATGCCGACCTTGGACTTGCCCGGCGTGATGAGTCCGGGGCAGTTGGGGCCGAGCAGCCGGGCGCCCTTCTCCTTCACGAAGGGATGGACCTTCGTCATGTCGAGGACGGGGACGCCCTCGGTGATCGCGACGATGAACTTGATGCCGGCATCCGCGGCTTCCATGATCGCGTCCGCGGCGCCCATCGGCGGCACGTAGATCACCGAGGTGTTCGCGCCGGTCGCCTGGACGGCGTCGTGCATGGTGTTGAAGATCGGGACCTTGGCCTCGAACTTCTGGCCGCCCTTCCCGGGCGTGACGCCGCCGACGATCCGCGTGCCGTACTCCATCATCTGCTTCGCGTGGAACGAGCCGTCGCGGCCCGTGATCCCCTGCACGATGACGGTGGTATTCTCGTTGATGAAGATGCTCACGCGGCCTTTCCTCCCTTGGCCAGCTCCACGGCCTTTTGCACGGCTTCGTCCATGTCCGAGGAGGCCGAGAAGCCGTTCTCCTGGAGAATCTTCACCGCGATGTCCTGGTTGGTGCCCGTGAGGCGGATGACGATCGGCACCTTCAGCGGGTTGGCCTTCGTCGCCGTCACGATGCCGTTCGCGACGTCGTCGGTGCGGGTGATGCCGCCGAAGATGTTGAACAGGATCGCCTTCACGTTGGGATCCGACGTGATGATCCGGAGCGCGTTGACGACCTTCTCCGGATTCGACGAGCCGCCGATGTCGAGGAAGTTCGCGGGCTCGCCGCCGTAGTACTTCACGAGGTCCATCGTGGCCATGGCGAGGCCGGCGCCGTTGACGACACAGCCCACGTCGCCGTCGAGCTTGATGAAGGTGAGGTTCGCGTTGCGGGCCTGCACCTCGCTCTGCTCCTCCGAGCTCTCGTCGCGCAGCGCCGCGATCTGCGGCAGGCGATCGAGCTCGTTGTCGTCGATCACCATCTTCGCGTCGAGGGCGACCACGTCGCCCCCGGGGGTGACGACCAGCGGATTGATCTCCGCGAGGGAGCAGCCGGTCTTCATGAACGCCGCGTAGAGCTGGTGCATCATCTTCGCGGCGGCCTTCACCTTCTTCGGGTCGTCGTACAGGAAGTACCCGAGCTGGTTCGCCTGGTAGCCCGTGAGGCCGTAGCGGGTGTCGATCGGCAGCTTGAGGATCTTCTCGGGGGTCGTCGCCGCGACCTCCTCGATGTCGATGCCGCCGGCCGGGCTCACCATGAACACCGGCTTCTTGGCCGCGCGGTCGACGATGATGCCGACGTACGCCTCGGAGGCGATGTCCGCCGCCGTCGTCACGAGCACCTTCTCGACCGTGAGTCCCTTGATCTGCATGCCGAGGATGCGGCCCGCGATCTCCTTCGCCTCCTCCGGGGTCTTCGCGAGCTTGACGCCGCCCGCCTTGCCGCGGCCGCCCGCGTGCACCTGCGCCTTCACCACCACCATGCCGCCAAGCTTCCGTGCGATCGCTTCCACCTCCTGGGGAGTGGATGCAACCTCGCC
This sequence comes from Gemmatimonadaceae bacterium, assembly GCA_035764975.1. Lineage (GTDB taxonomy): Bacteria > Gemmatimonadota > Gemmatimonadetes > Gemmatimonadales > Gemmatimonadaceae > JACDHQ01. Next base: position 1,341 of record DASTYL010000104.1, on the reverse strand, counting down.
CGGCGGAATCGGCACGCCTTCGGCCCGGAGGATCTCCTTGGCCTGATACTCGTGAATGTTCACGCGCTCTCCGCTGTAAAAGTCGTTCCCGCGTCGCCGCGGATGGCCTCGCGGCCCCGGCTCAAATGAGTGATGATCGCGCGCCCGCCGGTGCGGCGCACGAAATCAAGCGCGGCGCGCACCTTCGGCGCCATGCTGCCCTCTCCAAATGCCCCCGCGCGATCCATCGCCTCGGCGTCCTGCACCGAGAGCCGGCGGAGGGGCCGCTGCGCGGGAGTCCCCCAATCGGCATGGACCGCGTCCACGTCCGTGAGAATCAGCAACAGCTCGGCACCGAGGTCCCGGGCAAGCACCGCTGCCGCGAGATCCTTGTCGATGACCGCGTCCACCCCTTCCCAGCCGAGCTGCGGATGCCGAAAGATAGGCGTCCCGCCACCCCCGCAGGCGATCACGACGACGCCGGCGTGCACGAGCGACCGGATGACCTCCAGCTCATGGATCGCGAGCGGGCGCGGACTGCCGACCACGCGCCGCAGGTGCCCCGCCCCGTCGCGGCGGACGACGTGCCCCTCCGCCGTGAGCTCGGCGGCGCGCTCCGGCGTCAGCTCGTGCCCGATGAACTTCGTCGGCTCGCGCAGCGCCGGGTCGTCCGCGTCCACCTGCACCTGCGTGATGACCGTGGCCGCCCTGCGCGCGATGCCGGCTCGCGCGAGCGCATTCTCCAGCGACTGCTGGATCATGTACCCGATCCAGCCCGCCGTGGCGGCCACGAGCACGCCGAGCGGCAGCGGGCTCGCCTCCGCGCGCGCCATCTCGTTGCGCACCAGCTCATCCCCCACCTGCGGCCCGTTGCCGTGCACGAGACACACGTTCCACCCGTCGCGGACCAGATCCACCAGCGGATCGAGGCTTTCGCGCGCGTGGCGGAACTGATCGTGGATGGTGGAGGGCTCGCCTGCCGGCGCGAGGGCGTTGCCCCCGAGGGCGATGACGGCGGTGTGATGGGTGTTTGGGCTCATCGGTGCGGCGCGCGCAAGCTACCCACGCCCGGAGAGCCGGGCAACTTACCGCGGCGGCGCATCGAGCGACCGGCCCAGCGTGTCCAGCAGCGCGCCGAATGCGGCCCAGTCGCCGCGCCGCAGCGCCTCCCGCAGACGCAGGTACACGGTGCGCGGCGGGACGGGTTCCGGCGTCGTGGGGGCACTGTCGGTGGCATCGCCCGGCGCGAGCCGCAGCACCGGCATCGTCGCGGCGCCGGTGCGCGAAACGGTGCTGACGGCCGCCAGCGACGGCGCGCCTCGCGACGGCCACAGATAGACCGGCTGGGCGAACACGATGCCG
>DASTYL010000103.1:0-9932 GCA_035764975.1 Gemmatimonadaceae bacterium | reverse complement strand
GGGCAAGTCGCAGGTGACGGCGACGTTGCGCTGCGGCTCGGTGGAGCTGGCCCGGCGCAGTTCGCGCGAATATCAGCTGCCCGGGGAGCTCCCGCTCGGCAATGGCATCCCGATAGGCCAGCTCGTTGCGCCGTTCTCGTTCGGCACGACGAGCGCGGCGACGCCGGCCGGGACGGCGGGCGGGGCGCTTCCGGCGTGAACGGCCTGCTGGCCCGGTCGCAGCGTCGCGCGTGCCGCGAGCCACGGGCGTTAGCGTACTGGGCCCACTTCCGGGGACGCCCTGCCCCCGCCACCCGCCGCCTTCCTGCGAAGCGCAACATCCGCCGTCGCCACCAGCTCCTCGACGCTGAACGGCTTCTGCAGGAAGGCCGCGCCTGGCGGGAGCTGCGACAACTGCTCGACATGCTCCTTCGGATACCCCGAGATCATCAGGACCGGGACGTTCTCCAGTGTCCGACGATGATCGGCCAGCCGGTTCGCCTTCCCGCCGGGGAGCATCACGTCGCAGATCACGAGATCGATGGCAGCGCCGATCCGTGATGCCTCCTCGAGCCCCGAATCGAGTGACCGCCCCTTGATGACGGAGAATCCCTCGGTCGCGAGCATCGATGCGAGCACCCCCCGCAGCGTGTCGTTGTCGTCCACGAGCAGGATCGTTCCACGGCTGTTCGTCATGGCGTCGTCGTACTGGGTGCCGGGCGCACCCGGTGAAGCGCTACTCGGTCAGGCGGCGTCGCCGGGGCAGCGGGAGGGCGTCCGCGCACAGCAGCCCGAGCTCCGCGTCGGAGCGCAGGTGCCAGTCGCGGGGGGCGGGGACGAAGCGGCGTCGCTCGCCGGTGTCGAGACATTCGAATGCCAGCCAGCCATCGCCATCCGACGCAGCGTGCTCCGTGGGGGTCGTGCGCGGCTGGGGGTAGTACATGCTGGGGATGACATCCCAGACGGCCCATTGCAGGCCGCGAGCGTCGGCGAATTCGCGAAGGGCCATCGGGGGTGGTGGGACAACGGGCGGGAGATGCGGAGGACGATGCTGACCCCGCTGCAACCCCAATGCCATCAAGCGTTTGCGTGATTCATGTCACAACGGCGGCCCGCAGGGCACTTCCACTCGGGAGGGTGCGACTTTAACTAGCGAGCGCCGCTCGACGCAGGTCATTCCAACTCGCCCGCACGATGGTTCAATCCTCTCCGGTTCATTTCACGGCACCTGACGGCACCTTCTGGTCGGTGCACGAGATCCGCGACGACAAGTTCGGGCTGGAGTGCTCGCTCATCTTCGTCTCGGACGAGGGCTTCCGACGGGTCCGGGCCTATCCCGTGCACTGGCGGGACCTCGACTCGAACGAGCTCTGGGAACTGAGCTGGTCGCGCTGAGCGCGCCGCGTATCTCCCGCACACCCCGACACCGACCGATGCCGACTCCTGCTTCCGCCACCGCCACGGTGGCGATTGGCCAGCCTGCCCCCGACTTCACCCTCTCCTCGACGAGCGACGCGAAGGTCACGCTCTCCGCATTGCGCGGGCAGACGGTCCTCCTCGCCTTCTTCCCGCTCGCGTTCACGAGCACCTGCACGGCTGAACTGTGCGCCATGCGTGACGACTACGAGCAGTTCGCCGCCGAAAACGTCGTCATCCTGCCCATCAGCGTGGACTCCGTACCGACGCTCAAGGAGTACAAGCGCATGCACGACATGCGCACGGACCTGCTCAGCGACTTCAAGCGCGAGGCGTCCCGCAGCTATGGCGTCCTGCTCGAGGAGCAGTTCTTCTCCGCGCGCGCGTATTTCCTGATCGACGGGGAGGGGATCCTCCGCTGGAAGCACGTGGAGGAAGTGCTCGGCCACCGGCGGAGCGACGAGGAGCTGCTGGCCCAGATCCGGGCGCTCCAGGCGGTGCCCCGGGGCTGATCGGAGGGTCCGGCGGGCGCCGAGACCCACCCGCCCGCCCGCCGGAGCTTCCATGTGTTAGGACATATTGTCCACTGCCGGCCGCGGCTGTAACTTATCCGCCTCCCCCTTCCATGGCCGGACACTTTGTCCCCACGGCAGTCCGGAGGCCACACCGCCGTCGCAGCCCCTGACGGGTCGGCCTCCCTCCGCACGATCTGCGAGATCGCCGCGACCCTCGCGACCGCCCAGTCGCTCGACGACGTCGTACCCGGGGTGCTCGTGCACCTCGCCACGGCGCTCGGGGGCGAGGAATGCGTCGTATGGCTCGCCGAGGAGGCGAGGCTGCGTCCCAGGTGGGCGTATGGCGACCAACGCACCACCGCGACCGACGCCGCGGCGGTGCGAGGCGGACGGGCGCTCGACGGGGTCGCCGGCGTCCGGCTGGTCGCGGGCGCGCAGGAGCTCGGCCTGGTCACCATCCGGACGGCACGTCCCCTGGATGCCACGGCGATGATGCTGCTGTCGACTGCCGCGGACGTGCTGGGGCCCGCGATCGGCCATGCCGAGGCCGCCGGGCGCCTGAAGAGCGAGGTGGCCGAGCGAACCGCGCAGATCGAGCAGCACCGGCGGTTGATGGCGAAGATCGTCGACTCGCTGCCGCTCGGGCTCTACGTCATCGACCGCGATTATCGGATCCAGGCGTGGAACCGCAAGCGCGAGACGGGCACGCTTGGCGTCGCGCGCGAGGAAGCCGTGGGCCGCTCGATCTTCGAGATCCTGCACCGCCAGTCCTCCGAGCTGCTGCGCAGCGAGTTCGAGGAAGTGTTCGCGACCGGCCGCCTGCAGCAGTTCACCGTCGAGACCGAGAGCATCGCGGGGCCCCGAACCTACCGGCTCTCCAAGATCCCGATGCGTCTCGACGACGGCGAGGTCACGCACGCCATCACCATCGGGGAGGACATCACCGAGTGGCGGGAGGCGCAGGATCGCATCGCGCAGGCCGAGAAGCTCGCGGCCGTGGGCACGCTCGCCGCCGGCGTGATGCATGAGATCAACAACCCGCTGGCCACGATCGCCGCTGCCGCCGAGGCGACGATGATGCGCGTGGGCGACGAGGCGGGCGCGCTCGGTGCGCTCGGCGGCGACCTGCGGGACGTGCTCACCCTGATCGAGTCGGAGTGCCACCGCTGCAAGCGGATCGTGGATTCGCTCCTCGATCTCAGCCGCCCGAAGCCCGTGACCAAGGGCCCGGTGGACGTCAACGCGGTCATCGATCGCGTCCTGTTCCTCCTCAAGCACCACTCGCGCTTCAAGAAGCTCACGGTCGACCTCGTGCTCGACCGGGCGGCCCCGACCATCGTCACCGCCGACGAGGAGCAGCTCGTGCAGGTGTTCATGGCGCTGCTGCTGAACGCCATGGACGCCATGCACGAGGAGGGCACGGTCACCCTTCGCACGTCGGCGGACCGGACCCACGTCGTGGCGGAGGTCGTCGATCGCGGCATCGGCATCCGGCGCGCCGACCTGCCGCGCCTGTTCAACCCCTTCTTCACGACGAAGGCGCCGGGACGCGGCACGGGCCTCGGCCTCGCCATCTGCTACTCGATCGTCACCGCGCACGGCGGGCGCATCGAGGTGGACAGCGCGCCAGGCGAGGGCAGCGTGTTCCGCATCCTCCTTCCCCGGGCAACCACCGCATGACCGACGACCGCATTCGCGTCCTCCTGGCGGAGGATGAAGCCAATCTCGCGCAGATCCTCGCGACCTTCCTCAAGGGGCGCGGCTTCGACGTCACTGCCTGCGGCAACGGGCGGGATGCCCTCGAGCGGCTGCGTGCCGAGACCTACGACGTCGCCCTCCTCGACATCGTGATGCCGGAGATGGACGGGCTCGAGGTGCTGCGCGCCGTGCGCGCCGAGCCCGAGCCGCCGGAAGTCATCATCATCACGGGCAACGGCACGATCGAAACCGCGATCTCCGCGATGCGGCTTGGCGCGTACGACTACATGTCGAAGCCGTACCGGATGGCCGAGATCGAGCTGCTCGTGCGCCGCGCGTGGGAGAAGCGGCAGCTCCTCCGCCAGAACGAGGTGCTGCAGTCACGGCTGTCGCACCGTGAGGCGGCGCCGGAGGTGGCCACCCGGCATCAGCCCCTGCGTGAGACGCTCGATGTCGTGCGCAGAGTGGCGAAGAGCGACTCCACGGTGCTCATCACCGGCGAGTCCGGCACCGGCAAGGAGCTCGTGGCGCGGATGATCCATCGGATGTCCGGGCGCGACGGCCCGCTCGTGGATGTGAACTGTGCGGCGATCACCGGGCCAACGGTGGAGGCCGAGCTGTTCGGGTTCGAGCAGGCGAATCCGCGCGGGATGGCCGAGCGAAAGGCCGGGCTCATCGAACTGGCCGCCGGCGGCACGCTCTTCCTCGACGAGGTGAGCGAGCTGGAACCCAAGGTGCAAGGGAAGCTCCTGCGGGCCCTGGAGCAGGGGACCTTCTTCCGGGTCGGCGGCATCCGGAAGGTGGAGGTGAACGTCCGCGTGGTCGCGGCGACCAATCGCGACCTGGCCGCGCTCGTGGCGGAGGGGAAGTTCCGGAACGATCTCTACTACCGGATCAATGCCATCACCGTGGAGCTGCCGCCGTTGCGCGAGCGACGGGTGGACATTCCGATGTTGGCGGAGGAGTTCCTCCGGCGGTTCGGCGGGGCGACGCCGCCATCGCTGTCGGTGGACGCGATCGACGCGCTGCGCGGATATCCCTGGCCGGGCAACGTGCGGGAGCTGCGGAACGTGATGGAGCGCGCCGTGCTGATCGCGGACGGCCGGACGGTGCGTGCGACCGACCTGCCGCTGCGGACGCCGGGATCGGCCGGAACGACCGGCCCGGGGCCCGCGGCGCCGGGCGGGGCGACGTCGCTGGCCGAGGTGGAGCGCCGGCACATCGAACAGGTCCTGAACCAGCACAACTGGCATCAGGGCAGGGCCGCCGCGGCGCTCGGCATCTCCTCCAAGACGCTGTACCGGAAGATCCGCGAATTCGGATTCAATCGCCCCGACCGTCTCGTCTAGTGCGCATACTCGTCATCGAGGACGACCCCACGGTCGGCCAGTACGTCAAGCGCGGGCTCGAGGAGCAGCGCTGGTCAGTGGACCTGCTCACCGACGGCGAGGAAGGGGAGCGCCGCGCCGAGTCGGAAGCCTACGATCTCGTGGTGCTCGACATGCGCCTCCCCGGCAAGTCGGGGCTCGAGGTGCTGCGCGGGCTTCGCTCGCGTGGGTTCGAGCGGCCCGTGCTCGTGCTCACCGCGCAGGACGCGGTAGATGCCAAGGTCACGACGCTTCGAGCCGGCGCCGACGACTACGTCACGAAGCCGTTCGCGTTCGAGGAGCTGCTGGCGCGCGTCGAGGCGCTCGCGCGCCGGCCGCGCGCACTCGCCAAGCCGACGCTCCGCGTGGCCGACCTAGAGGTGGACCAGGCGACGCGTGAGGTGCGCCGGGCCGGGGAGCTCGTCGACCTCACCCCCAAGGAATACGCGGTGCTCGAGTATCTCGTCCGCCATGCGGGCCGGGTCATGAGCCGCACGCTCATCACGGAGTACGTCTGGGGCTATCACTTCGACCCCGGCACGAACATCGTGGACGTCGTGATCAATCACCTGCGCAAGAAGATCGATGCGCCGCACGACCGGAAGCTCATCTCGACCGTGCGGGGCGTCGGCTACGTGATCAAGGAATAGCGTGGCGTCGATCCGCGCCCGCCTGGCCACGGGATATGGCATCGCGCTCGCGGCGACGCTGATCGCGTTCGCCGCGTCCCTCTATGTCGCCCGCGGGGCGGCGGCCGAGGCCGACCTGGCGATCGAGGCGGTGGACGAGGCGGAGCACGTGCTGCGCGTCGTGCGGGCCTATGAGACGCAGGAGCGCCCCGCGGTGGACTTCCGTCCCGTGAATGACGTCTACGTCACGACGATCACGCAGGGAATGGCGATCGAGTTCGACCGGCACAGCGGCTACTTCTTCGTCTTCGGCCTCGACGATCGGACCCTGTACGTCTCGCCGCCGCTGCGGATCCTGCGCGCCGTGGACAGCGCGACGTACAACGAGCTGGTGGACGCGTCGCGCAGCCTGGCCTCCGAAGGGCAGGGGATCAAGATCCGGCTGCCCGACGAGGCGTCCGGCGACGAGCGCACGCTGCTCTTCGCGATGCGCCGCGACACCCTCACCGGGACGCGCATCGGCCGGGTGGTGGCCGGGGTGCCCACGTCCGCCGCCGAGCTGGCGCCGTCGCTGCTGCTCGGGACGACGATCGCGGTGATCCCGCTGGTCGTCCTGCTCTCCACGCTCGTCGCGTACTACCTGGGCGGGCGCGCGCTCCGGCCCGTGGACCAGATCATCAACGAGCTCGAGGCCATCAGCGACGGGAGGAGCCTGCACCGGCGCCTCGGCATCGGCAGCGACGCCGACGAGCTGTCCCGGCTCACGATGACGCTCAATGCCATGATCGCGCGCCTCGAGCACTCGTTCGGCGCGCTTCGGCGCTTCACCGCGGACGCCAGCCACGAGCTGAAGACGCCGCTCGCCGTGCTGCGGGCCGACGTCGAGCGGGCGATGCACCCGGTGACGACTCCCGCCGAGCGGCTGGAGGCGCTGGAGGAGGCGCTGCAGGAGATCACGCGGACGACCGATCTCGTGGACAGCCTGCTCACCCTCGCGCGGGCAGACGAGGGCCGGTACGATCTCGTGCGCGAGCCGGTGCCGCTCGAGCCGCTCGTGCGCGAGATCCACGAGACCGCACTGATCCTGGGGGAGGCGGCGGAGCTCACGGTGACCTTGCCGGCCGTGGAGGAGGCGACCGTGCTGGGCGACGCCGGCCGGTTGCGGCAGCTTTTCCTCAACCTCGTCACCAACGCGATCAAGTACACGCCGGCCGGGGGCCGGGTGGAGATCTCCCTCGTCCGACGTCCGCCTGGTGACGTCGCCTTCGTCGTGCGCGACACCGGCATCGGCATCGCGGCGGGCGACCTCCCGCACATCTTCGATCGCTTCTGGCGCGCGGATCAGGCGCGGTCGCGCCGTCCCGCCGGGGCGGCGGACGTCGAGGAGCGCAGCGGCTCGGGGCTGGGGCTCGCGATCTCGCAGTGGATCGCGCACGCCCACGGGGGCTCGCTCGCGGTGCAGTCGCGCCTCGGCCGCGGCAGCGTCTTCACCGTCACGCTGCCCATGAGCGAGGTGTAACGACGGCTTCATCGTTTCTTAATGTCCGTCCAGTACCGTCGGGGGTACGGTGATCTAGCTTATCTCCCCAGTCCCACGGGGCCGAATAGCACCCATCCCCTCTCGGTGAGTCAGCCAATGTTCGACACCCTGCTTGAATCCAAGGCAAAGAAGGAGAAGCGGGCGGGCGGCACCATCGCCAGCTTCATCATCCACACGGTCCTGATCGCGGCCGCGTCCTACGGGACGATGCACGCCAAGCAGGAGCTCGAGAAGCCGAAGGCCGAGAAGGTCGAGTTCGTCGAGGTCAAGAAGGCCGAGGAGCCGCCGCCGCCGGAGCCCGAGAAGGCCCCGCCGCCGCCGGATGTGGTCGCTGCGCCGCCGCTCGCCAAGGGCTTCCAGGTCCTGGCCGCGCCCGTCAAGATCCCCGACGTCCTCCCGGAGATCGACCTGAGCAAGAGCGTCACGAACGAGGCCGACTTCTCGGGCCGCGGCGTGGCCGGTGGTATCTCCAAGGGCGTCGTCGGTGGCATCGTTCCTGAAAAGGTCGATGGCAGCCAGACGTACTTCGAGTTCCAGGTGGAGAAGCAGGTCGCGCCGGCGAGCGGCAATCCGCAGCCCCGCTACCCGGACATGCTCCGCTCGGCGAACGTGGAGGGTGAGGTCATCGCCCAGTTCGTGGTGGACCAGAACGGGAAGGCCGACATGTCGACCTTCAAGGTCCTCAAGAGCTCGCACGACCTCTTCACCGCCGCCGTCAAGAACGTCCTGCCGAACATGCGCTTCCTGCCCGCCGAGGTCGGCGGCTCCAAGGTGAAGCAGCTCGTGCAGATGCCGTTCGTGTTCTCGCTCAACCGCTAAGACCATCAACGCCGGGGCGGCACCCGCCGCCCCGTCCCCCTTTCTTCACCGTTCGACCTTCACCCTCGGAGAATCTGCTCGATGAGTCACTCGTTGACTGAAATGTGGAACCAGATGGGCTGGTTCGTGCGCGGCGTCACCATCACCATGGCGCTGATGTCCATCTACTCGCTCACGATCCTCGTCCAGAAGTGGTGGCTGCTTCGCCGCGCCCAGAAGGAGACGGTGAAGTTCGCGCCCGAGTTCTCGCAGTTCCTCGAGGAAGACAACCTGCTCGAGGCGATCAACCTCGCCGAGCGGTACAAGAAGTCGCACGTCGCCATCGTGCTCGGCGGCGCGCTGAAGGAGATCAAGCCGCTGATCTCGGACGGCTCGGTGACGGTGTCGGACATCAACTCGGTCGAGCGCGCGGTCGAGCGCAACATGCTGATCGAGGTGACCCACCTGAAGCGCGGCCTGGCCGTGCTCGCGACGGTCGGTTCGACGGCCCCGTTCGTCGGCCTCCTCGGCACCACGATCGGTATCGTGAACTCGTTCTCCGCGATGGGTGCCACCGGCTCCGGCGGTCTCGGCGCGATCTCGGCCGGTATCTCCGAGGCGCTGATCTCGACGGCCTTCGGTCTGCTCGTCGCCATCCCGGCCGTGTGGGCGTACAACTACTTCCTCACGAAGATCGACAACCTGATCGCCGAGATGACGTACGTGTCGAAGGAGTTCATCGACTACCTCATCAAGGGCGTCTCGGGCGAGTTCGGCCGCAGCCGCTTCACCCGTGAGTTCACGGCTGGCGGCGGTGCCAACCCGATCGCGCAGTAAGCGCGTCCTCGATCGATCCTAAGGAGAAGAGCACATGGGCATGTCAGCAGGGGGCAGCGGAGGCGTCCAGGCGTCGCCGAACGTGACCCCGATGATCGACGTGATGCTCGTCATCCTGATCATCTTCATGGTCGTCACCCCCGCGCTGCTGGCCGGCTTCAACGCCGTCCCGCCGCAGGGGGTGAACCTGAAGGACCATCCTGAAGAGGAGACAGACCAGGTGCTCGGTATCGACACCGACGGTGTGTACTACCTCAACAAGAAGCCGATCAAGTATGACGACATCGGCCCGGCGATCGCGGCGATCTTCAAGGGCCAGACGCGGGACGAGTACGTGATGTACATCAAGGCGGACAAGTCGATCTCGTACGAGAAGGTGCTCGACGCGATGGACCTGGCGGCCAAGAACGGCGTGCGCGTCGTGGGCATGATCAGCGAGCAGACGCCGGGCACGCAGAGCACCGTCGCGGGTGATGCCGCGCCGGCGGCACCAGGAGGTGGCTGATGGGGATGTCCGCAGGAGGGGGTGAGGCCGGCCTCACCAACGAGATCAACGTCACGCCGATGATCGACGTGCTCCTCGTGCTGCTGATCATCTTCATGGCAGCCATCCCGTCGATGCGCAAGGCGATCGATCTGCAGCTTCCCGATCCGAACCCCTCGACCTCGACGGCGAACGCGCCGTCGAACCAGATCGTCCTCGAGGTGTTCCCGGGCGAGGAGTACTCGATCAACACCCGGAAGGTGTCGGGCAAGGCGAACCTCGCTCGAGAGCTCAAGGACATCTACGGGCCCCGTCCCGAGAAGATCATCTTCGTCAAGGGTGATCCGAAGCTGAAGTACGAGGACGTGATCCACGCGATGGACATCGCGCGTGGCGCCGGCGTCAAGGTCATCGGCGTTCCGCCGAAGGACAATCCGGCTGCAGGCGCCGCCAGCGGCGACTGAGTCGACGTCTTCTCGCAGGAAGTAGCACGGCGGACGAACCCTTCGGGTTCGTCCGCCGTATTACGTGTGTGCACTCCACTCTGCGCCGTCTCGTGAACCGTCCGGCTCGTCGCCCCGCGCCCGGTCCCGCTCCCGCTCCGGCGGGGGCATCCGCACGCGGACCGCATGCGTTGCCGCGTCTCGGACTCCCGGCGTCGCGTGAACG
>DASTYL010000102.1:0-38782 GCA_035764975.1 Gemmatimonadaceae bacterium | reverse complement strand
TACGGGGCGGCCTCGCTCCCCCAGCGGCAGCAGATCATGCAGCACGCACCCGTCGTCCCATTCGGCGTGCCGGTGTTCTGGCCGTACATCGCCGGGGAGCGGTTCTACCACAATGCGACGATCTGGCCCTTTGTCACAGCGTACTGGACGTGGGCCGCGGCGGAGGGCGGGAACACGCGTGCCGTGCAGCACGGGCTGGACAATGCGACGCGGGCGGCCGCGCTGTTCCTGACGAACAAGGAGAACATGGTCGCGTCCACCGGGCATTACGAGGGGACGGCCCTCAACTCCGACCGGCAGCTCTGGAGCGTCGCCGGCACTCTCGCCGGCACGTACCGCCTGCTGCTCGGCATGCGGCTGGAGCCGGACCGCCTCGTGTTCCGGCCGATGGTGCCCCCGTCGTATGGTGGTGAGCGGACGCTGCGCGGGATGCGCTATCGCGGCGCCACGCTCGACATCACGGTGCGCGGGCATGGGACGGCCGTGACGGAAGCGCGCCTCGACGGACGCGTCATCGACACGGCCGCGGTGCCGGCGACGCTGACGGGCCGCCATACGGTCGAGCTCACCCTGAATGGCGAGTGGCCGCAAGCGTCGGTGAGCATGGCCGAGAACCGGTTCGCGCCGGCGGCGCCGCGCGTGCGCCTTCAGCAGTCGGCGCTCGCATGGGATTCGGTGCCGGGGGCCGCGCGGTACGTAGTGTATCGGAACGGCCGCGAGCTCAGGTCGACCACGTCGAGGCAGGTTGGCGTCACCCCGGGACCGCGACTCGAGGAGTATCAGGTGCTCGCCGCCAATGCGGTCGGGGACGAATCCTTCCTCAGCGCGCCGGTTCGCGTGGTCGCTCCGCGCGCAGTCATCACTGCCGAGCCCGCGGGACGCGGCGTCGAGCGGGTGCACGCGGGGTATACCGGCGCCGGATACGTGCGCCTCGAGCGCACGCAGCCGCTCGCGGTGTCGGTGCCGATCCGCGTCCCGGCAACCGGGATCTACGCGCTGGACGTGCGATATGCCAACGGAAATGGCCCGGTGAACACCGAGGACAAGCTCGCGATGCGCACGGTGCTCGTGGACGGGAACGAAGCGGGTGTGGTCGTCATGCCGCAGCGCGGGGTGAACGCGTGGAGCCAGTGGGGATGGAGCAACGTCCTCCCGGTGCGGCTCACCGCGGGTGACCACCGGATCACGCTGGTGATGACCGTGCTCGACGAGAACATGAACCGGCGCGAGAACACCGCCCTGCTCGACGCCGTGCGGCTGACGCGTCTCCCGGACGAGGGGGCGGTGCGCTGACGCCTGGCCAGGGAGGCTGGATGTCGAATCGAACGGACGGAACTCGCTCGACTCTCCATGGGCGCCGCATCGCGATGCTGGCGCCCATCGCCATCGTGGCGCTCGTCGGCGCCTGCTCGCCGGCCGTTCAGGAGCCCCCTGCAGCCACGGTGCCGGCGCCGGCAGCCGCTGCCAGGTACCAACCCGCGCGCGACCTCGGCCCGCTCTTCCACGACGTGCAGACGGGCCGCGTGTTCGACGACTCCAAGACCTTCGTCGATGCGCGGCCGCTGCGGGAGCCGACGCTCATTGCGGCGGCGTACGCGGCGGAACGTGCCGCGCCGGGGTTCGCACTCCGGACGTTCGTCGAGCGCCACTTCGAGCTGCCGCAGCCGGCGGGCGCAGGTGTCCGCACGGATCCGGCGCACGACATGGAGGAGCACATCCATGCGCTCTGGCCGTCGCTCACGCGCGCGCCGGACACGCCGGATGCGCGATCCTCGCTGATTCCGCTTCCGCACCCCTACGTAGTCCCTGGCGGTCGCTTCCGCGAGGTCTACTACTGGGATTCCTACTTCACCATGCTCGGGCTGCTCGAGAGCGGGCGCGCGGACCTGGTGAAGGGCATGCTCGACAACTTCTCGCATCTCATCCGGACCGTCGGCCACATCCCCAACGGCAACCGGACGTACTACCTCGGCCGCAGCCAGCCGCCGTACTTCGCCGCGATGGTCGGGCTCTACGCCGAGGCGACGGACAGCGCCAGCGCGCTCGCCTACCTCGACGCGCTCGAGCGCGAGCACGCATTCTGGATGGACGGTGCGGACCGCGTGCTTCCGGGGGACGCCTCGCGCCGGGTCGTGCGGCTCCGCGACGGCTCCGTGCTGAACCGCTACTGGGACGACATCCCCGAGCCGCGCCCCGAGTCGTACCGGGAAGACGAGGCCCTCGGTCGCATGCTCCCGGATTCAGCGAGAGTGCAGCTCTACCGCGACATCCGCGCGGCGGCCGAGAGTGGCTGGGACTTCTCGAGCCGCTGGATGCGCGATCCGGCCGACCTGCGGACCCTCGAGACGACCGCGCTCGTGCCGGTCGACCTCAATGCGCTCCTGTACCACGCGGAGCGGACGATCGCCGCGCTTCGCCGGCTCCGTGGTGCGCAAGGCGATGCCGAGGTGGCGCAGCGGTTCGACGCAGCAGCCGCGGAGCGGCGTCGCGCGCTCCTCGCGGCCGCGTGGGATCCGGGCCAGCAGTTCTTCTACGACGTCCGGTGGCGGAGCGGCGAGCGGGTCACGGACCGTCCGACGATGGCTGCCGCGGCGCTGCTCTACTTCGGCGTGGCGACACCGGAGCAGGGGCAGGCGGTCGCGACGCGCCTCGGGCGCGACTTCCTGCGTGGGGGCGGATTCATCACGACGCAGGTCGCGTCCGGCCAGCAGTGGGATGCACCGAACGGCTGGCCGCCGCTCCAGTGGCTCGCCATCGAGGGCCTCCGCCGCTACGGGCAGCGCGAGCTCGCCGACACGGCGCGCGGGCGCTGGCTCGCGCTCAACCGGCGCGTGTACGCGTCCACCGGCCGGATGATGGAGAAGTACGATGTCGTGGATCCGAACCGCCCCGCGGGGGGAGGTGAGTACCCCACGCAGGACGGATTCGGGTGGACGAACGGCGTGGCGTTGAAGCTCGCGAGCGAAGCCGCCCGGCCGGAGCCGGCCGGGCGGTCCGGGATGCGGCCTCAGTCCTTGCGGACCCGCGCAGTCTCGATCTCGAATAGGTAGCCGGTCAGCGGGGCGAGCGTCGGCAGCGGGACGTAGCCGGCCACCGCACCGTCATCGGTCGTCACGAGCGGCGGCGCGGCGGGCCCGCCGAGCAGGTTGCGTGTGAACCACTGCCCGGCCGGGAACGTTCCAGGAGCGGCGGCGACGGAGACCCCGTCAACCGGTGCCGCGCCGACGTTCGCGATCACCAGCACCGTGCGGTCCTTCGTGCGGCGGAGGTACGCGGCGACGGCGTCGTTGGGGGTCGTCAGCGGAACGATCTCTCCCGATGCGAGGGCCGGATTCGCCGCCCGCAGCCGGATGAGGCGGCGGTGCAGGTTGAGCAGTGACGCCGAGTCGCGCTCCTGGGCCTCGACCGTCGTGGATGCCGAGTCGCTCTGCCGCTGCTGCCACGGCTGTCCGGTCGTGAACCCGCCGCCTGGGGCGGCCGTCCACTGCATCGGCGTGCGCAGCCGCTCATCTGGCTTGCTGCCGACCATGCCGATCTCCTCGCCGTAGTAGACGAAGGGCAGCCCCGGCATCGTCATCAGCAGGAACGACGCGATGCGCGCCCGTCCCGGGTCGCCACCGACCTCGGTGCGGGTGCGCGGCTGGTCATGGTTGCGGAGGAACGGCGACCACCGGGCGTGCGGGACCTTCTCCTGAAGCCGGAGCACCGGCGCCAGCATGCCGCGGGCATTGCCCGTCCGCGCGGCCGCGATCAGGCTGTCCGCAAGCTCGAACGCGAAGTACGAGTCGAGCTGGTCGGGGTAGTACGGCAGCACGGCCGACAGGCTGTCGAACACCTCGCCGACGGTGTAGGCGTCCGGCTTCACCGCGCGCACGTGCGCCGCGAACTCGCGCAGCACGCCGTGCGTCGCCGGCACGTTCTCGGTCTTGCCCCCGTCCTCGAACAGGTGGCGGACGGCGTCGAGGCGGAAGCCGTCGACGTTCATGTCTTTCAGCCAGAACGTCGCGACCTTCTTCGCCTCGGCCAGCACCGCCGGATTGTGGAAGTTGAGGTCCGGCATCCCGCTCCAGAAGAATCCATAGTAGTACTCGTTCCGGACCGGCGAGCGGTGCCAGTTCGTGCCGCCCCACTGGTTCTTCGGGCCAGGGGTGGGCGACCACAGGAACCAGTCGCGGTACAGCGACGCGGTGTCGCGCAGCGCTTCCTGGAAGAACGGGTGGTCGCTCGAGGCATGGTTCAGCACGAGGTCCACGAGCACGCGGATGCCACGCTCGTGCGCCGCGGTCATGAAGCGCTTGAAGTCCGCCTCCGTCCCGTAGTCCGGCTCGACGCGGTAGTAGTTCGTCACGTCGTAGCCGTGGTAGCTCGGCGACTCCGCGATCGGCATCAGCCACAGGCAGCGGACCCCGAGGTCGGCGGTCGTCTCCGGCTTGCCGTCATTGAGGTAGTCGAGGCGCGACGTCAGCCCGTTGAAGTCGCCGATGCCGTCGCCGTCGCTGTCCTGGAAGGAGCGGACGAAGACTTCGTAACACGTGGCGCCGCGCGTCCATTCCGGCGGCTGCGGCACGGTGGCGGGAGACTGCGCGTGCGCCGCGGCGGCGCACAGCAGGAGAACGGCGGCTGCACGGGCGGCGGCAGCTGGGACGCGATGCATGGGAGCGCGTGTCAGAGGTGAGACGACAGGTGCGTGAGGGAGGCTAGCACGTTCCGGCGGGGCGGGGCAAGCGAACGATCGCTGACATGTCGCGCGCTACCTTCGCATCGCCGCGATCCGATCCACGCGGACGCCGGTGTCGCTGACCCGGGCGATGCGCGTCGTGCTGCCCACCCCCCGCTCGGCGTACGCGTCCTGCATGGCGAGTGCAACGCGCTCGGCGTCGGCGTCGCTGCCGCAGAACGCGAAGCTCGTGGGGCCGGCGCCGCTGATGCTGCACCCAAGCGCACCCGCCGCGAGCGCGGCCCGCTTCGCCTCGGCGAACCCCGGGAGCAGGTGGGCCCGCGACGGCTCCGCGATCCGATCGTCGATCGCCCGCCCCAGCAGCGCGAGATCGCCATTCATGCACGCGGCGACGATCGCCGCGACCTGCGCAGCCTGATGCAGCGCCGTCGCCCGGTCCACGTGCGCGGGCAGGACGGCGCGCGCCTCGCGGGTCTGCAGCCGCATCGCGGGAAGCGCGAGCACGATCCGAAGGCCGCGCGGCGCACGAATGCGAATCAGGTCGGCCGGCTCCGCCGACCGGACGAGGATGATCCCGCCGAGGACGGCCGGGGCGATGTTGTCGAGATGCCGTCCCGCGACGACGGATTCGGCCACGAGCGCCGCATCGATGAGGGCTGCGTCGTCCAGGGGCTCGCCGAGCAGGGTGTTCGCGGCCGCTGCCCCGGCGACGGCGCTCGCCGCCGATCCGCCCTGCCCACCCGCGAGCGGGAGGCCCTTGATGAGGCGCATGCCGATGCCGCCCGTCGGGCTGCCGCCTTTCGCCACGCGGTCGAGGACCGCCTGCGCCGCGATCGCCGAGGCGTGGCGCGCCGGATCGGTCGGGAGGTCGGGGTGGCCGGAGTCGACGACCCGGACCCCCGCCCCCTCCTCACGCCAGGCGATCACCTCGTCGGCGAGCCCCGTCAGCGCGCACCCGAGCACGTCGAGGCCCGGCCCCATGTTGCCGAGGCCACCAGGCGCCACCGCGCGCACGGCATCGGCCGGGAGATCGGTGGCGTCCAGGGAGGGCTCGCAGCTTCGGTCGCGCATGCTCGAATAATGGTGGAACAAATTATCGTTTCGATCGTCCTTGAAGGCCGACCCCGTCGGGGCCGGGGGAGAGGTCGCAAAGGTCGGCCAGCGACCGGTCT
Organism: Gemmatimonadaceae bacterium; assembly: GCA_035764975.1. Classification (GTDB taxonomy): domain Bacteria; phylum Gemmatimonadota; class Gemmatimonadetes; order Gemmatimonadales; family Gemmatimonadaceae; genus JACDHQ01. The sequence goes on along the minus strand of DASTYL010000102.1, from coordinate 32,932 downwards.
CCCCACAAGTAGGCCGACACGAGCAGTCCGGTGTCATCACATTCGGTTCGGATCCGCCCGACGCCGGGCGGACGTGTGCATTCGGTACAGGCGCGCATTGCGCGACTCACCTTTCGCGAGCGGCTCGGGCTGCTCTCCTGGATTGCCGGCGCTGCGCTCGCGCTGGTCCTGACCTTCAGCATCGGATCGGCGCTCATCGGGCGTCGCGCGCTCGACCGGGTTCGCGACCACGCGGCGCTCCAGGCGATGAGCCGCGACCTTGCCGACGGCGTCGTCCTCGTGCACGCGTCGCTCCGCGATGCCGTGCAGGGGCACAACCCGTCCGCGCTCGGCCCGGCCGACACGCTCGCGCTGGCGGTACGCAGGCGACTGCAAGCGGAGCGGGACAACCCCGCGCTGGGGCTCGCCGAGGCCGAACGCCTCGAGCGCGACTTCACCCGCTACTACGACACCGCGCGCGGCGCAGCGCGGGCGATGCTCGCGGATTCGGTGGGCGACGCCGTCGTCGCGCAGCTGGAGCAGACGGCAGCAGCCCACGCGGCGCTCACGACGCAACTGGCCGATCTCGGGACGTCCACCGACGCCGCCGCCGTCAGCGCGGCCGCGCGCGGCAAGCTGGCACTTCGCCTGGCATGGCTCGCGAGCCTGCTCGTCGCCGCGCTCTGCATGTTCGTGCTGACGCGCGTCTTCCGCGCGATCACCGCGCAGGTGGTACAGCCGGTCTCGCAGGCGGCCGACACGGCGCAGCGGGTGGCGCGCGGCGAGATCGTCACGCTGGAGGCGGTGCAGGGGAGCGACGAGCTCGCGCGGCTCCAGCAGTCCATGGCCGAGATGAGCCGCTACCTCCAGGAGATGGCCGCGGTCGCGCGCCGCATCGCGCGGGGCGATCTCTCGGCGAGGGTGACACCGCGATCCCCAGACGACGCGTTCGGGCACGCGTTCCGTGCGATGGGCGAGTATCTCCACGAGATGTCGGCGACCGCACAGGCCATCGCGCGCGGCGACCTCTCGGATCCGGTGGTGCCGCAGTCCGAGGACGACGAGTTCGGGCGCGCGTTCGCCACGATGGGACGGACGCTGACCACCACGATCAGCGACATCCAGTCGGGCACCGATGCCATCACCGTCGCCGCCGAGCAGCTGGCGCGATCGGCCGAGCAGCTCGCGAACGCCGTGACCACGGAGGCAGGGCATGTGGACGAGACGGTCCGGCAGCTGGGCGAGGTGTCCCGGCTGATCGACCGCAACGTCGCGTCGACCCGTGCGGTAGCCGATCTCGCCCAGCAGGGCGTCGCGCACGCGGCGAGCAGCGAGGCGGCAGTCCGCGAGACCGTTGCGGCGCTGATGACCGTGTCGACGACCGCCGGGACGATCCACGCGATCGCCGACGAGACGAACCTCCTGGCGCTCAACGCCGCCATCGAGGCGGCGCGGGTCGGAGCGCACGGCCGCGGCTTCGCGGTGGTGGCCCAGGGGGTTCGCGAGCTGTCCGAGCAGAGCCGCTCGTCGGCGCTCACGGCGCAGCAGGCCGTGCTCGACAGCCGGACCGTGGCCGAACGCGCAGGGACGCTCGTACAGCAGCTCGTGCCGACGATCCAGGAGACGTCCACGCTGATGGAGGGCGTCGCCGGCATGTCGGCGATGCAGGCCGACCACGTGGCAGCCGTTCGCGAGGCGATCGGGCAGGTGGAGCACATCACCGAGGAGAACGCCAGCGCGGCGCAGGAGCTGGCCGCGACGGCCGAGGAGCTGGCGGCGCAGTCGGAGATGCTCCGGTCGCTGGCGAACTATTTCACGCTCCCGGGTGCCACGGCGGCGCATCGGGAGGAGGTATTCGCTCATGCGGGGTGATCGCAACGGAGCGCGGGGGATGACGCAGGTCAGGTGGCTGGCACTCTGCACAATCGTGGTGTTCGCCGCCTCCTGCGCGGAGCCGGCAGCCGACGCGGCGTCGCCCGCCGCATCGCCCGCGGAGCCGGTGCGGGTCGGCGTCCTCTTCGACATCGGAGGACGCGGCGACGGTGGCTTCAACGACGGCGCCGTCGCGGGAGCGGAGCGCGCCATCGCCGCTGGCGGCGTCGACGTCGAGTACGCGGAAGCGGGGGACGGGACCGCGCGGGCCGCGATCCTCCGCACCATGGCGGAGCGACGCCCCGATGCCATCGTCGCGATCGGATTCCTCGCGAGCCATGACGCGACCATCGTCGCGCGGGAATTTCCGGACGTGCACTTCACGGTGATCGACTACGCCGTGCCGCTGGATGCAGCCGGCCGGGCGGTGCAGCCGCCCCCGAACCTCGCCGGCGTCACCTTCCGCGAGGAGGAAGGGGCCTACCTCGTGGGCGCGATCGCGGCGCTCAGCAGCCGCTCCCGCACGGTGGGCTTCGTGGGCGGGATGGACAGTCCCATGATCCACCGGTTCGAGGCGGGCTTCGCCGCCGGCGTGCACCGCGTCTGCGAGCGCTGTGTCGTCCAGTCGCGCTTCGTCGGGACGACGCCGGCCGCCTTCAACGACGCGGCTGCCGGCCGCCGGGTGGCGCACGAACTGTTCGGGGCGGGGGCCGACGTGGTGTTCCACGCCGCCGGCGCGACCGGCCTCGGGGTGATCGCGGCGGCCCGCGAGGCGGGGCGGTATGCCATCGGCGTGGACGTCGACCAGTGGGAGGCCGCGCCGGGCCGCGTGCTCACCTCCATGGTGAAGCGCATCGACGTCGCCGTGGCAGAGGCGATCGCACGGGAGCGGCGGGGCGCGTTTCGCCCGGGAATGACCTCCCTGGGCCTCGCGGAGGGCGGCGTGGGCTACGTGTTCGACGCCAACAATGCGCGACTGCTTCCCGCGGGCGCGCGGGACCACGCGGAGACCCTCCGCGCCGCCGTCGTGGCCGGGCTGCTCTCGGTGCCGACGGTGCGCTGAGGCGGCCGGCAGGGGTCCATGCGCGGTGTGCGACCGCGTATGTTTCAGCGCGCCCTCGCGCGCCGAAACCCGAACCCCCTCGCACCATGCCCGCGGACATCATCGACTACCAGATCGTCGGCGACGACATGCAGGCCGTGATCATCACGCTGGACCCGCGCGAGACGGTGCTCGCCGAGGCCGGCGCGATGCTCTACATGCAGGACGGCATTGCCATGAACACGACCCTCGACCCGAACGCCCAGGGCGGCGGGTTGCTGGGCAAGATCGTCGGCGGCGCCAAGCGGGTGCTCTCGGGCGATTCCTTCTTCGTGACGACGTTCACGAACCAGGGCGTCAAGCGGCAGGACGTCGCCTTCTCGGCGCCGTACCCCGGGAAGATCCAGCCGATGGATCTCCGGGAGTGGGGTGGGACGGTGATCGCCCAGAAGGATGCGTTCCTCTGCGCCGCGCGCGGCGTGGACGTGTCCATCGCCTTCAGCCGCCGCATCGGCGCCGGCTTCTTCGGCGGTGAGGGGTTCATCCTCCAGCGCCTCCAGGGTGACGGCCTCGCGTTCGTGCACGCCAGCGGGACGCTCATCGAGCATACGCTGGCCGCCGGCGAGAGCCTCCGCGTGGACACCGGGTGCCTGGTGGCGATGGAGCAGTCCGTGGACTACGACATCCAGATGGTGCCCGGGGTGAAGACCGCCCTGTTCGGCGGCGAGGGGCTCTTCTTCACGAAGCTCACCGGACCGGGGCGTGTCGTGCTCCAGTCCATGCCCTTCTCGCGCCTCGCGGATCGCATCCTCGCCGCCGCGCCGAGCGCCGGTGGCAAGCGCGTCGGGGAGGGAAGTGTGCTCGGCGCCCTTGGCGGCCTCCTCGACGGCGACAACTGACCCGCATGCGCCCTTTCGACGATCCGGCCGCCGATCCCATCGACCGCTTCGCGGCGCTGCTCGCCGCGGCGCGCGACGTCGGGCCGGAACGGCTCCCGGAGCCCACGGCGTTCAGCCTGGCGACCGCGGGCACGGACGGCCAGCCCGCGGTGCGCATCCTCCTGCTGAAGGACGTCGATGCGCGTGGGTTCGTGTTCTACACCAACCTCGAGAGTCGCAAGGGTCGGGAGCTCGCGGCGAACCCCCGTGCATCGATGTGCTTTCACTGGCAGCACCTCGAGCGGCAGGTGCGGGTCGACGGCGCCGTCGCGCTGGTCGATCCGGCGGAGGCGGACGCGTACTTCGCGTCCCGGCCGCGGATCAGCCAGATCGGCGCCTGGGCGTCCAACCAGAGCGCCGTCATCCCCCCGGGCGAGACGCTCGAGGCCCGCGTGGCGGCCTTCGAGGAGCGATTTGCCGGCGCCGCGGTGCCGCGGCCGCCACATTGGTCCGGCTTTCGCCTTGAGCCAGCGGTGATCGAGTTCTGGATCAACGCCGTCGGCCGCCTGCACACCCGACATCGCTACACCCGCCAGAGCGGCGGGTGGCATGTCGATACCCTGTTTCCGTAGTCTGCGACATGGCCACCCGTACCGCCGATCTCACGCACGCGTCGACTCCCGACAACCCCGAGTGGTCGATCGACGCCGCTCGCTCGCTGTACAACATCGAGGGGTGGGGCGCGGGCTTCTTCGACATCAATGAGCGCGGGCACGTCATCGTCCGCCCGGACAAGGATCGGCCGGACTCGACGATCGACCTGCACGACATCGCGATGGACCTCGAGGAGCAGGGGATCGCGCTGCCCGTGCTGCTGCGGTTCTCCGACATTCTCCGGGCCCGCATCGAGGCGCTCACCACCCGCTTCGAGCGGGCGATCGAGGAGTTCGAGTACACCGGCGGCTACACCACCGTGTATCCGATCAAGGTGAACCAGCAGCGGCACGTGGTGCAGGAGATCGTCGAGTTCGGTCAGCCGCACGGCGTCGGCCTCGAGTGCGGAAGCAAGCCGGAGCTCCAGGCGGTCCTCGGCCTGAGCGAGGCGACGGATCACATCATCGTCTGCAACGGCTACAAGGACGAGGAGTTCATGCGCCTCGCCCTGATGGGCCAGAAGCTCGGCCATCAGGTGTACATCGTGCTCGAGCAGCTCAGCGAGCTCGACGTGCTGTTCCAGGTCGCGGAGGAGCTGGAGGTCGAGCCGACCCTCGGCATCCGCATCAAGCTCGCTTCGCGCGGGTTCGGCCGGTGGAAGGAATCCGGCGGCGAGAAGTCGAAGTTCGGCCTCAACGCGCACCAGCTGGTGCAGTGCATCGATCGCTTCCAGAAGGCCGGCAAGGCCCACTGGCTCAAGCTGATCCACTTCCACCTCGGCTCGCAGATCACCGACATCCGCTTCATCAAGCTCGGGCTGCAGGAGGTGGTGCGCTTCTACGTGGAGCTGCGGAACCTCGGGCTCGACATCACGCACGTGGACGTGGGCGGCGGCCTCGGGGTGGACTACGACGGCTCCAACTCGACGTCCGACGCGAGCGTGAACTACTCGCTGCAGGAGTACGCCAACGACGTCATCTACACGCTGGCGGAGGCCTGCCGCGAGCACGAGCTGCCGATGCCCCACGTCATCAGCGAGTCGGGCCGCGCGCTGACGGCGCACCACGCGCTGCTGCTGCTGAAGGTGATCGATGTCGAGTCGCCCAAGCAGCTGCCGGTGCCGGAGCTGTCGGAGGACGATCACGCGCTGCTGCACGAGATGTACGAGGACTTCCGCGACGCGACGGCGGGCGACCTCAAGCCGCGGCGCGTGCGCGAGGTCTATCACGACGTCACGTTCGACAAGGAGCGGGCGCACGAGCTGTTCAACAGCGGCGTGCTGACGCTGCGTGGGCGCTCGACCGCCGAACAGCTCTATCACAACACGCTCAATGCGCTCGCGCGCTACGTCCAGCAGGATCGCGAGGAGTTCGAGGACATCATCGCCGATCTCGATGCGACGCTCGTGGACCGGTATTTCTGCAACTTCTCCGTGTTCCAGTCGCTGCCCGACAGCTGGGCGATCGACCAGCTCTTCCCGATCATGCCGATCCACCGGCTGCTCGAGGAACCGACGCATCGCGGGACGCTCCAGGACGTGACCTGCGACTCCGATGGCAAGATCGATCGGTTCGTGGGTGACAAGACGGGCCGTCCGAGCCTCGAGCTGCACGACTGCCGCGAGGGCGAGGCGTACATCCTGGGCGTGTTCCTGACGGGGGCGTACCAGGAGATCCTGGGCGACCTGCACAACCTGTTCGGCGACACGAACGCGGTGCACATCCGCCTCGGCGCGTCGGGCCAGGCCGAGGTGACGGACCTCGTGCACGGCGACACGGTCACCGAGGTGCTCAACTACGTGCAGTTCCGCGCGGCGGACCTGCTGCAGACCTTCCGGCGGAAGGTGGTGAACGCGAAGCACCTGTCGCGGCAGGATGCGAACACGTTCATCGCGGACTACGTCGCGGGGCTGGAGGGTTATACCTATCTCGAGGGGGATGCGGCGCAGTAGGTCTCATATCGCCGGGGCGGCAAAGCGGGGGCACGGATAACTGCCACGGATCGAACTGCAGAAAGTGCCGGATCTCATCTCGACCGGTCGAGATGGGATGCAGCAAGTTCCGGCTCTGATCCATTTTTGGGAAATAGTGAAACAGCCGGATGTCATCTCGAAATGGTCGAGATGAGATCCGGCTGTTTCTGCCTTTCAGATCCGCCGTGGTTATCCGTGTCGCCCGCTTTTTCGTTCACGGCCGCGGCGCGACGGACTCACTTCCCGAAGCGCTTCCCGACTTCGCTCCAGTTGACCACGTTCCACCACGCCGCGATGTAGTCCGGGCGGCGGTTCTGGTACTTCAGATAGTAGGCGTGTTCCCAGACATCCAGGCCGAGGAGGATGTCGGCGGGCTTCGTGCCTTCCATGAGCGGGTTGTCCTGGTTCGCGGAGCTGGAGATCGCGAGCTTGCTGCCCTGCCGCGTGAGCCATGCCCAGCCGGAGCCGAACCGGCCGGCGCCCGCCGCCGCGAACTGCTCCTTGAACTGCGTGAACCCGCCGAAGCTCGAGGCGATGGCGTCCGCGAGGGCGCCGGTCGGCTCGCCGCCCGCCTTTGGCCCCATCAGCGTCCAGAACAGCGCATGGTTCCAGTGCCCGCCCCCGTTGTTCCGGACCGCCGTGCGGACGCTCTCCGGCGCGGCGTTCAGGTTCGCGAGCAGGTCCTCGAGGGACTTGCCCTGCAGCTCCGGCGCCTTCTCGAGCGCCGCGTTCAGGTTGTTGACGTACGCCTGGTGATGCTTGCCGTGATGGATCTCCATCGTGCGGGCATCGATGTGGGGCTCGAGCGCCTCGGGGGCGTACGGGAGCGGCGGCAGCGTGAAAGCCATGGTCGTTCTCCGTGAAAGGACCGTGCAGGTCGTGCGGATCAGAGATTGCCGGTGACCGCCTTCGCGGTCTCTTCTTCCTTCGCCCGGCGCTTCTCCCGGTACCAGCTGATGATGCCCGGAAGGATCGACAGGAAGATCACCACGAGGATCACGAGCTCGATGTGCTTGTCGATCCCCGGGATGTACCGACCCAGAAAATAACCGGTGAAGAGCATGCTCCAGATCCAGAGCAGGCCCCCCAGGACATTGTAGCCGATGAAGCTGCGGTACTTCATCTGCCCGACACCGGCCACAACCGGGGCAAACGTCCGGATGATTGGCACGAACCGCGCAATGACGATCGTCTTGCCGCCATGCCGCTCGTAGAACTCCTGGGCCCGGACGAGATGCTTCTTGTGGAAGAGCAGCGAGTCCTCGCGGGTGAAGATCCGCGGGCCGACGTGGCGGCCGATCAGGTAGCCCACCTGGTCCCCGAGGATGGCGGCGACGCTGAGGATGAGGCCAAGCACGTAGACGTCGAGGCCGAACTCGGGCTGGGACGACAGGAGCCCCGCGGTGACGAGCAGCGAGTCGCCGGGGAGGAAGAAGCCGACGAGCAGTCCCGTTTCGACGAAGATGATCGTGGTGAGACCCACATAGCCGCCCCATTGCACGAGGGCGCGGACATCGGTGAGCTGATGGAAGAGATCTATGAGACGGTCCATGCGGAGCGCGAGATTCCAGGGTCGAGGAGCAAGTGAGGTCCGAAAGGTCTCCGGACGTGTCGAAGGGGTCAACTCTGCGGGCTGACCGCGGTGGGGCGGGCGCGCCCACGGCGCCGCACGACGATGTGATCGCCGACGAGACGCACATCCCCGAAGTGCCAGAGTCGCGCCGCGCCGTCGGACTCTCCCCCCGCGCCCAGCGCCGATTCGAGCTCGCGAGCAATGTTTTCCTCGCGGCGCTCGCCGGCGCGTGGTTCTGGGCGGTCATGTGGGGGCCGCGCGACGCGGGCGCGACGACGCTCAGCCGCCCCACGCGCGCCATCGAGGCGGCCCTCACGAACCGCAATGCGCCAACGGCGGCGTTCGTCACCGACGCGATGGTCCAGTCGTTCGCCTTCCGCGGGGTGAGCGGCAAGCTGCTCGCCCGCTTCGAGACCCCGGGGGACTCGGTGCCCGGGGACTCCCTGCCGGCGGGCACCCACATCGTGGTGACCAGCCCCGCGGCGCCGGACGCCCCCGTGGAAGGGGACCGGCCGGCCGGCATCTGGCGGGTGGCGCTCGCGCTGGGCAATGCCATCCGCCCGGTGGCCGACTTCAGCCTCATCACCATGCGCCCCTTCGCCGACAAGCAGCGGGGACGCATCGGCTCGTACATGATCGGGAGCTGGCCCGGCGAGTCCGGCCGGCCGATGAAGGCGCGCTACGAGAACCCCCGCGGGTTCATCGAGGTGACGCCCGAGAACCGCGACACCCGGGTGTCCGAGCACTTCACCCTGCGGGACTTCCTCACGAAGGGGCAGGAGAACGTCTGGCCGAAGTACCTGGTGCTCGAGCCCCGGCTGGTGGACAAGCTCGAGCTGCTGATCCAGGAGCTGAAGCGATCCGGGATCCCGGTGGAGCACATGACGGTGATGAGCGGCTTCCGCACGCCGACCTATAACGAATCGGGGGGGAATCCGGCGGGTCGAGCCAACCTCAGCCGTCACATGTACGGCGATGCGTCCGATGTCTTCGTCGATAACGACCGCAACGGCACGCTTGATGACCTGAATGGCGACGGCCGGGTCGATACCGGCGACGCCAGGATCATGGCGGAGGCCGCGGAGCGCGTCGAGAAGGCGCATCCCGAGCTCGTCGGCGGCGTCGGTACCTACAAGGCCTGTTGCGGGCACGGTCCTTTCATTCATGTCGACACCCGCGGGTACCGCGCCCGCTGGTCTGAATAATCCAGGAGGCTGTGAGATGGCTGATCACCGTCGGGTGAGCGATCGCGAAGTTGCAGTGGAAGAAGCCGCGGCCGAGCCGCGGGCGGCCGCGCCGCAGAAGAGCAACGGACGCATCGGTCACGAGGAGCACGTCATCCCGGACGTGCGCGCGTCGGACATCGAGCCGTATACCGGCCTGCGCTACCTGTCGAAGCTGTTCAAGGTCATGGGCGTGATCATCGCCCTGCTACTCGTGGCGGAGGTGGCCACGGGCCTCTCGCAGGTCGGCACGGCCGCCGTCCCGACCCTGCTCGGCGAGGCGAGCCGCCTGCTGGTGCTCGCGGGCCTGCTGTGGGGAGTGGGCGACCTCGCACTCCTGCTCATCGACGTCGGCCACGACGTGCGCGCCGGCCGGGTGCTGCTGAGCCGCCAGACGTACCACATGGTCCAGCGTGGACAGATCGACTCGAAGGCAGTGGGGTCGGCGCGGCCGATGGAGGCCGTGCGGGCCAATACGACGGACGTGACCCGGACGAGCACCGGCGATCGGGCGCTGCCGCCGGACGTGGGCTGAGGCAGCGAGGCGCCGCATCCCCTGCATGCGGCGCCCGTCGGCAACACCGTGAGCGGTGAGCGGTGACCCCCGGGTCACTGGTCACCGCTCGCCGTTTGCGATACAGTCTGCTGAGCGCCCCACCCCGTCACCCGCCCCCGCCGCTGCGGTCGATGCCCCTGACGCCCGACGCCAGCTCCGCTGCGCCCCTCCACGTCCACATCGTCTCCCACACACACTGGGATCGCGAGTGGTACCAGCCGCTGGGCCGGTTCCGGCAGCGGCTCGTGGCGCTCGTGGACGAGCTGCTCGACGACCCGCCGGCTCCCGGTACCAGCTTCCTGCTCGACGGGCAGGGGATCGTGCTCGACGACTACCTTGCCGTCCGCCCTGAACGGCGCGCGGAGCTGTCCGCCCTGCTGCGCGAGGGACGGCTCGAGGCCGGACCCTGGTATGTCCTGGCCGATGAGCTCATCCCCGGCGGCGAAGCGCTCGTTCGCAACCTGCTCGCCGGGCGGCGGGCGGTGCGCTCCATGCGCGCGGAACCGCCCCCCGTGCTGTACTGCCCCGACTCGTTCGGGCATCCGGCGGCCCTGCCGGCCATTGCGCGCGGCTTCGGGTTCGAGGCGGTCATCCTCTGGCGCGGCTACGGCGGCGCACGATGGCCCGACGGCGACGCGGCATGGTGGGAAGCAGCCGATGGGACGCGCGCACTCCTGCTGCACCTCCCGCCCGACGGATACGAGTTCGGGTCGAACCTCCCGGCCGACCCCGCGGACGCAGCCGCCCGATGGACCGCCATGCGCGCCGTGCTCGCGCCCCGCGCACGACTCGGCGTCGCCCTCGTCCAGAACGGCGCGGACCATCACGCGCGCCAGCATCGTCATGCGACGGCGATCGCGGCGCTCGTGGACGCCGCGCAGAGCGACGTTCCCGAGGCCAGCTCGCTTGGCGCCTACGTGCGCGATGCCCTGGCGCGTGCCGCGCAGGCGAAACTGCCGGTCGTTCACGGGGAGCTGCGCGATTCCTACGGCTACACGTGGACGTTGCAGGGCACCTTCGCGTCGCGCGCCTCGCAGAAGCGAGTGAATGCCGGCGTCGAGCGCGCGCTCGTGCGCGACGCCGAGCCATGGGCGGCGATCGCCCGGGCGCGTCACGGTGCCACCAGGCGCGGCACCCTGAACGCGGCGTGGCGGTCGCTGCTCGAGGCGCATCCCCACGATACGCTCTGCGGCTGCTCGATCGACGAGGTCGCGCGCGCTGCCGACGTCCGGTGGGCCGATGCCGCTGCGCAGGCAGCCGGCATCCGGGACGATGCCATCATGGAGCTGGTGCATCACCAACCGGCGACCGCACGCGAGCAGCGCGACGCATGGCGATCGGTGCTGCTCGTCCGGAATCGCGCGCCGCGCAGCCGCAGCGGCGTCGTGCGGCTGACGATCGACACCTTCATTGCGGACGTGGGCGTCGGCCCGGGGAGCGCCGGGCAGGAGATCACGATCCCGTCGCCGCTGCCCGCTCCCGGCCTGTCCCTGCCGCACCAGGTCCTCGGGGAATCGATCGTGCACGCGCGCACCGAATCACCGCGGCACTATCCCGACGATGATCTCGTCGTGCGGCGCGAGGTGCTCGCGCGCATCGGCGACGTGCCGGGTTATGGGGTGGTGAGCGTCCCGCTGGACGGGGTGCAGGCGCTACCCGCTGTCGATACCGTCGTCGATGCCACGGCAGACGGCCGGGTCCTGAGCAACGGGCTGCTGCGCGTGCGCGTTGGCGATGATGGTACCGTGGACGTGGCTTCCCTCGACGGAAGTCACGCGACGCGGCAGCTGGTGGGGTTCGAGTGCCGCCGCGACGCAGGCGACCTCTATACCCCCGCCATCCGCGAGGCCGCGCCGGCGGCGGTGTGCGTGGCGACCCGCGTGCTGCATGCGGGGCCCCTCAGGGCCGCGATGGCGATGGACTGGATCGTCCGGGGTGCCGGGGGCGCCGACGACAGCCCCGTGACGCTGATCCTCTCGCTCGATGCCGCCGAGCCGTTCCTCCGCGTGTCGGTCACGGGGGAGCATCGCGGACACGATCAACGCCTGCGCCTGCTGCTCCGGACCGGCGTTCCGGACGCACGGGTGTGGGCCGATGCCGCGTTCGGCGCCGTCGAGCGCAGGCCGATCGAGGTCTCCGCGGAGGAAGCGGCACGCGAGCTCCCGCCGCCGACCGCGCCGCTCCATCGCTACGTGTCGCTGTTCGCCCCCGCCGGCGGAGCGACGGTGTTCTCCGATGGACTCGCGGAATACGAGGCGATGCAGGACGGGACGGTGGCCATCACCCTCGTCCGCGCGGTGGGTGCGCTCTCACGGCACGACCTCCCCGAGCGCCCGGGGCATGCGGGCTGGCCGTGCGACACGCCCGAGGCACAGTGTCGCGGTCCCTTCGCTGCGGAGCTGGCGGTGCTCTTTCACCGTGGCGAGCGCGATACCGCGACGGTGGATGTCATCGAGCGCGTGGCTGACGACGTATTGCTGCCGCTGACGGGCGACACGCTCCGGAGCGCACTCGCCGTTCCGGAGCCGGTTCACGGCGTCACCCTCGAGGGGCCGGCGCTCGCGTTCTCCGCGCTGAAGGAGAGCGAGGACGGCGAATGGCTCGTGCTGCGATGCGTGAACCTCGGCGACAGCGCAGCGCGCGGCACGTGGCGACTCGGCTGGCCCGTCACCGAAGCCAGAGTGTCGCGGCTCGACGAAATCCCGGGTGATCCGATGCCGGTGGAGCAGGGCGCCGCACTCGCGTTCGACGTCCCACCGCACGGCATTCACACGATGCTCGTACGCTGATCCGCGTCCCGCAGCCCGTATCCCGTATCCCGCATCCCGAGTCTCGCCTGCAGCCAGTCGCCCAGCAGCGTGCTCGCCACGACGGTGACGATGAGCAGCAGCCCTGGCGCGAGCGAGACCCACGGCGACGTGACGATCACCTCACGCCCGCCGGCGATCATGTTCCCCCAGCTCGGGGCTGGCGGCTGGACGCCGAGGCCGAGGAAGCTCAGGCCACTCTCGAGCAGCACCGCGTTGCCGACGCCGAGCGTCGTCGCGACGACCGCAGGCGCGAGCGCATTGGGCAACGCGTGCCGGAACAGCGTCCGCCACTCGCTGCTGCCGAGGGCCACCGCGGCATCTATATAGGCCCGTGAGCGCACTCCCTGGACTTCCGCGCGGACGAGCCGTGCGACCCCCATCCAGCCGGTTGCGACGAGGACGACGATCACGGTCGTCACCCCTGGCGCCCAGAGTGCGGCGCAGACCAGCAGCAGGACGAGACGCGGCACCGAGAGCAGCACGTCCGCGAGGCCCATCGTGAGGCGGTCCGTCACCCCGCCGCGCCAGGCGGCGACGGCACCGACCAGCGTACCCGCGGCCCCCGCGAGGATCGATCCCGCCACGCCGACCGCCAGCGAGAGCCGGCCGCCAAGCATCGCGCGAACGAACACGTCGCGACCGAATCCGTCCGTGCCGAGCAGGTGAACGGACCCCTCGGGCCCGCGCGAGAGCGGAGGCAGGAGGCGCCGGGCAAGCACGTCGCCGATCGCGAGCGGATCCTGTGCGGCGAGCATCGGGACGAGGATCGCGCCGAGCGCGATCGCCACGAGAGTGGCGAGCGGCCCCCACGGCGTGCGCGCCGTCCTCGAACCTTTCGTCATCGCGCCCGCCGCGGATCGACGATCGGCAGCAGCACCTCAGCCGACAGGTTGGCGAGGATGACGATCGCGGCGTAGGCACTCGTCGCGCCGAGGACCAGCGGATAGTCGCGCGCCGCGATGGCGGAAAGCATCACGCGCCCCATGCCGGGCCACGCGAAGACGGATTCGACGAAGACCGACCCCGCGACGACGCCCGGCAGCGCGAGCGCGAAGAGCACGATGAGCGGAGGCCAGAGGTTCCGCAGCAGGTGCCGGTAGGTCACCGCGCGCGGGCTCGCCCCCTTCGCCCGGGCGGTGCGAATGAAGTCCTCGCCCGCGAGCTCCACCGCGCTGGCGCGGGCGTAGCGCGCGATGCCCGCGGCGCCGACGGCCGCCAGGATCCCGACGGGGAGGATTGCGTGCCGTATCACGTCGAGCAGCGCAGCCGTCCCGGAGGCCGTCGCGCCGGGCGTCCGGAGGCCGAACGCAGGCAGGCGCAGCGCGGGCGGAAGCCCCCATGTCGCCGCGCCGTACGTGAACACGGCGACGAGGGCGAGCGCGAGCCAGAACGTCGGCGCCGCGTACACGGCGGTCGAGAGCATCGTGATCGCTCGATCCGCCCGTCGCCCGTGCCATGCTGCCTGCAACAGCCCGAGCGGCACGCCGACGAGGAACGTCAGCAGCAGCGACGCCGCGCCGAGGCCGATGGATACCGGCAGCGCCTCGCGCAGCACGCTGCCCACGGGTCGTCCCAGGCTGAAGCTGGTGCCGAGGTCACCGCGCAGCATGTCGGCGGCCCAGTGTGCATATTGGACCAGGAGCGGCTGATCCAGGCCGAGCGCGGCGCGAACCCGTGCGGCGTCGGCCGGTGTCGCGGTCGGGGGGATGAGGAACGCCGCGGGGTCGCCCGGTGCGAGCCGCACCAGGGCGAAGGTCAGCGTCAACACCAGCCAGAACAGCACGAGCGCGCCGCCAAGCCGGCGCGCCGTGCTGGTGAGGAGGGAAGAAGGCACGTGGGGATTATGGCGTGCGGACGACGCTGGTCAATCACCGCCGTGACGGGACTCGTCGTCCTGGCCGGCGGCGGCTGTGTCGCGCCGCAGCGCGCGCCCGATGTGGTCGTGTATGCATCCGGGGCCGATCTGGAGTCGGCGAACCCCCTCGTCACGATCCATCCCCTCAGCCGGCAGGTGCAGCGGCACATGCTCTTCGTGCCGCTCGCGCGCTACGACAGCGCGCTGGCGCCGGAGCCGTATGGGGCGAGACGGTGGGACTGGAGCGCCGACCGGCGGACGCTGACCTTTGCGCTGGAGCCGTCGTTGCGGTGGCATGATGGCCGGCCGACGACCGCGCACGATGCCGCGTTCACGCTCGACGCCGCGCGCGACCCGGCGACGGGCTACATGCGGGCGGGCGACCTCGATGCGCTTGCGTCCGCGCACGCCACGGACGACACGACGCTGGTGCTGCGGTTCCGCACGCCGCAGGCACAGTTCCCCCTCGTGCTGTGCGAGTTGCCCGTGCTGCCCCGTCACCTGCTCGGCGGCATCCCCCGGTCCGCCATGCGCGGCGCCGCGTTCAATCTGCACCCGGTCGGCAACGGCCCGTTCCGCTTCGTCGAACGCGTGGCGGGCCAGCGATGGCGGTTCGCGCGCAACGAGCGATTCCCGGAGGCGCTGGGCGGACCGCCGAAGCTCGCCGGGGCGGTGATCGCGGTGGTGGACGAGGCGACGACGAAGTTCGCGGCGCTCGCGAGCGGCGAGGTGGATGTCGCCGGCGTCTCGCCGACGATGGCGTCGCTCGTCGACCGCGATCCATCGCTCGAGGTGCTGAGCTACCCGGTGCTGTTCGCGACGGCGCTGGTGTTCAACGTGACGCGCCCGCCGTTCGACGACGCGCGCGTGCGCCGCGCCATCGGGCTGGCGATCGACCGGGGTCGCATCGTCGACGCGACCGCGGCCGGCTACGCGACCCCCGCCGGCGGGCCGGCCCCGCGGGAGAACCCGCTCGCCCTGGCTGCCGACGCGCGGCGGGATCCGGCCACGTCGGATTCGCTGCTCGACGCGGCGGGATGGCGGCGCCGGCGCGACGGGCGCCGTGTGCGTGGCGGCCGCGCGCTCGAGGTGGAGCTGCTGACCGTCGGCAGCGGCGACAACGCCGTGGAGCAGCTGCTGCAGGCGGATCTCGCCGAACGCGGCATCCGCCTCGGCATCCGGCAGGTCGAGATGGGTACGATGCTCAGTGAAGCGCGCGCGGCGGAGAAGCGGTTCGACGTGCTCTACACCGGCATCCCCGGCGACCTGTCGCTCGCGTATCTCTCCGCGATGTTCGACTCCCGGCAGCGTGGCGGAGCGCTGGACTATGCCGGCCATCATACGCGACGGCTGGATGCGCTCTTCGGGCGCATCCGCGCCTCGGCGAGTCTCGAGGAGACGCGGGGGGCCTGGCACGCCGTGCAGGCCGAGCTCCTGCGCGACATGCCGGCCGTGTGGATCTATCACGCCCGTGGCGTGCAGGGGGTGTCGACGCGGCTGCGCAACGTCCGCATGGACCTGCGTGGCGAGCTCGCCACGATCGCGGACTGGGAGCTCACTCCGCCGTGAGCCTCCTCCTGACGCAGGACCGATGGGCGCAGCGGGCGATCGAGATCGGCGGGGAGCTTGCACCGCTCGCCGATGGCATCGCGCGCGACCTCGAGCCCGTCCTCGCGCGGCCGCTGTACATCCCGGCCGAGAAGGCCCTCCTCTCGCGCGAAGGCGGGCGGTGCCCGCGTGATGGGACCCTTCTCGAGTTCGACCCATTCGACGCCGAGCACCACCGGTGCGCCGTCTGCGGCGCCGTCTACGGAGGCGACTATCATCGCGGTGCGTGGCGCTACTGGTATCATCTGTGGCTGGCCGAGCGCGCCGTCCACGCCGCGGTGCTCTTCCGCCTGCGAGGCGACGAGCGTCATGCCGAATTCGCGCGGGCGGTGCTCGACGGCTATGTCGACCGGTACGACGCGTATCCGAACAGCGACAACGTGCTGGGACCCTCGCGGCCCTTCTTCAGCACGTATCTCGAGTCCATCTGGCTGCTCCAGCTCTGCGTGGTGCTCGACACGCTGGAGTCCGCGGGTGGGCGCGGGATCGCGGCGAGTGCCGCGCGCGCGCGCGAGCGGCTCGTCGCGCCGAGCGCGCGCCTGATCGCGTCGTACGACGAGGGGATCTCGAATCGCCAGGTGTGGAACGTCGCGGCGCAGATGGCGGCGGCGCGGGTCCTGGGCCGCGCCGACGAGGTGCAGCGCCTGGTCGATGCGCCGCACGGCCTCGCGTTCCTGCTTGGACAGGGGCTGCTCGCCGACGGGACGTGGTACGAGGGTGAGAACTACCACCTCTTCGCGCATCGCGGCCTCTGGTACGGCGTCACGATCGCGGAACAGGCGGGCGCGGCACTGCCTCCATCGCTGGTCGCCCGATTCGACGCGGGGTTCCTGGCGCCGTTCCTCACGGCGCTGCCGGACATGACGCTGCCGTCTCGCCGGGACTCACAGTATGCGATCTCGCTGCGCCAGCCGCGATTCGCCGAACCCTGCGAGCTCGGGCTAGGGCGGGTGGATGATCCCGCGCTGCGCGGCGTCCTCGCGGCGCTCTATCATGCGCCACCGGATGTGCCTATGCGCAGCAACGGGCGTGCGGTCACCTCGGCGGATGTCGAGCGGAATCTGCCGGCGATGCGGCTGGATCGGAGCGACCTCGGATGGCGCGCCTTGCTCTTCGCGCCTCCGGTGCTGCCGCCGGCGGACCCGATGCTTCCTGGCTCGGTGCTGCTCGAGGGGCAGGGAATCGCCGTGCTCCGCCGGGAGAAGGGCAGGGTGTACGTCGGCCTGGACTACGGACATTCCGGCGGCGGGCATGGGCATCCCGATCGGCTGAACCTGCTCCTGATGGACGGCGACACGCGGTGGCTCGACGACATGGGCACGGGGTCGTACGTCGAGCGCACCTTGCACTGGTACCGGAGCACGCTGGCGCACAACGCTCCACTCGTCGACGGCCGGTCCCAGCGGCGGGTGGACGGCGTGCTGCTCGCCTACGAGGATCGCGGGGGCGCGGGTTGGGTGCGGGCGGAGGCCGCGCTCGCCCCCGGCGTGCGCGCCGTGCGCACCGTCGTGGTGATGCCCGATTACCTCATCGACGAGGTGCGCTGGGAGGCCGATCGCGACGTCACGCTGGATCTGCCGATGCACGCGCCCCTCGACGTTGTCGGAGGGGAGCTCCTGCGGCCGGGCGAGCTGACAGGAGGGGACGGTCTCGAAGACGGGTTCGATTTCGTCTCGGACGCAGCGTGGCGTCCGCTCACCCCCGGGGACATCGTGACGCTCGGCCGGCGGAATGGCGACTCCGTTCCGCACGACGCGGACATGCATGCCTTCGTCGCGGTGGACGTCGATGCAGCGCTGTGGCAGCTCACCGCTCCGGGGGCGCCGGGGAAGGGAGCGCATCGCTTTCATCTCATGCGCGGCCGGGGGCGCTCGGGGCGCATTCGTGCCGTGTGGCGCTGGTCGGCCGGGGCCGCGCGTGCCGTGACGCTCGATGCCGATGCGATCCCGATCGAGCATGCGGACGACCTCGTGGACATCCATACCGACGTCCCCGCGGGGTGGCGCATCGAGCTCCGCGCAGGCGGGGCGCGCAGCAGCATCGACCTCGGCGGGCTCAGGGAGCGTCCCGAAGTCCCGGCACCGTCAGTCGTGGGGGCGCGTCCGCCCTCCACGGTGCCGGCGCGCGGCACGCCCACGGCGCCCGGCGTACCCCTGCACTTCGAGCTGGGGGAGCGGGAGTATCGCCGGTCGGAGCAGAGCTGGGCGGAAGCAGGCCGCCCCCGGGCGACGGGGAGGATCGCGGCCGCGGGCGGCCACGTGCAGCTCACCGTGCACGTGGAGAAATCGCATCCGCTCGTGTTCGTGCCGGAGGGTGCGGAGAATCCGCTCGACAACGAGCCGCCCGAGATCAACGCGGACGGCGTGCAGCTCTATCTGCACACGGGTGCACGGGCGGGGGCGTGGACGATCGTGCCGGTCCCCGAGAGCGAGGAAGCACGCGGGGTCCCGGTGCGCGGGTGGGCCGGTCTGGAGCTCGTGCACGCCCGCTGGTCGGTTACCGAGCGCGGCTACGAGCTTACGGCACACGTCGACGTGGCCCACCTCGAGCCCGGCGAGACCCTCGTGCACGTGGGCGTGATCGTCAACGAGATCGTCCCCGGCCGGGCGCGACGGCGAGGGCAGCTGGTGCTCGGCGGAGCGGAAGGCGAGTGGATCTATCTCCGTGGCGACCGGCACGATCCGGCGCGCCTCCTCCCGATTCTGCTCCGGGCCAGCGACTTTTCCTGACGCATCCCGCATCCCGCATCCCGCATCCCGCATCCCGAATCCGCTTGTCGCTCCTCGGCAACATCCGCGTCGTCCTCTTCGAGCCGCAGAACCCCATCAACATCGGCGCCGCGGTGCGCGCCATGAAGAACATGGGTGTCGCGCAGCTTCGCCTCGTCCGGGGCGTCGACTTCGATCCCTATCGCGTCGAGGGCATCGCGCACGGGACGATGGACATCATCGAGCGCATCGAGCGCTACGACGACTTCGACGCCGCCGTCGCGGACTGCGTCACCGTCGCCGCGTTCACCGCGCGCCGGCGCGCGGCCAAGTGGCGCATCGTGGATCCCAAGGCGATGGCCCGCGAGGCACTCGACCGGGCGGCCGACGGTCCGGTCGCGATTGTGTTCGGCCGGGAGGATCACGGTCTCCCGAACGAGATCGTCGACAAGGCCCAGATCGTCGTCACGATCCCAACCACGGAGCATGCCTCGCTGAACCTCGCGCAGGCGCTGCTCATCGCGCTGTACGAGCTGCACCTCGAGGCGGGCGACGCCACGCGCGTGCTGCCGCCCGCGCGCAAGGAGACGCCGCCGCCGACGGTCGAGGTGCTCGAGGACTACTATCGCGTGATGACGGAGTCCCTCGAGACGATCGAGTTCTTCAAGGCGCGCAACGCCGAGCAGGTGATGCGCAGCATCCGCGCGATCACGACGCGCGCGGCACCCGACTCGCGCGAGCTGTCGCTCCTGCGCGCGATGGCGTACGAAGTCATCAACTACGTCGCGCGCATGCGCGGCGAGCCAACCCCCGCCCAGCGGCCGCGGCGTTCCTGACCGCGCGCCGATCCCCCGGAGCTACCCCGCATGGTCTTTCGAAAAATCTTTGGAGGAGGGCGCCCGGGCGAACCCGCGTCGGCGCCCGAGGTCGAGCGCGAGAGTCCGGACGCCGATCCGCAGGAGGATGCGATCGCCGAGGAGGCCCCCTGGGATGACGCCGAGTCCGAGGATCGCCACGACTGGCGCGCCCGCGCGCTCGAGGCGCTGCCGACCGGAGCCTCCACGGGCAGCAAGCGTCCCGGGGCGATCTACGGTGAGGGCGGCGAGGGCCCGACGCACTTCGTGCGCGCGAGTGGCTGCACCGTCACCGATCCGGGCGGCGCCACGTACATCGACTGCACGATGGCCCTGGGGGCGGTGGCACTCGGCTACGGTGAGAAGCGGGTCGTCGCTGCCGTCGCCGAGGCGGCGGCCCGGGGCAACGTGGCCGGGCTCTCTCCTGTCGAGGAAGTCGAGATCGCGGAGCGGCTCTGCGACCTGGTGCCCTGCGGCGAGCAGGCGGTGTTTCTCAAGTCGGGCGCCGAGGCGGTGAGTGCAGCCGTGCGCGTCGCGCGCACGTACACGGGACGCGACGTCGTGGTCGCGTCCGGATACTTCGGGTGGCACGACTGGGCGAGCGACGCCCGCGGCGTGCCGGCGAGCGCGCACGCCGACGTGGTGCGCATCCCGTTCGACGACGTCGCGGCGCTCGAGCGCGCGGTGGACGGCGCCGGATCGCGCCTCGCGGCGATCGTACTGGAGCCGGTGATCGAGCGGCTTCCATCGGACGGCTGGGTGAAGCGCGCGCGCGACCTGGCGGACCGTGCCGGCGCGGTGCTCGTGTTCGACGAGCTCAAGACGGGCTTTCGGCTCCGCCCCGCCGGCTATCAGGAGCTGAGCGGCGTCACGCCCGACCTCGCCGCGTTCGGCAAGGCGATGGCGAACGGCTTTCCGCTGGCGGCCGTCGTCGGCCGCCGTGACGTGATGCAGGCCGCGCGGGACACGTGGATCTCCTCGACGCTCGCGAGCGAGTCCGTGGCGCTGGCGGCAGCGGGCGCGGTGCTGGACTGGCACGTCGAGGCGGACATCTGCGCGACGCTCTGGGACACGGGCGCCGAGATCCGTGCCCGCGTCGGCGATGCGCTGGACGCCAGCGGCTGCACCGGCGTGGAGCTCCTCGGCATCGATCCGATGTGGCTCATGCGGTGGGACGACCCGGCGCGCGAGGCGCTCTTTCTCTCCGCCGCGGCGGAGGCCGGCGTCCTCTTCAAGCGCGGGGCATACAATTACGCGGCGATCGCGCACGACGACGCGGCGATCATCGCGATCGAGCGCGCGGCGAGCGAGGGCTTCATCGCCGTGCGGGATGCGGAGCGGGACGCGTGACCGGCATCGACGCGTCGCAGCCCGCGCCACTCATCGACGTCCACGCGCACTTCTGGCACGCCGAGGCCGGGCGGAGCGACTGGCACGAGGTCAACGAGGCGCGCTTCCGGGCGGGGGATGCGATGGGCGTCACCGTCCACGTCGCCTCGGTGCTCGGAAGCTACGGCTTCACGTCGCCGACGTACTTCCCCTCGCCGACGGATGTGACGCGGGGCAACGATGCGATGCTCGCGCTCTGTGCCGCCGAGCCGGCGCGTGTGCGGATGTACGTGACGGTGAACCCGAATCACACGGCGCACGCGCTGGCCGAGATCGAACGCGGCGTCTCGCACGGTGCCATCGGCATCAAGCTCCTCGCGAGCCGGCGTGCCGACGATGCGTTGCTCGACCCCATCGCCGAGCTCGCGGCCGAACGCGGGCTGCCGATGCTGCATCATGCGTGGCAGGATCGCCGGCATGAGTGGCCGGGACAGGAGGCGAGCGACGGGATCGAGATCGCACGGCTCGCGTCGCGTCACCCGCGGACCACGATCATCCTCGCGCACATCGGAGGCGGCGGCGACTGGGCGCACACCCACGCCGCAATCGCCGACGTGCCGAACGTCGTGATGGACCTCTCCGGCAGCGGCGTGGATCGCGGCATGCTCGACGCCGCGCTCGAGGCGGTCGGCCCCGAGCGGATGCTCTGGGCCTGTGACGTCACGATGGAGACCGGCCTCGCCAAGCTCCGCGCGCTCGAGGTGATCGGGCTCGAGGCGGAGAAGCTGGAGCTGGTGAAGTGGGGGAACGCGGTGCGCATCTTCCCGGAGGGGGCCTTTCACTGAGCTGCGAGCTGCGAGCGGCGAGCTGCGAGAAACGGCCCCGCCGCATCCCGCATCCCGCATCGTTCTGCTCGCAGCTCGCAGTTCGCCACTCGCATCGTTCTTCTCGCAGCTCGCAGCTCGCCACTCGCATCTTCGATGAAAGACATCAACACCCTGATCGGTCCCTATCCCTACCGGTACGTTCCGCACCCCGACCCGGAGATCCTGGTCAAGGTGCTGGAGCGGGAAGAGATGGGCGGCGCGTGGGTCGGCCATCTCCCCTCGGCCTTCTGGCGCGATCCGACCCCGGGGAACACCGCGCTCTACACGACGCTCGTTCCGTACGCTGGGCTGCTCGCGCCGGTCCCGACGATCCGGCCGGACTGGCCCCGATGGGAGCAGGCGCTGGACGACGCGGTCCGTGCCGGTGCGCCCGCCGTGCGACTCTACCCTCCGCAGTGGGGGCTCGGCGCCGGCGACCCCCGACTTCGCGCGATGGCCGCGGCATGCGGCGCGCGCGGGCTCGTCGTGCTGCTGACGGTGCGGTTCGAGGACCTGCGCCAGCGAAGCCGCCTCGACGTCGCCGGCGACCTCACCGCGGCGACGATTCGCGACCTCGCGCGCGTCAGCGATCGCACGCGGATCGTCGTCACGGCGGCGGGGAAGGACCTCATCGAGGAGGTCCACTGGGGCCTGACGCCGGATGAGCAGTCCCGGCTCTTCTGGGACATCTCGTGGATCTGGGGGCCGCCCGAGGATCATCTGGCGAAGCTGTTCCGTACCGTCGGCTCCGAGCGGTTCGTGTACGGTACCCAGTGGCCGATGCGGCTCGTGCAGAATCCGCGAGCCAACCTCGAGCTGCTCCCGCCTGATGTAACGAATGCAACACTGGCGAATCCCGATGATATTGCTCGGGATGCACGGGCCGCCGCGGGGTGACGACGGCGCCGCGCTCACGCGCCGACGCCAACCATCGCATGCGAAATTCATCGCGCGTTCGCGGGGCGTCGCGTGCGAAATGCGCAATGGCGAACCCCACCACAGCGCTTGCGTGAGAATCCCGGCGTGGTGAGATTCCTCGGCTGTTTCATGCTTGTGAATTGCTTCACAAGACGCAGTACGCCTCTTCCCACCTTCACTTCACGCGATGTCGACTCGAAGCAAGTGGACCGCGATCCCTGGGCTCCTCGCCCTCGCGATCGGTGCCGTGCTATTGTCGGCCTATAGCGGCGCCTCCTCTGCGGAGGGCCGTGGTCCCGCGCAGCCCATCGACTTCCCGCACCCGGTGCACGTGCAGCAGCTCGGCATGAACTGCACGTACTGTCACTACGCGGCGAACAAGTCGCCCGACGCGGGGATGCCCGCCATGTCCACCTGCGCCGGCTGCCACAACGCCGCTGCCGTGGGCCCCAACCGCCCGAAGCGCGGCGACCAGCCGGCTCGCACGAGCCAGCCGCTCACGAAGCTCTTCGAGTACCTCGACATCAAGGGCGGCGGCGTCAACGCGAAGCCGGTGCCGTGGGTTCGCATCCACAAGGTGCCCGACTACGTGACGTTCCCGCACATGCGCCACGTCAACGCCGGCATCACCTGCCAGAGCTGCCACGGCAAGATCCAGGAGATGGGGCAGGTCTACCAGGCCGCGTCGCTCAACATGGGCTGGTGCGTGAACTGTCACGTGAAGGGCTATGACCCGGTGGAGGGCCGCAAGCTCACGCCGGCGACCGACAGCCTCCCGGCTCCGCATCCGCCGATGGCCGCGCCGCATGGCGTCGCCGAGGGCGCGACGCCCCGTACGACGCCGAGCTTCACCGGCGAACGGAAGACCGCGCGCTACGACTGCGCCATCTGCCACTACTGAGAACCGAGCGCGACGCAATGAGTGATAGCGCGGAGCCGACGGGCATGAAGCGCCGGACCTTCCTCAAGGTCCTCGGCGCTTCCAGTGCCGCCGTCGCCACGACGGCGTGCAGCCCCGACGATGTCGGCAAGCTTGTTCCCTATACGGTCTCGCCCGACCAGACGGTCCCGGGCGTCTCCACCTACTACACGTCCGTCTGCCGCGAGTGCTCGACGGGCTGCGGCATCATCGCCGAGACGCGCGATGGGCGCACGACGAAGCTGGAGGGGAACCCGGCCGATCCGATGAGCCGCGGCGCGCTGTGCGCACGCGGCCAGTCGGCGGTGCAGGGGCTCTACAACCCCGATCGCTTCCGCGGGCCGATGCAGCGCAGCGGCACCACGTGGAAGGCGATCACCTGGGACGAGGCGACCACGCTCGTCGCGCAGCGCCTCGGCGCCGGCGCCGCGAACGGTCTCTTCATCAACCAGCACGAGTCGGGCAGCTTCAACACCTTCCTCGAGCAGTGGCTCGCCGGGGCGGGGATGCGCCCGCACCTCAGCGTGGATTTCGAGGCCGATGACGCGGCGATGCAGGCGCATCGCGAGGCGTACGGCGTGGCGTGGCCGAAGTTCGATTTCGCGGCGGCGCGCCTCATCGTCAGCTTCGGCGCCGACTTCCTCGACGGCTGGGGCGCGAGCGTCCCGCAGCAGCTCGACTTCGCCGATGCACGCGCGAAGGGCGTCGATGCCCCGCGGTTCGTCTACGTCGGCGCGCGTCGCTCGCTGACCGGTCTCAACGCGGATCAGTGGATCGCGGCACGGCCGGGCTCCGAGCTCGCCATCCTGAACTTCCTGCGCGGGCAGGGCACGGCCGAGCAGGCCGCGCAGGCCGCCGGAGTCCCGGCGGCGGAGCTGCAGGCGCTGGCGACCGAGCTGCGCGCGGCGCAGCCGGCGCTGGTGCTCGCCGGCGTCGGGACCGACGACGCGCTCGAAGTCGCGCGGGCGGCGGCCGCCCTGAACCAGCAGTTCGGCGGCGTCGGCACGACGGTGCGCACCGACCAGCCGGTCGTCGCGTACGACGGCATGACGCCGATCCGCGAGCTCTTCGCGGCGGTCGAGCAGATGCGCGCCGGGCAGGTGCCGGTCGTGTTCATCCGCGGCACCAACCCCGCCTACTACCTCCCGAAGGGCCTCGACTTCGCCGGGGCGATGGCGAAGGTCCCCTTCAAGGTGTCGTTCTCGCTCTATCCGGACGAGACGACGGAGCTGTGCGACCTGGTGCTGCCCGACCTGCACTCGCTCGAGAGCTGGGGCACGGCGCAGTCCACCCGCGGCATGGTGTCGCTCCAGCAGCCGGCGATGGATCCGGTGTTCCCGGGGACGCGCGCGACGGCTGACGTGCTGCTCGGCATCACGGGGCGCCGCACCGCGGCTGCGCCGGCGACCGGCGCCGCGGCCGCTGCCGCGGTCGTGCAGAACAACTACCGCAACTGGCTGATGCAGCAGTTCCCGGGCGGCGCGCGCGCGTTCGCCGCGGGGCTCGCGTCCGGCATGGTGCAGGGCACGCTCCCCGCACGCGCCGCCACCGCCGGCACGATGGCGACCAGCGTCCGTCGTGCACCGGCGCTTGCGCAGCAGCAGGGCGACTTCATCCTCGTCACGTACCCGTCGCCGGTCTTCGGTGACGGCCGCGGTGCGAACAAGCCGTGGCTGCAGGAGCTGCCGGATCCCGTCACCAAGGTGCTCTGGAGCTCGTGGGTGGAGATCCACCCCGACACCGCCGAGCGGCTGGGCATCGAGCGCGGCGACATCGTCGAGGTGTCGGCGAACGGCAAGTCGGTGCGCGCGCCGGCCTATCTGTACCTCGGCGTCCGTCCGGACACCGTGGCGATGGCGCTGGGCCAGGGCCACCGCTCCGGCATCCTCGACGGCTGGTTCGAGTACGGCGACACCGACGACGACGCGAAGCGCGTGCAGTGGGGCTACGGCCGCTATGCCCGCAACGTCGGCGTGAATCCGTTCGACGTGCTGCCCGCCGGGCAGAACGACGCCGGCGGCTTCGCCTGGACCTCCACCAAGGTCACGCTCCGCAAGACCGGGGAGAGCGACACGCTCGTCAGCACCGAGGGCTCCGCGCGCCAGCACGGCCGCGGGATCGCGCAGGCGCTGACCGCGACGCAGCTCGGTGGCCTGATGCACGGGGGCGCGGCGGCAGCGGAGCACGGAGGTGGCCATGCCATCGCCGGCGCGGCGAGCCACGAGTTCCAGCCCGGGCTCAAGTCGCCGGTCGCCGCCGACGCGCAGGGCGTGCTCGGCTCGCCGAGCGCGGAGAACCAGGGCAAGGACAAGGGGCTGTACGACCCGAACCATCCGACCCGCATGGCCACGCGCCGGTGGGCGATGACGGTCGATCTCGCCCGTTGCACCGGATGCTCGGCGTGCGTCACGGCGTGCTACGCCGAGAACAACATCCCGACGGTCGGGGCGCCGTGGCAGAACGCCACGGTGTACGCGGTCTCCAAGCCCGGGTTCAACGTGACCCGCGGCCGCGAGATGAACTGGATCCGCATCGAGCGCTACTTCGAGGGCAACGAGCAGGCGCAGTTCGGCGAGGACTTCGAGACGCGGTTCGTCCCGATGATGTGCCAGCACTGCGGCAACGCGCCCTGCGAGCCGGTCTGCCCGGTGTACGCGACGTACCACGCGCCGGACGGCCTGAACGTCCAGGTCTACAACCGCTGCGTCGGCACGCGCTACTGCTCCAACAACTGCCCGTACAAGGTCCGCTACTTCAACTGGTTCGGCTACGGCGAGGAGGACCGCAAGCAGTACGCGTTCCCCGAGCCGCTGAACTGGCAGCTCAACCCCGATGTCGCGGTGCGCGGCAAGGGCGTGATGGAGAAGTGCTCGTTCTGCGTGCAGCGCATCCGCGAAGCCGAGAATCGCGCGGCGATGGAAGGGCGCGAGCTCATTCCGGATGAGTTCACGACGGCGTGTGCCGCGGCGTGTCCCTCGCGGGCCATCGTCTTCGGCGACGCGGCGGACCCGAACTGGTCGGTCTCGCGGCTGGCCCAGGATCGCCGCGCCTACCACGTGTTCGAGGAGCTCAACACCTACACGGCGGTGGTCTACTTGAAGAAGGTCAATCACCCGGGTGCGACGGCGGCCCCGGCCGCTGGCGCCTCCACGACCGCCCCGGCCACCGCGCCGGCGGCGCACTGAGGAGGACGACGATGGCTACGACCGCCGCGCCGCACTCCGACGAACCTGTCGTGCAGCGCCCCAACGTCCCGTCCGCGAACGTCCGCCTGCCGGCCGTCCGCAATTACGAGCAGGTGGACAACGACGTCATCGCGACGCTCCAGCCGACGCTCGGCTGGTTCGCCGCGCTTGGCACCGCGATCTTCGCCCTGCTCCTCGGCGCAGGCGCCTGGATCTACCAGATTTACGAAGGCCTCGGCGCCGCGGGCTACCACCCGCCGGTGATGTGGGGCGTGTACATCATCACCTTCGTGTTCTGGGTCGGTATCGGCCACGCGGGGACGCTGATCTCCGCGATCCTGTACCTCTTCCGTGCCGGCTTCCGCACCTCGATCTACCGGATGGCGGAAGCGATGACGGTGTTCGCCGTCATGACGGCGGGGCTGTTCCCGATCCTGCACCTCGGGCGCCCCTGGAAGTTCTTCTGGCTGATCCCGTACCCGAACTGGCGGCTGATCTGGCCGCAGTTCAAGAGCCCGCTCGTGTGGGACGTGTTCGCGATCCTGACGTACTTCACCGTCTCGAGCACCTTCCTCTACATCGGCCTCATCCCGGACTTCGCGGTGCTGCGTGACCGCGAGACCAATCCGGTCCGCAAGCGCATCTTCGCGGTGCTCTCGCTCGGCTGGCGGAACACGGACAAGGAATGGCGCCACTTCACGCGCGCCTATCTCTTCCTGGCCGCGTTCGCGACGCCGCTCGTGCTCTCGGTGCACTCCGTCGTGTCGTTCGACTTCGCGATGGCGCTCACCCCCGGCTGGCACGCCACGATCTTCCCGCCCTACTTCGTGGCCGGCGCGATCTTCTCCGGCATCGGGATGGTGTTCACGATCGGCATCCCGCTGCGGAAGTTCTTCAACCTGAAGCACATCATCACGCTCAACGACCTCGACGCGGCGGCGAAGCTCTGCCTCTTCACGTCGCTGGTCGTAGGACTCGCGTACCTCACCGAGTTCCAGATCGCGTGGATGAGCGGCAACGACTTCGAGCAGCAGTTCTTCTGGAACCGCGTCTTCGGCCAGTGGGCGTGGGCCGCGTGGATCATGCTGATCTGCAACATGGTCCTGCCGCTGTCGCTCTTCTCGCAGAAGCTCCGCCGCAACCCGACGTGGCTCTTCATCCTCTCGATCTTCATCAACATCGGGATGTGGTTCGAGCGCTTCGTCATCGTCGTGCCGTCGCTCTCGCACGAGTTCGAGCCGTGGCAGTGGGGCAGCTATGCGCCCACGTGGGTGGACTACTTCATCCTGGTCGGCTCGTTCGGCTGGTTCTTCATGTGGTTCCTCCTGTTCATCAAGCAGATGCCCGTCGTGGCGCTCGCCGAGATCAAGGAGATCATCCCGCCCCGGATGCGCGGGCGGTACAACCCCGACGAAGACGACGAGGCCGGTATCGTCGATCCGAACCTGGTCGGAGGGTCGCACCCGTGAGCGGCGTCATCGCCAACTTCCAGCACCTCGACTCCGCCGTCCACGCGATCGAGGAGCTGCGCCAGAAGAAGTTCATGGACATCACGGCGTACACGCCGACGCCGCGCCACGAGTTCGAGGACGCGATTCCGCGGCCCGAGAGCCCCGTGCGCCGGTTCACGCTGATCGGCGGGCTGCTCGGCGTGAGCTTCGGCTACTGGATCGCCATCTGGTCGTCCGACTACTGGCCCCTCGTCGTCGGCGGCAAGCCGATCGCCTCGTGGGTGCCCTACACGATCATCGGCTTCGAGGTCATGGTGCTCGTCGGCTCGCTCGCGACGGTCTTCGGCCTCTTCGCCAACTCCCGCGTCCCGCGTCTCACGATGACTGTTGGATACGATGGCCGCTTCAGCCACGGCGACTACGGCGTGTGGGTCGCGACGACCGCCGACCGCGCCGTCGAGGCGAGCGACGTGCTGCGGCGCCACGGAGCGACGGAGGTGCGCGATGCGCGCTGACCGCCGCCCCCTCCGCGTCCTCCGCGCGCTGCCGCTGCTGCTCCTCGGCGCGTGCAGCTGGTTCACGGACTTCCGTGACCAGCCGAAGTACGAGCCGTGGGAGACCGCGAACGACTCCACGCCGTTCCGCGCCAACCCGCAGTTCTCCGTCCCGATGAGCGGCATGCCGGCCCCGGGGCTGCTCGTGTCGTACCGGCCGCTCATCCCCGTGATCGACTCGGTCGCGATGCTCGTCGGGGCGAACCCGATGGCCGCCGACGCGCGCTCGCTCGAGAACGGCCGCAAGAGCTACCAGATCAACTGCGCCGTGTGCCACGGCGCGGCGGGGCGCGGCGATGGCCCCGCGACGACCTACGGCGT
This sequence comes from Gemmatimonadaceae bacterium, assembly GCA_035764975.1. Lineage (GTDB taxonomy): Bacteria > Gemmatimonadota > Gemmatimonadetes > Gemmatimonadales > Gemmatimonadaceae > JACDHQ01. The sequence continues at coordinate 3,805 of DASTYL010000102.1, read as the reverse complement.
GATCCCGATGCCGCTGGTCGGGCCCACGACGCGCGCGCTGTCCGACGGCCAGATCTTCGGCATCATCCGGAACGGCCGCGGCAACATGCCGACGTACAACCGCATCCCGGACATGGAGCGGTGGGACATCATCAACTACCTCCGGGGGCTGCAGGGGCAGCACCAGGTCGTGACCGCGCCGGCCGGCGTGCCGGGTGAGACCGGTGCGACGCTGCCCTCGGCGACCGACATGGCGCCGACGCGCCCGGCACCGTACTACAACCGCATCGGCTCGCAGGCCGGCATCCCGCTCGGCCGTCATGCGGCCGCGCCCGCGTCGGCCGGCGTCCCCACCGACAGCGCGGCGATGACCGTGCCCGCCGCGGGGCAGGACACCGCGGCACCGCGCCCGGCGCCGGCTGCCGCCCCGACCGATACGACCACCCGAGGGAGCCAGCCGTGAGTCTCCACCCGGTTCACGCTCCGACGCGTGAGGAAGTCCTCGCCGCGTCGTCGAAGCCGATTCCGAAGAAGCTGTCCACGATCGCGCTGGTGCTGACCGTCGTCGGCCTGCTCGTCTTCGTCGTTGGCCTGTTCGTCGAGCCCTACCGCGCCTGGCGCGCGTTCCACTTCAACTGGCTGTTCTGGGCGTCGCTCTCCTCCGCCGGCGTGATGTTCGTCGCCGTGCAGCGCATCACGACCGCGCGCTGGTCGCGCAGCGTGATCCGGTTCATGGAGGGCTACGTCGCGTTCCTGCCGGTCGCGTTCGTCCTGCTGGCCGTCATCCTGTTCGCGGGCGCCGGCCACATCTTCCCGTGGACGCACGAAGCCCCGCCGGTGCACGAGAAGGAGGTCTACTTCGATCGCGGGTTCCTGACCCTGCGCGATCTCGTGACCTTCGCCATCATCACCGCGATGTCGGTGTGGTACATCTACACGTCGGTGCGGCTCGACGTCGGGCACGTGCCGGAGTCCGGCGCCGGCTGGGCGAAGGGGCTGCGGGCGCGCATGCGCCGCGGCTTCCGCGACGAGCGCCGGGAGATCCACAGCACCCACTCGCGCCAGGGCAAGCTCGCTGTGTGGCTCGGCTTCGCCTTCGCGTTCGGCTGGTCGGTGCTCGCGTGGGACCTCTCGATGGGGATGACGCTGCACTTCCAGAGCGCCCTCTACAGCTGGTGGTTCTTCATGGGCGCCTGGCTCTGCGCGCTCACGCTGTTCTCGCTGCTGATGCTCGCCTGGCGCCGGTTCCTCGCGGCCGATCACCTGATCACCGAGTCGCACTTCCACGACATCGGGAAGCTGTGCTTCGCGTTCACGGCCTTCTGGGGCTACCTCACCTTCAGCCAGTACCTGGTCATCTGGTACGGCAACATGGGTGAGGAGACGCACTGGCCGCGGCTGCGCCTCATCGCGCCGTACGTGAACGTGACGCTGGCGGCGATCTTCATGGTCTTCGTGCTGCCGTTCTTCGGCCTCCTCTCCAAGTCGGCGAAGCTGTTCAAGCCGACGCTCGTGCTCTTCACCGTGATCAGCCTGCTCGGCATGTGGCTGGTGCGCTACCTGGAGGTCTATCCCTCGCTGTACGGGGTGACCGACCGCCTGCCGTTCGGGCTCTGGGAGATCGGCGTGGCGCTGCTCTACCTCGGCCTCTGGGGCGCGTGCTACATCGCGTTCATGAACGCCTTCCCGCGCATGCGCGCGACGCTCATGACGTCGCCGTACCGGGACGAGGTGCAGATCCCGGTCGATGCCGAGACGATGGAGCCGCTGCCGGCGCACGAGTAACCGGACTGCGGACTGCGGACTGCCCTGAAAACGACGAAGGCCGCCCCGTTCCCCGGGCGGCCTTCGTGCCGTTGGTCCGCAGTCCGCAGTCGGCTACATCGCTCCGTCCAGCATCGCCTTGAGCTGTCCCTTGCCGACCGCGCCGACCTGCCGCTGCACTTCCTTCCCGCGCCTGAACACGACCGTGGTCGGGAGCCCCCGGATCCCGTGCTGCTGGGAAAGGCGGGGGGCGCGGTCGCTGTCCACCTTCGCGATCAGCGCGCGGCCCTGGTACTCGCGCGCCAGCTCGTCGACGAAGGGCGCCATCATCTTGCAGGGGCCACACCAGTCGGCGTAGAAATCCACCAGCACCGGCAGCGTGGTGTCGGTGATGGTGCGCGCGAAGCCCTCCTCGAACACCGGATAGGGACGGTCGAGCAGCATCGGCTTGGCGCATTTGCCGCACTTCGGCTTGTCCGCGACGCGGTCGGCGGCGACCCGGTTCCAGGTCAGGCAGAACTGGCACTGCAGCGTGAAGGAATCCGCGCCCGTGGCGGCGCCAGCGGATGGTGGTTGGGCAGTCGACATGCCGGTCTCCCGTGGGATGTGCCGCAAGCTACTGCGAGCATGCGCGGTGCCAGTCATCGGTTGCCTGATCCGGCGCCGCGATTAACTTTTCGTCTGCGGGGCGTTAGCTCAGCTGGGAGAGCACCTGCTTTGCAAGCAGGGGGTCGCCGGTTCGATCCCGGCACGCTCCATTTCACCGTAAGCCGTGATCCCGCAAGGGGTTACGGCTTACTTGTTTTTGCCTCCGCGAGCCTGGCAATTTCCGGGAGGATGTCGGTCTCGATGCAGCGACGGGGCTGCTTTTGCGGCTCGGCCGAACCGGCGATTCATGTTGAATCTGCTCACCCACTCGGCAGCATCCTGCGGCGCGATCTACTGCAGAGGCCCGGGCGCGGTGTGAGGTGGCTTCTCTCGCCGGTCGAGACGGCGCCGGCGCAGTTTTCCGCGAACATGCACCGCGAACGGGTCGCTACCGCCGGCTACTGCGCCGGGTGGTTACGCCGTGTGACGGTGACAATGTCGGAGGGTGGTGCCATCTTCGGCGCGCATGCCGCAGACATGCCCATTCTACCCGGAGAACTCCATGCACCGCTTTCTGTCCGTCGCTGCACTCACGCTCATCCTCGCCGCGGGATGCGGGGAAGGTAGTACTGAACCCGTTGACCCGCGTGCCGCCGCGGCAGGTACCTACAGTCTCGCGTCGTACAACAGTGCCTCGCTCCCCGCTCTCTACTTTCAGAACTCCGCCGGGCGAATCGATGTCATCAGCGGGTCGATGGTTCTTCGCGCCGACGGCTCATTCACCGAGACCATCAACCTTCGAACGACGTATACGTCCGGGGGATCACCGGAAAACACGCCCATCGTCGAGAATGGAACGTTCGCGGTCACAGGAACTCAGATCACCTTTACGCTCCCGCCGAGCGGTTCCGCAGGCGGCTTCTCATGGACGGGTGCGATCAGCGGCAACGTGGTGACGTACACCTACGATGGCGACGCGTGGCGCTATCAGAAGAGCTGACGGGAGGCCCTCGAACGCCTACCGACCTCCCATTAGCCGCGACCAATGAGCTCGCCTCTGTCCAAGTAAATGGGACGGAGGCGAGCCGGCGTCTGCAAAAGGCGGTGTAGCGTTGCACAGGTTCCGATAGTCGCGGCTTGAGACCAGGATTCCGCGACGCTCCAGCCCGGGCTGTCGTCAGCGCAGCGGGTCCACCTCCGGTGGCACCCGGCCCCCGCCGGCCCCCGCCTTCCTGCGAAGCGCAACATCCGCCGTCGCCACCAGCTCCTCGACGCTGAACGGCTTCTGCAGGAAGGCCGCGCCTGGCGGGAGATGCGACAACTGCTCGACATGCTCATTCGGATACCCCGAGATCATCAGGACCGGGACGTTCTCCAGTGTCCGACGATGATCGGCCAGCCGGTTCGCCTTCCCGCCGGGGAGCATCACGTCGCAGATCACGAGATCGATGGCAGCGCCGATCCGTGATGCCTC
>DASTYL010000101.1:0-5187 GCA_035764975.1 Gemmatimonadaceae bacterium | reverse complement strand
AGCGCGACCGGCGCCCCGGCCTCACGCCGGGGAAGCTCGGGCGTGAAGCGGAGCGCCGTGATGGCCAGGAGCGCGATCGCTCCATAGGCGACGGCGCGAGCACGAGGGAACCTCAATCCATCTGTCTCCGGATGAAGGTCGGGATCTCCATGTCGGTGAGATCCTGCGACCCGGTCACGGGCGGGGTACCACGCGGATTCCGCGGCAGGTCGGTCGTCTGCGGCGCGGGGCGCGTGATCGGTGTGCTTGACTGACGCGCGGGGCGGCTCCCAGGAAACGGAATGACCGGCGCGCCCTTCTGGACGGGCATCCCGATGGCCGGCGTCTCGAGGGCGGGCGAGATGTAGCCCGGCTGGACCTGGCGATCGAAGCCCGTCGCGATGACGGTCACGCGGATCTCGCCCTGCATCGCCGGCTCGTGCACCGCACCGAAGATGATCTCCGCATCGTCCCCGACGGCGTCGTGGATGATCTCGTTGATCTGGTGCACCTCACCGAGGGTGAGGTCGGCGCCGCCGGTGATGTTCACGAGCACGCCCGTCGCGCCGGAGACGCTGACGTTGTCGAGCAGCGGCGACGCGATGGCCTGCTGCGCCGCTTCCACCGCGCGGTTCTCGCCGCGGCCGATCCCGGTGCCCATGAGGGCCGAGCCGCCCGCCTGCATGACCGTGCGCACGTCGGCGAAGTCGACGTTCACGAGTCCCGTGACGCTGATGAGCGACGAGATGCCCTGCGTCGCGTGCAGCAGGACCTCGTCCGCCTTCTTGAGCGCATCCTGGAACGGAATCCCCTTCCCGACGACGGCGAGCAGCCGCTCGTTCGGGACGACGATCATCGTGTCCACGTTCTTGCGCATCTCGGCGATGCCCGTCTCCGCCTGGCGCATGCGCTTGCGCCCCTCGAAGAGGAACGGCCGCGTCACGATGCCGACGGTGAGGGCGCCCGCTTCGCGCGCGAGCTCCGCGACGACGGGCGCCGCGCCGGTGCCGGTGCCGCCGCCCATGCCGCACGTGATGAAGACGAGGTCCGCGCCGCTCAGCGCGCGCAGCACCTCATCGCGATTCTCTTCGATGGCCTGCCGGCCGATCTCCGGCCGCGCCCCGGCGCCGAGGCCGCGCGTCAGCTTCTTCCCGATCTGGACCTTCAGGTCCGACTTGGAGCTCAGGAGCGCCTGCGCGTCCGTGTTCACCGAGATGAACTCGACCCCCTCGAGGTGCTCGTCGATCATTCGGTTGACGGCATTCCCGCCGCCACCGCCGACGCCCACGACTTTCATGCGAGCGTTCTGCGTCGCGCTCTCTTCGAACTCGAAGATCATTGAGATCGGTCCCGGACTGCGAGGGTGGGCAGGGCGTCTGTCGCTTGCGGCCGGATTGTGGATAACCAGCGTCGAGCGACTGCCCTGGAGACGAGCAAGGGGCGGGAAAGGTGACGCTGCCGGCGAGCACAGCATCGGGTAGGACGAACCGGGAACAGAATATAGGCGACTTCTACGTTTCGGGCCAGCCTCAGGGGGACGACTCGCCGCAAAAAACAGAACACCGCCCAAACCGTGGAAGTTTTCCACATTTTGGCGGTGGACGAGCAGATTCCTGATCCCGCTCGCGCGCCGCAGTCGAACCGTGGTGATCCGTAATACAGGACTTCGCCACGCCCGCGGGTCAGGCGTTTGCCTGACAGGTCCCTCCGTCGGTGAGCGGTCCGGGGTCTCCCGTTCCGCTCACCGCCCGGCCCATCAGAAGAAGTCCTGCAGCCAGTACCTGACCTTCTGGATCAGCCGGTCCCCGCCGAGTCCGCCAATCTGCAGCTTTCGGGCCCCTGAGCCCCCTGCCCCGAGCGCGAGGCGGTGGGCGCCGTACTGCGCCAGGCCGACCGCGGTGGCGAAGCGGGGTGCTTCGACCGATTCGCTGAGGCCGCTCAGCCGCTCCGAGGGCACGCCGACCCGCACGCCCGTGCCGAAGGCATTGCTCGCCAGCTCCGCGGCACCCTCGACCGCCGAGGCGCCGCCGGTCAGCACCACGCCGGCGCTGAGCTTCCCGGCATAGCCGGCAGCCTGGATCTCCCGCTCGACGTGCTCGAAGATCTCGTCCATCCGCTGGTGGATGATGTGCGCCAGCAGCTCGCGCGGGATCTGGCGATCGCCCTGGGCGACGGTGCTCGGGAGCTGGATGACGTCCGCGGGGTCCACCAGCGGCTCGTATGCGCAGCCGTACCGCTCCTTGAGCCGCTCCGCATCCGCCTGCGTCACGCCGAGGCCGTGCACGATGTCGCTGGTGACCGCGTTGCCGCCGAAGCCGATCGTCCCGAGGTGGCGGATCTTCCCCTCGTGGAAGACCGCGAGATCCGTGGTGCCCGCGCCCATCTCGACCAGCGCGACGCCGAGCTCCTTCTCGTCCTCGGTGAGGGTCGCGAGGGCGCTGGCGAGCGGCTCGAGCACGAGCTCCTTCACCTTGTACCCGGCGCGCTCCACCGACTTCCGGAGGTTGATCGCCGGCGAGCTGCCGATGGTCACGAGGTACATCTCGACCTCGAGCCGCGTGCCGCTCATGCCGATGGGATCACGGATGCCCGTGTCCTTGTCGACCGTGTATTCCTGCGGGATGGCGTGGAGCAGCTCGCGGTCCTGCGGGATCGCCTGCGCCCGCGCGACCTCGTTGGCGCGCTCCACGTCGGAGCGCTGGATCTCGTCGTGCGCGATCGCGACGATGCCCTTGGAGATCATCGCCTTCACGTGCTCGCCGGCGATGCCCGTGTACACCTCCTGCACCTGCGCGCCCGCCATCCGCTCGGCGTCCTGGAGCGCCTTGCGGATGGAGCGCGTGGTCTCCTCGATGTCGGAGACGACGCCGCGGCGCATCCCGGTGGTGCGCGCCTGCCCCACCCCGAGGACCTTGATGCCGGGGTTCTTGGGGAGATCGCCGACCACTTCGGCGATGATGGCGGTCGTCTTCGCCGACCCGAGGTCCAGCCCGGCGACGAGGCGTTCGGTATTCATTGCAGTCTGGCGATCACCTGGTCACGGTAGCGGAGATCGAGCTCCGCGGGACGCAGCTGCCGGCGCGCCAGATCCGCGGTCACGGGATCGAGCTCGAGCAGCCGCTGTACGTTGACGTTCGATGCCGCGAGCACGGGCGTGCTCGCGACCTTCATCCACACCTCGCCGCGCGGGAGCCGGCGCAGCTCACTGATCCGCTGGTACAACGTCGGCGCATCCCGCCGCACCTCGCCGAGCAGCCGGAGCAACGCGGTGTCGCGCCGGGCGAGCACGGGCGCGTCCACCTCGACGCGGCTGGGATCCACCGGGAGCAGCACCCCGCGCTCGTCGTAGGCCTGGAGCCCGGTCGCGGCGGGAACGAGCGCGACTGGAAGACTCTCAACGATCTCCACGACGAGCGTTCCAGGCAAGCGGCGACGGATGCGCGCGCTGCGGATCTCCGGATGCCCGGTGAGCCGGGCTTCCAGCGGCTCCGCCGGATCCCACACCGACCGCGTCGTATCGACGTTCAACCGGCGCAGGATGTCACCGGGCGCGACGTAGCGCGTGCCGACGACCTCGATCCGGCGGACCCGGAAGAAGGCCAGCTCCGCGAGGACGCGCGGCCCCCACCACGGCGCGGCGAGGAGCGCGATCGCGACGGGCAGCCCCAGCAGGAGGCGCCACGGCGCCCGGCGGCGAGGTTCGACGGTATCGGGGACGGTCATGCGCCGCCGAGCCGCGACAGCAGCTCGGCGCCCGTCCTGGTGATGTCGCCGGCGCCCATGAGGAGCACGACGTCGCCCGGACGCACGGCAGCCGCCAGGGCATCGGCCAGGTCGCCGCGGGTGCCGCACCATGCCAGCGCGCCACCGACCCGCTCGATCTCCGACGCGATCACCGCGGAGGTCACGCCGTCGATCGGCTCCTCACGTGCACCGTAGATGTCGCACAGGAACACCTCGTCCGCGCCCGAGAGGGCGCTGCCGAAGTCCGCCGCGAAGTCGCGCGTGCGCGAGTAGAGGTGCGGCTGGAAGGCGGCGACGAGGCGCCGGTCCGGGCACGCCGAACGCGCGGCTTCGATCGTGGCGACGATCTCGGTGGGGTGATGCGCGTAGTCGTCCACGACCAGCACGCCGGCAACCTCGCCGACGCGCTCGAACCGCCGATGGACGCCGCCGAAGCGCTCGAGCCCCTCGCGCATCGCGTCGAGCGTGGCCCCCATCGCGATCCCGGCACCGACGGCCGCGAGCGCATTGCGCACGTTGTGGCGTCCGGGCACCCGAAGGCGGATGGTGCCGAGGCGCGCGCCGTCGTACGCGATCTCCACTTCCTGGCCGCCGTCGTGCGGCACGATCCGCGTGGCGACGAGCCGCGCATCCGGCGAGCTGGTGCCGTAGCGAATCACCTCGGCGCTGCTCGGCGTGGGCAGCGTGTTGGCTCCCGCGTCGTCGGCGCAGAGGACGACGTAGCGCGCGCGGCCCGCGAACTCGCCGAACGTGCGGCGGATGTCCTCGATGTCGTCGTAGATGTCGAGGTGATCGGCCTCGACGTTCGTGACGACGGCGACGGTGGGATGCAGCGTGAGGAAGGAGCGGTCGTACTCGTCCGCCTCCACGACGTAGAGGTACTCGCTCCCCGGCCGGAGGTTGCCACCCCAGACGGACACGCGGCCACCGACGACGGCGGTGGGATCACGGCCGGCCGCGGCGAGCGCCTCCGCGGTGAGCACGGTCGTCGTCGTCTTGCCGTGGGTCCCGGCGATCGCGACGCAGTCGCGCCCGGCCGTCACCTCACCGAGCGCCTGGGCGCGCTTCACGACGGGAATCCCGAGCTCGCGCGCGGCGAGCAGCTCCGGATGATTCGGGGGCACGGCAGAGGTGACGACCACCGCGCGCGCGCCCGTGACGTGCGCGGGATCGTGGCCGGTGTGGATCTCGACGCCGAGCCGGCGGAGATCCTCGATGCCCGCGGGATAGGCATCGCACCCCGTGACCGCCACACCCCGGCGCACGAACAGCTCGGCGAGCGCGCTCATGCCGGCGCCGGCAACGCCGACGAAGTGGATGGGACGGGTGTCGGCGTTGTTGAGGAGGCTCATCTGATGGAGAATATAACGCTGGTCAGGCTATCCGACTTCGAGCTGCGAGCTGCGAGCTGCGAGCTGCGAGCGGCGAGAAACCGCCCTCGTACTTCTCGCCGCTCGCAGCTCG
>DASTYL010000100.1:0-23458 GCA_035764975.1 Gemmatimonadaceae bacterium | reverse complement strand
TATACCTCCGCCATCGCCCGCCGTGCCGTCAGCGGCGGAGCCGCCCGGCGACGCGCCGCACGAGCCCGCGCGCCTCGGGCACGCCAGCCATCACGGTCAGCGCGAGATAGACCGCGCCGAAGGTTCCAAGGACGATGACGGCCACCGCCCACCGGTGGAGGTCCGCGACGAGCAGCTGCACGCCATTGGCGGCCGCCGCCGCGAGCGCTGCCGATCCCCAGAGGCGCAGCGAGATCCCCCCCGGAATTCCGGTCCAGCCGGCGAGCCGCCGGTCGATGCCACGCCGGAGGAGGGTCAGCTCGAACCATCCCGCGACGCTCGACGCCAGCGTGAGCCCCGCCGCCCCCCAGCGGGGGTCCACGCCGAGCAACCGGGGGCCGAGGAGGGCCGCCGCCACGCCGAGCGCGGTGCCGAGGATGATGCGAGCGACGGCGAAGCGGAACGGCGTCCGCGTGTCGTGGAAGGCGTAGAAAGTGGATGAATAGAGCCGGGCCAGGGTGCTCGCGAGCAGCCCGACCGCGGATCCGGCGAGAATCCCCCACGTGAAGAGCGATTCGACCTCGCCGAACCGTCCGCTGCGGAGCAGCGCGTTCACGATCACGTCGCCCAGCAGGAGGAAGGCGACGGCCGACGGAACGACGAAGTACGCGATCCGCCGAAGGCCGGTGTTCACGCGGTCACGGATGGCGCCCAGCGCCTCGTCCCCCGGCGCGACTCCGCGGGCGAGCTCGGGGAGCTCCGCCGCGGAGACCGACATGCCGAACAGGCTCACGGGGAGCACGTACAGCGTGGACGCATAGGCGATCATCGCCACCGCCCCGTTCGGGAGCCAGCTCGCGATGATCTGGTCCACGTAGCTGCTGATCTGCACGACGCCGCGGCTGACGGCGACGGGCGCGAAGTTCTTCATGACGCGCCGGACGTTCGCGGACGTCGTGGACAACGTCACGCGCAGTCCGCCGAGCAGCCGGAACACCGTCGGCAGCTGGACGCCGAACTGCAGCGCGGCGCCGGCCACCGAGGCCCATGCCAGCGCCACCGCGATTCGCGGGACCGTCTCCCGCGGCCCGAACCAGAGCAGCGCCGCGATCATCGCCACGTTCCACGCGACCGGCGCAGCGTACGAGAGGAAGAACTTCCGATGGCTGTTCAGGATCCCGATGCACCAGGCCGAGAGCACGAAGATCCCGGCGCCCGGAAACAGGATCCGGGTGAGGTGAATCGTGAGTGCGCGCTTCTCGCCCTCGAACCCGGGGGCGATCAGCGCGATCAGCATCGGGGTGAGCAGCACGCCCGCCACCACGAACACCGTGCTGGCGAGGGCGAGCAGCCCGGCCACCGCGCCCGCCACGCGATCGGCTTCTTCCCGTTCGCCCCGGCCCAGCAGCGAGGCGTACACGGGGATCAGCGACGCGGAGAGCGCCCCTTCCCCCATGATGTTCTGCAGGATGTTCGGGATCTTGAACGCCGCGTTGAACGCGTCGGCGGCCATCCCCGCGCCGAGGTAGCGCGCCATGAACATCTGCCGGACGAGGCCAAGAAGCCGCGACAGGAGAATCCCCGCGGCGATGAGCGCGGCCGCGAGCCCGCTGCCGCCGGTCCGTGGAGTCGGCGCGTCCGTCGCCGCGGGCTGCTCCACCGCGGATTCCGTCATGGCAGCGGCGCGGGCACGTCGCGGCGCGCGCGCGTGCCAAGCAGCCCCCCGGCATGCCGCTCGGCCTCGTGGCGCATCGCCTCGAGCGTATCGAGGCCGTACCTGGCCAGCGTCGGGATGAGCGACAGCGCGCGTTCCTGACGGCTTCCGCCGGGGAAGAAGAACCCGCTCACGAACGCGATCTCGCGCATGAGCGCTGACTCCCTCCGCTTCACCGCCGCCTGGGCACGCCGCTCGAAGCGCGCGAGCTGATGGGCGATCCGGCGACCGAGGCCGTCGATCACCCCGCGCGGGATCAGCGCCGACGTGTCGGCCGCGGCGACGCGCTCGACCGCGCTCCCGAGTGTCGATTCCAGGTCGGCGATGGCATCACGCAGGGGCGCCGGCATCGCACCGCGCGCGAGCCGTGACTCGACGCCGTGCAGGTCGGAGAGCTCCGCGCCGGAAAGTCCGAGGCGATCGGCGATGCGCTGCGCGCGAGGCTCGATGAGCGTCCCCGACCACCGCGGCACCGCGACCGGCACCCGTGCATCGACCGCCTCCGCGAGCGCGGTCACCTGCGCGAAATACGCCAGCTCCCCGGGCCCCGCCACATAGGCGACGGTCGGCACGATGGCCGCTTCCATGATCGGCCGGAGCAGGACGTTGGCGCCCAGATCGGCGGCAACGTCATCCGCCACGGCCGCAGCTTCGTCGCTCGTGAGACGGCGCCTCGTTCCCGTGGGCTCGTACAGAAAGACCGGCGTCAGCCCCGCGACCTCCTCCACCTGCGGCTCCAGCTCGAGCGCACGGATTTCACGATCGCGACGCGCCAGTGCATCCGCGACCCGTGCATGATGCCGGAGCGCCGCCCGGGTCACGCTGCGGCCTGCGCGCCGCACTGCGGGATGGGCCGCGTCGAGCAGCGGGATGCCGAGCGGGTCGAGCGTCGCCTCGAGCATCCGCAGGTAGGCGTCGCCGATGGTGCGGGTCGGGTCGCCGTACGCCGCGTCGACGGCGTCGAGGATCCCGGCGTCGGCCGCCGATCCCGCGGCGTCGCGCAGGACCGCGAGCTGCGCCGAGAGGTCCCCCTGCGGCACGCGCGCGGCGGGGGTGCCCGCGAGCGCGGTCGCATTCCCGCGGAGCGCGACGGCCCCCGATGCGGTGGCGACCCACACGCCCTGGGCTTCGAGCAGGTCGGCGTCGTCCGTCGCCGCCCAGAACAGCGGCGCCGCGGGAATGCCGAGCTCACGCTCGATCGTGTCCGCCAGTGCGAGCGCTGACAGCGCCTTGCTCCAGGTGTAGATCGGGCCGCCGAAGAGGCCGGGCTGCTGCCCGGTCGTGACGACCATGCCGCCGGCGCGCGCGACGCGCTCGAGGCGGTCGCGCCCCGGGCCGGTCGCGGAGACGGCGTCGCCGATCGCCGCGAGCCAGTCGCTGCCCTCAAACGCCGCTCGCGTCGCGTCGATGCGTGCGCGCCACGCATCGGGGCTGTCGGGTGCGGCGATGGCCCACTGTGCCGGCGCCGCACGGTCCTGGATCACCCGGGAGAGCGCCGATCCACCGAGCGGCTCCGTGCGCACGACCACCGCGCCCGCGTCGCGCCGCGCGGGCGATCGACCGTCAGCGTCCGTCATGCTCGCGCTCATTTGTGATACGGCTCGCCTCGCGCGATCGTGCCGGCGCGATAGAGCTGCTCCGCGAGGACGAGCCGCGCCAGCTCGTGCGGCAGCGTCCACGGCGCGAGCAGGAGCTTCCGCTCGGCACGGGCGAGAAGCCCGGTGGACAGACCGTGGGCCCCGCCGATGACGAAGGCGAGGTCGCGCGCCGCTTCCCGGGCGTCGACGAGGAATCGGGAAAACCGCTCCGACGACAACGCGTCGCCCGCCGGATCGCAGGCGATGATCCGGCACCCGGGGGGAATCCTGCCGAGCAGCCGTTCCCCTTCGCGTTCACGGACGAGGTCCGGGGGAGTCGCACGTCCCGACTCCTCCCGGACCTCGTGAACCGCGAGCGGCCAGTAGCGCGCCGCTCGCGTCTCGTACTCGGAGATGGCCGCGTGCAGCGCAGCATCACGCGGCTTGCCGACCGCAACGACGAGGATGCGCACGTCGTGGCGGGCGGCCGATCACGCGTAGATGCCGCGGAGGCGGTGCACCGTGGCGACGCGGCTGATCGCCAGCATGTACGACGCCGTGCGCATGTTCACCTTGTGCTGCATCGAGAGCTGGAGCACGTCATTGAAGCTGCGCACCATGATCTCGGTGAGCCGGTCGTTCACCGTGTCCTCGGTCCAGAAATACGCCGCGCGGTCCTGCACCCACTCGAAGTAGGACACCGTGACGCCGCCCGCGTTCGCGAGGATGTCCGGGATGACGAACACGCCCTTCTCGTCGAGGATCGAGTCGGCGCCGGCGGTCGTGGGGCCGTTGGCGCCCTCGCAGATGATCTTCGCGCGGATCTTCCCGGCGTTCTTGCTCGTGATGACGTTTTCCAGGGCGGCCGGCACGAGGACGTCCACGTCGAGCGTCAGCAGCTCCTCGTTGCCGATCGGCTGCCCGCCCGTGAAGCCGTCGAGCGACCGGTGCTTCTTCACGTGCGCGATCGCCGCCGGGATGTCGATGCCGTCCTTGTTGTGGAAGGCGCCGTTCTTGTCGCTGATCGCGACGACCTTGCAGCCTTCCTTCGCGAGCAGGTCGGCCGCGACCGAGCCGACGTTGCCGAAGCCCTGCACGGCCACCGTCGTGCCCTGCACCGGCATGCCGAGGTGCTTGAGCGCCGACTTCGTGACGATCATGCAGCCGCGCCCCGTCGCCTCGCGGCGCCCGAGCGAGCCGCCCAGCTCCACCGGCTTGCCGGTGACCACGGCCGTCACGGTGTGGCGCATCTGCATGGAATAGGTGTCCATGATCCACGCCATGACGCGCTCGTTGGTGTTCACGTCCGGGGCCGGGACGTCGGAGTCCGGACCGAGCGTCGCGATGATCCCCGCCGTATACCGGCGCGTGAGGCGCTCGAGCTCGCCGACGCTGAGCTTCAGCGGATCACAGATGACGCCGCCCTTCGCGCCGCCGAACGGCAGGTTCACCACGGCGCACTTCCACGTCATCCACGCCGCGAGCGCCTTCACCTCTTCCATGTCCACGTTCAGGTCGAAGCGGATCCCGCCCTTGGCCGGCCCGCGCGACGTGTTGTAGAGCACGCGGTAGCCGGTGAAGACTTCCACCTCGCCGTTGTCCATCAGCACGGGGATGGACACCGTGATCTGCTTCTCCGGGTGCCGGAGGACCTTGTACAGCCCGGGCTCGAGGTCGAGCAGCTGTGCTGCCCGGTCGAACCGCGACATCATCGCCTCGAACGGATTCTCTTCGTCGAGGAACGTATCCTTGTCGGGACGAACGATGGAGTTGGTAGGGAGCCGGAGATCGGAAGCCATGACACGCTGAGATGCGAGTTTGGTCAACCTGCCGCGGCAGCGGCGGGTCCACGGGCGTGCAGCGCCGAATCGAGAAGCCGATCGAGGGCGTCACGTCCGACTTCAAGAATAACCTGCTGGGAAACGTACGATAAGGCAGGCCCATCGCCCGGCCAGCGCCGGGCGAGCTTCACCGCGTCCTTGAGGGTGCACACGGCGCGGCCGCCCATTCCCGAAGCTTCGGCGGCGAGGGCGCTGATCTCGGCGTCCGAAAAGGGGTGATGATCCGGAAAGGCCCGCAGGGTCACCCGGGCGCCCGCTCCCGCGAGCTGGGTCGCGAACGCAGCGGGATCCCCGACGCCGCAGATGGCGAGCACCGGCTGGCCCGTGAGCGCCGTCAGGGCCGTCCGTGCGCCGCTGCGGGCATCGACCAGCGCGGCCGGCGCCAGGTGTACGCGGCCCACCGGGACCCCCGGCGCGGCGGCCGCGATCGCCCCGGCCACCGCCTCGGCGGCGTGGACCGACGCCGCCTTGCGGGTCACGATCACCATGGACGCGCGCCGCAGCGCGCCGAGCGTCTCCCGGAACGGGCCAACGGGTAGCGCGCGCACCCGCGCGGGCCAGCGGTCCGCGCTCACGAGCACGAGGTCCAAGTCGCGGCGTGCGCGCCGGTGCTGGAACGCGTCGTCGAGCACCACGACGTCGGCGCCGCGCGCGGCGGCCGCCGCCGTACCGGCGATCCGGTCCGGATTCGCGACGACGATCGCGCCCGGATTCAGCGTGGCGTGGACCTCGGGCTCATCGTCGCCGTAGCCACGGAGGACGACCGCCGGCCGGAATCCCCGTCGCGCGAGCTCACCGGCGAGCCACGCTGCCACGGGCGTCTTCCCCGTCCCGCCGACGCTCAGGTTACCGACGCTGATCGCCGGCAGCGCCAGGGACTCGCTCCGAAGCAGCCCCGCCCCGTAAAGGCGGTTCCGGACCGCACTCGCGGCGGCATAGAGCGCGGCGGACGGCGCGAGCACGGTCCGGGCGAGCCGGGCGACGCCATCGTCGCCGAACCAGATCCGCTCGACGAAGCGGCGCACGTCACCCACCGGCCCGCGCCACGGTGTCGCGCATGATCTGCTGGAAACGGTCCGCCTGCTCCGCTGCCTCGCGCGGCGACGCGGCGTCGACGTAGGCCGGGTCGCTGTATGCGATGTTCACCCGGCTGAACGGCTTCGGGATGACGAATCGATCCCAGCTCTTCAAGCGCCATGCGCGCGGCGCATGCACCCCGATGGCCACGATGGGCGCGCCTGCCCGCTGGGCGGCCACCAGTGCCCCTGGCGCGTAGCTCTCCCGCGGCCCGCGCGGCCCGTCGGGCGTGATCGCGATGTCGTGTCCCTCGGTGAGCTCGCGGGTCAGCCCGACGAGCGCGCGACCCGCCCCACGCGACGTCGATCCGCGCACCGTCCGCAGGCCTAGCGCCTCCGCGACCCGCGCGATGATCTCGCCGTCCCGGTGCTCGCTGATGAGGATCGCGATCCCCTGCCCGCGGTGGTGCCAGAGCGGGACGAGCATCTGCCCGTGCCAGAGCGAGAGGATCACGGGCTTCCCCGCTTCCCGCAGTGCGCGCAGCGGCTCGCCGTTGATCACGCGGTACCGCCACGTGCCGGCGAGAGCCCGGATCGCGAGCACCCCGAGCCGCACGGTCCACCGGAGCTTGCGCTCGGCGCGGGCATCGCTCATCGCGCGCCTCCGCCGGCGCCCTGCGCCAGCTCGAGCACCATGTCCGCGACGCGGTCTGCCGCCCCGGGCGCCCCGAGCTTCGCGCGCACGGCGGCAAGCGCCTCGACCATCCGCGCGCGTTCCGCGCTGCCGCGGTCCAGCAGCGGCGCCAGCGCGTCCGCTACGCGCGCCGGGACGAAGTCGTCCTGCACGAACTCGGGGGCGATGCGGCGTTCGGCGACGATGTTCACCAGGCCGATGTCCGGGATCCGCACGAGCCGCCTGGCGATCGCGTAGTCGAGCCCGCCCATGCGGTACGCGAGGACGAGGGGACAGCCGGTCACCGCTGCCTCCAGCGTCGTCGTGCCGCTCTTGCACAGCGCCGCATCCGCGGCGCGCAACAGCGTGAGCGACGGGGCGCGCACGAGCGGATACGGAACCGTGCCCGCATCGATGGTCACCGTCGGCGCATGGCTCACGACGACCTGCAGCCCCGGGATGCGCCGCTCGAGGTCGCGCGCCGTCTCGACGAATGGCACGACGTGACGGGCGACCTCCTGCCGGCGGCTTCCGGGAAAGAGCGCGAGCACCGGACGGTCGGCATCCAGCCCGAGCGTGCGGCGGGCCTCGGCGCGGTCCGGGAGCGTCGCCGCCGCCTCGGTCAGCGGATGTCCCACGAACGTCGCATCCACGCCGTGCGCGCGCAGCAGCGTCTCCTCGAAGGGAAAGATCACGGCGGCCCGGGACACCGTCTTCCGCAGCGTCGCGATTCGCCCGGGGCGCGAGGCCCACACCTGCGGCGTGATGTAGTAGAGCACCGGGACGCCCGCGGCCTTCGCCGCGGCGGCGACGAAGCCGAGATTGAACCCGCCGTAATCGACGAGCACTGCGGCCGCGACCGACCCCGACTCGAACCGCTCACGCAGGCGGCCGAGCAGCCGCCACAACATCGGCAGGTGCCCGAGCACGCCCGCGAAGCCGATGACGGAGAGCTTCGACGCGTGCTCGAGGAGCTGCACCCCTGCCTGCTGCATCCGGTCGCCACCGACGCCCGTGAGGGCGAACGGCGCGCGCCGGGCCGCGAGTGCGTGCGCCACGGCGGCCGCGTGCATGTCGCCGGAAGCCTCTCCGGCGACGAACAGGATCTCACGCACGAGGGGCATGCTCCGCGTGCCCGCGGAGGGCGGGCAGCGTCTGTTCGATCTCGGCGACGATGCCCAGGGCGACGGCGAGCGCCTCACGGCCGTCCTCACCGCTCACCACGACGGGCGCCTCGCCGCGGATCGCCTGCAGGAAGCTCTGGAACTCGAGCCGGAGCGGCTCGCCCTCCGGGGCCTCGAGCGGGACGCGCTCCACGAACTCCTCCAGCGAGCGCGCGGCGGCCGCCATCGCCCGCAGGTCGATCTCGCCGCGCATCCGGAAGAACTCCCCCGTCCCCGCGCCCAGGTCGAGCGAGAGATAGCCGCTCGGCTGGAAGATCCGGAGCTTCCGCATCCGCTCGCGGGAGACGCGGCTCGCCGTGATGTTGGCCACGGCGCCCGACTCGAAGGTCAGGCGCGCATTCGCGATATCCACCGTCGGGGTGAGCACCGGCACGCCGACCGCCGACAGCGACTCCACGCGCCCGCCGACGAGGATGCGGACGAGGTCGATGTCGTGAATCATGAGGTCCAGCACGACCGCGACGTCGGCACCGCGCGGGTTGAACGGCGCGAGCCGGTCGCTCTCGATGAACCGCGGCCGGTCGACATAGGGCAGCGCGGCGCGGATCGCCCGGTTGAACCGCTCGACGTGCCCGGTCTGCAGGACGACACCGTGCTGCCGGGCGAGGTCCACCAGCTCGTCGGCTTCCGCGAGCGTGACCGCCAGCGGCTTCTCGACGAGGAGGTGACGTCCCGCGGCGAGTGCACGCGACGCGACGGCGTGGTGCGCGGGCGTCGGCACGACGATCGTGAGGGCGTCGCACGCCGCGATCAGCTCGTCGAGGTCGGCGAACGCGGTGACCCCGAGCTCGGTCGCGACCTGCGCGGCGCGATCGGCGCGGGCGTCGTGGAACCCGACGAAGCGGACCTCGGGCATCTCCCGAAGGATGCGCACGTGGTGGTACCCCAGGCCGCCGGCGCCGACGACCCCCACCCGGATGGGCTGGCTCAGATCACTACCCCGCGATCGCTCTGTTCGAAGAAGCGGAGGAAGTCCTGCACCTCCGTGTACGGATGCAGCTCGCTTGCGGCCTTCTCCCGCGCCTGCGAGAGATTGAGCTCGGAGTTGAAGAACAGGCGGTACGCCCGCTTCAGCTCCCGCACGACTTCCGGACTGAAGCCGTTCCGCTCGAGCCCGACCTTGTTCAGGCCGTAGAGCCGGATGGGATTACCGACGGCCTTCACGAACGGCGGGACGTCCTTCGCCACGCGCGAGCAGCCGCCGACGAACGCGAACCGGCCGATCTTCGTGAATTGATGCACGGCCACGAGCCCGGAGAGGATGGCGCGGCTCTCGACCGTGACGTGCCCGGCGAGCTGCGTCCCGTTGGAGATGATCACGGAGTCGCCGACCTGGCAGTCGTGGGCGAGGTGGACGTACGACATGATGAAGCAGTTCTCGCCGACGGTCGTGCGCATCGAGTGCGACGTGCCGCGATTGATCGTCGCGTATTCGCGGATCGTCGTGCCATCGCCGATCTCGACGGTCGTCTGCTCGCCCTTGAACTTGAGGTCCTGCGGATCGCCGCCCAGGACGCTGCCGATGCCGACCTTCACGTTGCGGCCGAGCTTCACGTTGCGCTCGAGGACCGCGCGCGCGGCGATGACGCAGCCGTCGCCGACGACGCAGCTCTCACCGATGATCACCTGGGGACCGATCTCGACGTCGTTCCCGAGCACGGCATCCGGCGAGACGAGGGCCGTGGGATGAATGCGCGGAGTCATCGATCGCGGACCGCGGCGCCCATCTCGGCTTCGGCGGCCAGCTCGCCGTCCACCGTCGCGCGCCCCTGCATCTTGCACATCATGCCGCGCACCTGGAGCATCTCGAGCTCGAACCGCAGCTGGTCGCCGGGCTTCACCGGACGACGCCACCGCACTTTGTCGAGCGACGTGAAGTACACGACCTTGCTCGACGGATCCTCGACGGCGCCGAGCAGCAGCATCCCGCCCACCTGCGCCATGGCCTCGATGATCAGCACGCCCGGCATGATCGGATGGCCCGGAAAGTGGCCCTGAAAGAACGGTTCGTTGATCGTCACGTTCTTCAGCCCGACCACCCGCTTGCCCGCCTCGACCTCGAGGATGCGGTCCACGAGGAGGAAGGGATATCGGTGCGGCAGAACCTTCATGATCTCTTCAATGCCCAACACGCTGTGTCTCCTTGCGTGACGATTCCTTGATGGCGCGAACGAGCAACGCCGTTCCGCGGTGGCTCGGCCGGTCGGCGACGATGCGCGCCCGGACCCGCGCGCCCGCGAGCGCGAGGTCACCGACGCAGTCGAGCGCCTTGTGGCGCACGAACTCGTCCGGCCAGCGGAGCGTCGTCTCGACGACGCCACGTTCATCGAGCACCACGGCGTTGCTGGTGCTCGCTCCCTGGATGAGGCCCATGGCGCGCAGCGCCTCCACCTCACGAATGAACCCGAACGTCCGCGCCGCCGCGAGCTCGCGCTCGAACACCGCTTCCGTCGGGAGGTACCGCCCTTCCTGACGCCCGATGAGCGGGTGCGGAAACTCGATGCTCACGGCCAGCTCGAGCGCGTCCGCGG
Organism: Gemmatimonadaceae bacterium; assembly: GCA_035764975.1. Taxonomy (GTDB): domain Bacteria; phylum Gemmatimonadota; class Gemmatimonadetes; order Gemmatimonadales; family Gemmatimonadaceae; genus JACDHQ01. Next base: position 12,943 of record DASTYL010000100.1, on the reverse strand, counting down.
GATGGGCCTCGTAGGTCGAGGCGCCGTCCCGGATGCAGACCGATTCCGTCAGCGTGAGGTAGTCGACGTGGCCGTCGTGCTCCACCACGCCCGCGCAGCGGAGCGCCGCCACGAACGGGAGCGCGCTGCCGTCGGCGATCGGCGGCTCCGGGCCGTCGAGCGCGATCTCCAGGTCGTCGATCCCGAGCCCCACGACCGCCGCCAGCACGTGCTCCACCGTGTGCACCGCCGCGGGGTCTTCCCCGAGCTGTGTCCGCCGCTCGGTGAGCACGACGTGCTCGACCAGCGCCGGGATCACCGGTTCGCCGGGCAGGTCGGTCCGGCGGAATCGCAGCCCCTCGCCCGACGCCGCGGGCCGGAACGTCAGCGTCACGGGCACGCCGAGGTGCAGTCCGACCCCCTCGACCGTCGTCTCCGTCGCGATCGTGCGCCTCATTCCCGGTCCTCCTTGCCGACCAGGCGCTCGAGACGACGCATGAGCGTCGGGAGCTTGAGGAGCACGGCCTGGGCGCGCAGCACGTCGCGGTGGGGGCGCGCCGGATGACCGGACCAGGTCGCACCCGCCGGCACGTCGCCGAACACGCCGGCCTGCCCGCCGATCCGTGCGCCCTTGCCGATCGTCACGTGCCCGGCGACGCCGGTCTGGCCGGCGAGGACGACGCCGTCCTCCACGCGAGTGGAGCCCGAGATGCCGACCTGCGACATGATCAGGCAGAGCCGGCCGATGCGCACATTGTGTCCGATCTGCACGAGGTTGTCGATCTTCGTCCCCGCGCCGATGATGGTGTCGCCGATGCTCCCGCGGTCGATCGTCGTGTTCGCGCCGATCTCCACATCGTCCTCGATGATGCAGCGTCCGACGTGCGGGATCTTCTGGTGCGCGCCGTCGCGGAAGACGTAGCCGTAGCCGTCCGAGGCGAGGCGCACGCCGGCGTGGACGAACACCCGCTTGCCGAGCACCGCGCCCGGGTACAGCGTCGCGTTCGCGTAGACGCGGCTGCCCTCCCCGATGACCACGCCGTCCCCGACCGTCGCGTTCGCGCCGATGACGACGCCGTCGCCCAGGCGCGCGCCGTCACCGATGACGGCGTTCGGCCCGACGGACACGCGCGCGCCCAATGTCACGCCACGCCCGAGATGCGCCGTCGGATGGACCCCTTCCGCGACGGCCGGCTCGGCGTAGAAGTGCGGCAGGAGGGCAAGCAACGCTTCCTGCGGCTTCGCCACGAGGACTCGCGCCGGCACCGGAGAGTCGACATCCGCCAGCTCCGGGCTGACGAGGAGCACCCCCGCCCCGGACGCCGCTGCCTCGGAGGCGTACTTGCCCGATGCGAGAAACGCCACGGCCGTGGGGCCGGCCAGGTCGATCGGAGCGACACCGGAGACGACGACCTCGGAATCGCCCCGAAGCTCGCCCCCGACCAGTCGTGCAACGGCGCCGGCAGTGAGAGCACGCTGCTCCGCACCACCGGCGCCGTTCATTGCATCGTCTGGGATCACGGCGTCCGCGGGCGTGTCACACCCGACGGCTTGGAGGCCGGCCCGGTGCCCGGCGCGGCCGGAGCGGGAGTCGCCGCCGCGGCCTTCGGGGGACCCATCTGCTTCAGCCGGGCGATCACCTGGTTGGTGATGTCCAGGTTCCTGTCGTACGCCACCACGACCGACGACCCGGGGTCGTTGCTCATGATGAACGCGTAGCCGCCCTCGGCGCGCACCGCCTCGATCGCCGTACGAACCTGCTCGAGGAGCGGCGTCATCAGCGCCTCGCGGCGCTGCCCCGCCTGTTCGTCGATCTGCTGCGCGCGCTGCTCGAACTCCGCCTGCTTCGTCTGGATCGTGCGCTGCCGGGTCTCCCGGTCCGCCGCGGACAGCGTCGGTTCGGCCTTGCGGTAATCCGCGATCATCGCCGTGAGCGAGTCGCGCATGCGCTGCATCTGGGCCTGGAGCCCCTGCGCTTCGCGCTCGAACGTGGCGGACGCGGCGGCCCGGCCCGGGGCGCTGTCGAAGAGGACCTGCGTATTGACGAACCCCACCTTCAGCGCCTGGGCGCGGGCGGGAACCGCAGCGACTGCCGCGACGACGACGGCGACGGCTGCTGCGCGAAAGAAACCATGCATGAGACTACTCCGAGAGGTTAGAAGAGCTGGCCGAGCTTGAAGTGGACCTGCCATTTCGGGTCGCGCCGGCCGAAAGCGTCCACGCGATCGAACCCGTAGCCGATGTCGAGCCCGAGCGGCCCGAGGGGGGTGATGAGCGCCGCGCCGAATCCGGCACCGCGGTAGAGACGCGTCGGATCGAACTCCCGCACGCGGCTCCAGATGTTGCCGGCGTCGAAGAACGAGTGGATGTAGATCTGCTGGTTGAACCGGATGCCCACTTCCGCCGAGGTGGTGAAGAACGCATTGCCGAACGACTGCGGGCTGGCGGTGAAGCCATCGCTCGCTTCCACGTACCCGCCCGGGGTGATCGTGAACTCGTCGTAACCGCGCAGCTGCTCGCCGAACTGCACGCCGCCCAGCGCGAACCGCTGGAGGTAGAACGGTCCCGCGTCGCCGAACAGCGCGCCGGCGCGTGTGCTCAGCCCCGCGACGAACTTGATCGGCTGGCTACCCGGCTTCGTCCCACCGACCTCCGCGAGCGTCGCGTAGTTGCGCATCTCGGTGGTGTAGCGCTGGAACGCCGCGGAGCCGCCGAGCGGGCCGCCGTTGAACTGCGCGGTGAAGTCCACGGTCGAGCCGGCCGTCGGGAACGGCAGGTCGAAGCGCGTGTCGTGGTTCAGGCCGAGCGTCAGCGTCGACCGGAAGCAGTTGTCGCACTGGATCGCGCCCAGCGTCCCGTCGTCGCCGTAGCGCTGCGCTTCCGCGCCGTAGCCGACCGTCGCGCGCGTCCACCGCGACCACGGCACCGGGAACCGGCCCTGGAGCTGTCCGCCCGTGCGCACCGTCCGGCCGAGATTCGCGATGCGGTAGCGCGACTGCGTGTGGTAGGCGTTGACCGTGCCGGAGATCCGGGTCTGGAAGATCGTCGGGTCGGTGTACGACAGGTTGAAGTCGTTGATGTACCGGCCGAACTGCCACTGGAGCGAGCCGCGCTTGCAGCGCCCGAAGAGGTTCGGCTGCTCGAACCCCACGAAGCCGCCCAGCCCCGTGCCCTGTCCCACGGAGGCACCGAAGTTCACCGTGCCCGTCCGCTTCTCCTTCACGTTGAAGATGACGTCCACGTCGCCCTTGTCGTTCGCTTCGCGCGTGTCGGGCGGCGGCAGCGGGGCCTCGAAGAAGCCGAGGTTGGAGATCGACTGGTAGCTGCGGATCAGGCGGTCGCGATTGAACACGTCGCCCGGCACCACGAGCAGCTGGTCGCGGATGCACGACTCCACCGTCACGTCGTTCCCGATGATGTCCACGCGGCGGACGATCGAGGGCGACCCCTCCGAGATGTCCCACCGCAGGTTGACCACCGGCACCGAGTCCGTGCCGACGGTGCGCTCCACGACGGGCACGACGCGCGACCGGATGTAGCCGGCGTTCTGGTACGCCTCGGTCACCTTCGTCGTGGCCTCGTCCCACCGCTGCTGGTCGAACATCTCTTCCGACCCGCCGTCGCGCCGGAAGACGCCAAGCACCATGTCCCGGAACGAGCGATCGGTCTGGCCGAAGGGATAGAAGCGCGCGATCTCCTCGCTGGAGAACACCGTCGTGCTGGGCGGCTCGAAGGCCCCTACGCGGTACTGCGGCCCCTCGTCGACCCGCACCTCGACGAGCGCCTTGCCGCGCTCCCGGTCGACGACCAGGGTATCGTTCACGACCTTGGCGTCGATGAACCCGCGGGTCGCATACATCTGCGGGATGCGCTCGCTCAGATCGCCTGTGAACTCGGTCTCGTCGAAGGAGCCCTTCTTCCACCACAGGAACCCTTCGGGACGGGTCTTCATCGCCGACACGACGGTCCCGTCGCCGACCTGCGAGTTGCCCTCGATCCGGATCCCGGAGACGGCGAGGCGCCGCCCTTCGTTCACGCGGAAGGTGAGCTTGACGCCGTCCTCGACGCGCGCCGAATCGACGGTGATCTCGGCGAGGTAGTAGCCGCGGGCCTCGTAGACGGAGTCGATCCCCCGGACCGAATGGGCGATCCCGGCCGGGTCGAGCGGGCGTCCCGGGACGAGCGCGATCCGATCCCGGATCGTCGAGCTCGAGACGCGGTCCGGTCCGACCACGTCGAACCCGACCAGCGTGGGCCGGTCGACGAGCTCGAAGACCAGGGCGCTGCGGCCGCCGGCGACCTCGCAGACCGACCGGACGTCCTCGTACCGGGCGGTGGCGAAGACGTTCTTGACGGCCCGCTGGACGTCACGGGCGCTGAGCGCCGTCCCGGCGGCCGGCAACCCGGCCTCGGCGCGGAGCGTGGCGGCCGGCGGCCGGGTGGAGCCGCGGAAGATGACGGTATCCGGCGTCGAGCAGCTCCCGCCGGGAGGCAGGTCCTGGGCACGCGCCGGGATGGCTGCGAGCAGAAGCGCAGCGGCGGCGGCAAAGGGGAAGCGAGGCATTCACGCAATATACCAAGAAAGGGCCGATCGGGTCCAAGCCCGATCGGCCCTTTTTGTCGCCCAATCGTAAGGATCAGGCGTTGGCGCTGCTGGTCATCACCCGGAAGTCCAGCTTGGTGCCGTCCGGCGCGAGATCGACCTCGATCTCGTCCCCCTTGGCGAACTCCCCGAGCAGGATCTTTTCCGACAGCGGATCCTCGATGTAGCGCTGGATCGCCCGCTTCAGCGGCCGGGCCCCGTACTGCTCGTCGTACCCGTGCTTTACGAGGAAGTCGTTGGCGCTTTCGCTGAGCTTGAGCGTGAGCTCCTCCTCGGCCAGGCGCTTCCGGACGTCCTTGAGCAGGATCGAGACGATCTGCGCGATGTGCTCCTGGCGCAGCGGGTGGAACACCAGCACGTCGTCGAGGCGGTTCAGGAACTCGGGGTTGAAGACGTTCTTCAGCTCCTCCCGGACCTTCTCCGCACGCCGCTCCCAGTTCTGGGCGTCGTCCCCCGTCGCGAAGCCGAGCCCCCGGGCCTTCGTGAGGTCCCGCGCGCCGACGTTCGACGTCATGATCACGACCGTGTTCTTGAAGTCGATCACGCGGCCGTAATTGTCCGTGAGGTGACCCTCGTCCAGCACCTGGAGCAGGATGTTGAAGACGTCGGGGTGCGCCTTCTCGATCTCGTCGAGCAGGATCACCGAGTACGGCTTCCGCCGCACCGCCTTCGTCAGCGTGCCCGAATCCTCGTAGCCCACGTAGCCCGGAGGCGCGCCGATGAGCCGCGACACGGAGAACTTCTCCATGTACTCCGACATGTCGACGCGCACCAGCGCCGTCTCGTCGGCGAACAGGAACCGTGCGATCGCCCGGGCGAGCTCCGTCTTGCCGACGCCCGTGGGGCCGGCGAAGACGAAGGAGCCGATCGGCCGCTTCGGATCCTTGAGGCCGGCCCGGCTGCGGCGGATCGAGCGCGCGAGCGCCTTGATCGCCTCGTCCTGGCCGACGACGGAGTTGTGCAGCTCGTCCTCCATCCGCAGCAGCCGGTTGGTCTCGGCCTCCTGCAGGCGGGTGACCGGAATCCCCGTCCAGCGGCTGACGATGAAGGCGATCTCCTCCTCGCCGAGGACCGGGCGATGCGACTGGCGCCGCTTCTCCCACGCCTCCTGCTGCTGGCGGATCTCCCCCTGGAGCTCGCGCTCGCGATCGCGCAGCGATGCGGCCTTCTCGAAGTTCTGGTCGCGGACCGCGGCTTCCTTGTCCGCGTTGACCTGCTCGAGCTGGCCCTTCAGCTCCGCCACCTCCGGCGGCGGGGCCTGCGACGCCAGTCGGGCGCGCGCTCCCGCCTCGTCGATCACGTCGATCGCCTTGTCGGGCAGGAACCGGTCGGTGATGTAGCGCTCGGACATCTTCGCGGCATGCACCAGCGTCGTGTCGGGGATCGTCACCTTGTGATGATCCTCGTACTTGCTGCGCAGCCCCTGGAGGATCTGCACCGTCTCCTCGATCGACGGCGGATCCACCACGACCGTCTGGAAGCGGCGCTCGAGCGCGCCGTCCTTCTCGATGTACTTGCGGTACTCGTTGAGCGTGGACGCACCGACGCACTGCAGCTCGCCGCGTGCGAGTGCGGGCTTCAGCATGTTCGACGCGTCGATCGCGCCTTCGGCCGCGCCGGCGCCGACGAGCGTGTGCAGCTCGTCGATGAACAGCACGATGTTCTTGTTCTGCGCGATCTCGTTCATGACCGCCTTGAGGCGCTCCTCGAACTGGCCGCGATACTTCGTGCCGGCGATGACCGCCGCCATGTCGAGCGACAGCACGCGGTGGTCGCGGAGGTTCTCCGGGCACTCGCCGTTGGCGATGAGCTGCGCCAGCCCCTCGACGATCGCCGTCTTGCCGACGCCGGGCTCGCCGATGAGGACCGGGTTGTTCTTCTTCCGGCGCGTCAGCACTTCCATGACGCGCTCGATCTCCTTCGCCCGCCCGATCGTGGGATCGAGCTGCCCCTCGGCCGCGAGCTGCGTGAGGTCGCGGCAGAAGTGATCGAGTGCAGGGGTCTTGGACTTCTTCTCCCCCTTCGGGGCCGCCTGCGGCGGCGTGCCGCCCCCCGCCTGCGCGGTCGTGGGCGTGCTGGGCATCTCGGTGCCGAGGATGCGCAGCGTCTCCGCGCGCGCGGCCTCGAGGTTCACCCCGGCATCGGTCAGCACCTGCGCGGCGATTCCCTTCTCTTCCCGGAGTAGCCCGAGCAGGAGGTGCTCCGTGCCGACGTAGCTGTGCGCGAGCTCGCGCGCCTCGCTCATCGCCAGCTCGAGCACCTTCTTGGCCCGGGAGGTATACGGCAGGTCGGGGCCGGTCGCACTGGCGGCTTTCCCCTTCTTGACCGTCTCCTCGATCTTCTGCTGGATCTCGTCCAGCTCGACGTTGAGGTTCTGGAGGACCGTGGCGGCCACGCCCTCACCCTCGCGGATGAGGCCAAGCAGGATGTGCTCCGTCCCCACGTACTCGTGGTGGAGACGGGCGGCCTCCTCGCGCGCCATCGCGAGGACCTTCCGCACCCGCTCGGTGAAGTTGTACCCGTTCATGTGTCCCTCAAGTCCGGGTGGGATATCGCCTTACCCGACGGTACCTGTCTCTCGCTCCAACGCCATACGCACATAGCGTGCGCGGGCCTGGTTGGTCTCGCTCTCGCTGAGCGGACGCCCCTCGGCATGCGCCAGATGCGCCGCCTGCGAGAAGATGAGGAGCTTGTTGAGGGTATATACACTGAGCCCCGGGATCAGTTTCAGGCCGACCGCCAGGCGCACGCCGCTCAGGTAGTTCATGGCTTCGTCGAAGGAAAGGCTGCGGGCATACCGCAGGGTTCCGTACGCGCGCCACAACTTGTCCTCGATAATATAGCCCGCATCACGCAGCAAGACCCGTCGCGCCTCCTCCTCGCGCTCGACGACATGCCCTGCGACGCGCAACAGCTGCTCCAGCAGATCCTCCTCCGAACGCCCCAGCGTCGTCTGGTTCGAGATCTGGAAGAAGTTGCCGACGACCTCACTGCCTTCGCCGTACAGTCCGCGATAGGTGAGTCCCATCTGCTGCAGCGACGTCAGGACCTTCCCGATCTCCTTGGTCAGCACCAGCCCGGGCAGGTGGACCAGCGCGGACGCGCGAAGCCCGGTGCCGACGTTGGTCGGACACGCCGTCAGGTAACCGAACTCCGGATGGAACGAGAACGGCACCTGGTCTCCGAGCTGCCGGTCGAGCGCCGCGGCCGTCGCGAACGCCTCGCGCAGCGCAAATCCCGACGCGAGCGCCTGCAACCGCAGGTGGTCCTCCTCGTTCACCATCACCGAGGCGTTGTCGCCCAGGAAAACACCTGCACCGGGACGCAGTGGATGCTGGGCGTCCAGCCCTGCCAGCTCCTTGCTCACCAGGTGGCGCTCATGGAGCAGCGCGCGCTCGGTCGGGGCGAGCTCGTCAACGCGGTACAGCACCGCCCCCTTGAGCGCAGGCGTCGCCGGAGCGGCCTCGCGGATCTGCGCGATCACCCGCAGCCGTTCCCCGTCGCGCGCCTTGGTCGCGAAGGCGTATCCCTCCACGTTGCGCGCGAGGCGGACCCGGCTCGACAACACGATGTCCGCGTGCGGACCCGACGCGTCGAGCCATCGCACCCCGCCGTCGGGGATGAGCGAGAGATCGAGCGTCATTCCAGCACCCGGATGCGATCGCGCAGGTCCGCGGCCAGCTCGAACTGCTCACCCTCGACGGCGCGGCGCAGCCGCTCCCGCAGCTCGGACAGCTCCGCCTGCCGGTGCGATGCCTCGGGCTGCGGCGCGTGGTACCCTCGGCCGATGTGGCGCGAGCTCCCATGCACCCGGCGGAGCAGCTCCCGGTTGCTCTGCTCGAAGGTCGTGTAGCACCGGGCGCAGCCCCAGCGCCCCGTCGTACGGAAGTCGCGAAGCGTCATCCCGCAGAAATCGCATTTCACCGCGTCCGCCGCCGGTGCCGCGATCTGCTGCTGCACCGCCTGGAGGAACTCCCCGAGCGGATGCTTCGGCGTCGCCACGGTGGTCTCCACGCCGTGCTCGGCGGCACACCGCTCACAGAGGTGAACCTGCGTCACCGCATTGTTCACGATCTTCGTGAGGTGGACGACGGCATCCCGTTCCCGGCAGGTGTCGCAGAGCATCAGGTCACGGCCTCGCGTACGTCGGTCGCCGTGAGTCGTCCCTCCTCGAGGAGCAGGACGCGATCCGCCCGCCCCGCGAGGGAGCGGTTGTGCGTGACGACCACCACCGCGAGCTCGAGATCCTGCGCGAGCCCGCCCATCAGGTCGTGCAGCCGCTCGGCGTTTGCATGGTCGAGGTTGCCGGATGGCTCATCGGCCAGCAGGAGCGCAGGGTCGGTGGCCAGCGCACGCGCCACCGCGGCGCGCTGCTGCTCACCGCCGGAAAGCTGTCCTGGCCGGTGGTGGAGGCGGCCGTCGAGCCCGACGCGCGTGAGCAGATCGCGGGCGCGATCGCGGCGGCGCGCCACCGGCCACCCGGCGATCCGCATCGGCATCTCGACATTCTCGAGCGCCGTGAACTCGCGCAGCAGGTGGTGGAACTGGAAGACGAACCCGACCGTGCGGTTGCGAAGCTGGCTCAGCGCATCGTCGTTCAACCGGGCGATCGCCTGCCCCTGCAGGAAGATCTCGCCGGACGTCGGCCGGTCGAGCGCGCCGAGCAGGTGCAGCAGCGTGCTCTTTCCCGCGCCGGAGGTGCCGACGATCGCGACCATCTCACCGCGCGCGACCTCGAGGGCCACACCGGACAGGACGGTGATCAGCCCTCCATCGCCGCCGCGGAAGGTCTTGGAGAGGTTTACCGCCTCGACGACCGTCATTCGTGTCGAATGGCCTCCACCGGGTACAGCCGCGCCGCCTGCACCGCGGGATAGACGGTGGCGAGCGCCGCGATGCCAAGGCTGGCGAGCACGATCAGCGCCACGTCCCATGCCTGGATGGTCACGGGCAGGTGATCGATGAAATACACCGAAGGGTCGAGCGCGATCAGCTTGAACCGCTCGAGCGAGAGCGCGGCCCCCAGCCCGAGGATGAGCCCGAGCCCGGTCCCCACGAGGCCGATGAACAGCCCCTGGATGAAGAATACGCGGCGGACCGAGCGCGCGGAGAGTCCCATCGCGCGCAGGATGCCGATCTCCCGGGTCTTGTCCGTCACCACCATCGTCAGCGTGCTGACGATGTTGAAGGCGGCGACGATGACGATGAGCAGCAGGATGATCGTCATGCCGAGCTTCTCGAGCTTCAGCGCCTGGAAGAGCGACTGGTTCTGCGTCTGCCAGTCGTCCGTCCGGTACGGATAGCCGAGGGAGTCGGCGAGCGCCTTCGCGACGACGGGCGCCCCCCACCGGTCGCCCGTCTTCACCTCGATGCCGGTGACGGCCGAATCGAGGCCCGCCATCCGCTGCGCCTCGTCGAGCGCGACGAAGACGTACTTGTTGTCGTACTCGTACATCCCCGTCTCGACGATACCCGTCACCTCGTACCGGTCGAAGCGGGGCACGATGCTCCCGAGCGCCGCGTTGAACCGGGCGCCGTTGATGGAGATCACGTTGATGCTGTCGCGCCCGGGGATCCCGGGCGTGATCCCGAGGCGCTGCGCGAGCCGGCTGCCGAGCACGACGCCGCGGTGATCGCCGCCGGTGGTGCGGAACGTCATGTCGCCGGCCACGACGTGATCGCGGATCGACGTGACCTCGATCTGCCCCTCCTGCCGCGGCAGGACCCCGTGCACCATCGCCCCTTCGGCGTAGGTGTGCCCGGCGTTCACCCCGGCCTCGGTCAGCACGAACGGCGCGGCCGCCACCACGCCCGGCTGCCGGCGTACCCGCTCGAGCGTCGCCCGCCAGCCCGGCATGGTCAGGTCTTCCCCGAACGTCAGCACCCGGACATCGGGGCTGCCGATCAGGATCTTCTCGCGAAGGTCCTCCTGCAGCCCGTTCATCACGCCGATGATCAGGATCAGCGCGCTGACGCCGACCATCACCCCGCCGATGGCGATGAGGCTGATGAGCGACAGCAGCTTGGACCCGCGCCGGCTCCGCAGGTACCGCCAGGCGATGGCCAGCTCCAGCCCGATCGCGCCCCTCCGCCGGGGCGGCGCGACCGGTGTCGGGATCGCGGTTTCGCGGGTGGCGACTTCCGTCATTCGGGACGCAGGGTCGGAAAGAGGATGACGTCACGGATGTTGGCGCTACCCGTGAGGTACATGAACAGCCGGTCGATGCCGATGCCCACGCCGCCCATCGGCGGCATGCCGTATTCCATCGCGCGGAGGTAGTCCTCGTCCACGCCGCTCGCCTCGTCGTCGCCCGCCGCCCGCAGCCGCGCCTGCGCCTCGAACCGGGCGCGCTGGTCGATGGGGTCATTCAGCTCGCTGAACGCGTTGGCGAGCTCGCGCCCGCCCGCGAACAGCTCGAATCGCTCGGTCAGCTCCGGGGCGCCCCGCTTCGGCTTGGCCAGCGGGGAGAGCGCCTTCGGGTAGTCCACGACGAACGTCGGCTCATCGAGCTTCGACTCGACGAATCGCTGGAACAGCTCGTCGAGGAGCTTGGGATGGCTCAGCTTCTCGGCATGCTCGATGTTGTGGCGGCGCGCCAGGTCGCGGATGGTGCTCTCGCCAGCCGTGAGGACGTCCACGCCGAGCGCCGCGTTCAGCGACGGCACCCATTCGACGCGCTTGAAGGGCGCACGGAGCACCGGCACCGCCGCGTCCAGCTGCGACGCGCGCACCGAGTCGGCGGCCGCGGTGATGAGCCGTTCGACGATGCCCATCATGTCCGTGTAGTCGGCATAGGCTTCGTAGAACTCGAGCATCGTGAATTCCGGGTTGTGCGTCCGGTCGATGCCCTCGTTGCGGAAGTCGTGCCCGACCTCGTAGACCTTGTCGAAGCCCCCGACGACGAGCCGCTTGAGATACAGCTCGTCCGCGATCCGGAGGAACAGCTGGGTATCGAGCGCATTGTGGTGCGTCACGAAGGGGCGAGCCGCCGCGCCGCCGTAGAGCGGCTGCAGGATCGGCGTCTCGACCTCCAGATACCCCAGATCGTCCAGGAAGCGCCGGATGGCCGTGATCATCCGGGAGCGCGCGACGAACAGCGCCCGCACCTCGGGGTGCACCGCGAGATCCGCGTAACGCTGGCGATACCGCTGCTCGGGATCGGCGAAGCCGGAATGCCGGACGATGACCCCGTCCACGACCTCTTCCTTGCCGAAGGGCAGCGGCCGGAGCGACTTCGCGAGGACGTCGATCGCGTCGACGCGCACCGTGGTCTCGCCGGTGCGCGTGCGGAACAGCGGGCCTTCGATGCCGACGATATCGCCGATGTCGAGCAGCTCCGCGATCGCGAACCGCTCGCCGAGGACGTCGCGCCGGAGGTAGAGCTGGATCCGTCCGGAGGCATCGGCGAGATGCGCGAACGCCGTCTTGCCATGGCCGCGCCAGGCGACGATCCGCCCCGCGAGGCGGACGACCGGTCCCTCGTCCGCCTCGGCGGCGAGCAGCGCCAGCGCGTCCCGCGTTTCGTGCGTCCGCCGGTACGAGTAGCCGAACGGCTCGACGCCCTGCGCCGCCAGCGCGGCCAGCTTCTCCCGCCGCGCCGCCTGCAGGAAGTTGATGTCCTCGGTCACGCGCGCTCCTCGGCCGCGGCCTGCTTGAGGAACGCCTCGATGAAGGGATCCACGTCGCCGTCCATGACTTTCTGGATGTCGGTGATCTTCAACTCCGTGCGGTGGTCGTTCACCATCGTGTAGGGCTGGAAGACGTAGCTCCGGATCTGGCTGCCGAAGCTGATGTCCATCTTCGACGAATCCAGCTCGGCCTTCTTGGCGAGCTGCTTCTCGAGCTCCCGCTGGTACAGCTTGTTCTTCAGCATCTTCATCGCCTGCTCGCGGTTCTTGTGCTGCGAGCGCTGCTGCTGCGACGCGGCGATGAGGCCCGACGGGATGTGCGTCAGCCGGACCGCGGAGCTGGTCTTGTTGACGTGCTGGCCGCCGGCGCCGGACGCGCGGAAGACGTCCATCTTGATGTCCTCCTCGCGGATCTCGATGTTGATCTCCTCGTCGATCGCGGGAATCACGTGCACCGACGCGAAGCTGGTGTGGCGGCGCGCCTGCGAGTCGAACGGCGAGATGCGCACGAGCCGGTGCACGCCGGACTCCGCCTTCAGGAACCCGTAGGCGTACTCGCCCTTGATCTCGAGCACGGCGCCCTTGATCCCCGCCTCCTCGCCCTCGCTCATGTCGAGGACCTCGATCTCGTAGCCGCGTCGTTCCGCCCAGCGGACGTACATGCGCATGATCATCGAGGCCCAGTCCTGCGCCTCGGTGCCGCCGGCGCCCGCGGAGATCTCGATCTGCGCG
>DASTYL010000099.1:0-2356 GCA_035764975.1 Gemmatimonadaceae bacterium | reverse complement strand
ATCGTGATCGGCGATACGCCGGCCGACCTCACCTGCGGTCAGGGGATCGGGGCTCGGGCCGTCGGCGTGGCGACGGGACGCTACTCGGTCGAGGAGCTTCGCGCGTACCGGCCGCACGCGGTATTCCGCGACCTGTCGAAGACGAACGACGTCGTCGAGGTCATCCTCGCGGCCTGAGACGTTGCAGCACCTTCCTGTTTCCCTTGCCGCCGCGGAGTCCTCGTTCATGGCGCTGTTCCCCGACGGGCCGGTCCGCCTTCGAATCAGCGGCAGCGTCCGGCGACGCCCGATGAGCGGCGTCGCGTCGGTGGCCGTCGATGCGGACGGAGTGGTCGTGACGCCGCTGGATGCCGCGATGCAGGCTGCTGCATCGGTGCGCATCCCGTTCGACGGTGTCGACGGCGTCTCCCATGCGACGGACGCCACCGGCACGTTGACGATCCATCTCAGCGGCGGCGAGCAGCTCACCGGCGCGGGCGACCCGCGTGTCGCGCAGGTCGCCGACGCCATCCTCGTCAGAGGGCGGACGATGCCCGAGCTGGCGCGGGCGATTCGCGCGCTCGGCGCCCGGCGTGGCGGTGCCGCGCAGGACGCGTTCTTCCAGCCGCTGCTCGAGGCCCGGCGCCATGCCGTCGCCGGGGGGCTTGCCGCGCTCGATGCATTCGATCCCGCGGCGCTGCGCCTCGCATTCGAGCATCGACTCGTCTCGCTCGCGGCGGAGCGAGGGGCGGATCGTCCGCCGGCGCGGCGCGCGCTCGAGGCGCGCCTGCTCGACGCCGCGGAGCCGCTCTTCGCTGCTCTCGTGCCGCTCGCCGGCGCGGGCGATCGTGTCCGGAACGCGCCTCCCGCCGAGGCGCTGCGCCACTGGCGCGGCTGGGTGCAGGCGCTGCGCGTGGTCTTCGACCGCGCGGACGCGGCCTGGGCGCAACTGCAGGAAGCGCTCGAGCACACCCCGCAGTCGCTGCCGGCCGCTGCGCCCCCGACCACGCTGGAGTCCATCACGCGGCGGTGGATCGGATGACGCTCGACGCCCTGTTCGCCTCGCCGTGGGGCGCGCTGCTGATCTTCGGGCTGCGCGTCGTGGACGTGTCCATCGACACGATGCGCGTGATCTTCGCCATCCGTGGCCGGCGCGGCGTCGCGGCCATCCTCGGCGGAACGCAGGCGCTCATCTGGATCGTCGCGGTGGGGAACGCCATCAAGCACCTCGACAGCATCCTCCACATCTTCGGGTATGCGGCGGGCTATGCCACCGGGACCTTCGTCGGCGTCACGATCGAGGGATTCCTGGCCTACGGCGTCGCGATGACGCGCATCGTCTCGTCGCATGGAGGGGACGACATCGCCGATGCGCTGCGGGAACGCGGCTACGGCGTCACCAAGGTGCCCGCGCAGGGCAGGGAAGGCCCCGTCGAGGTGCTGTTCGCGGCGGTGGAGCGCAGCCACCTGCCCGACGTGATGCAGATCGTCGAGCAGCTCGACGAGGGCGCATTCGTCACGGTGGAGGAGCCGAAGGTGATGCGGGGCGGCCTGCTGCGCACGCGCGAATGGCCGGTCTTCAAGGCGCAGACGTACTTCGATCGCCTTCGCAATGGCGGCTAGGGCGAAGCGCGCTCCGGCCGCCGAGGCGCCGCGGCGGATCGAGCAGATCGAGCTGTTCCCGGAACCCGTGCGCGTCGAGCCGCTCGACCCGCGCCGCCTGGCGGGGGACGGCACCACGGCGATCGCGGTCTATCGCGTGACGATCGGGCACGGCGGGGACGCCCACCTCGTCTACCACGACCGGCACGGGATGTACTGCGAGGTGCACGGACGGGAGTGCCGCGCCGCGCGCGCGGTCGCGGCGCAGTGAGCGGCGGCGACTACGGTTGACGATCCGAAGTTGTCGGCCGACTACAGTCGATCAGCCAGACTCACGGTCCGGTGGGCTCTGGGCTCTGGGCTGTGGTCGGTGGCTCTCATCTGACGACCGGCAGCCATCGGTCTGCACTGCGCGAAGCGCATCGGATGGAGCCAGAGCCCAACGACCAGAGCCAAGAGCCTTGCGGCTGTGAGTCCAGCCAGCGACTGTCGTTCCGACCGCCGGCCGGACTGAGGACGATCGTTCCGCCCGTCAGTCCGACTGAGGCCTGTCGTTCGTCGCATCGTCCGCCACCAGCGATACGATGGCCGCCGCCAGGTCGTCCCGCCCTGCGCCCGTCACGCTCGAGAACGGGATGATCTGGTCCTCGTCCATCCCGATCGCCTCCGACAGCTGCGCGAGATGCGCGGCGAGCTGCGTGCGGGTCAGCTTGTCGATCTTCGTCGCCGCGACGAGCGTCGGCACGCCCACCTCGGCGAGGAATCCGAGCATCTC
>DASTYL010000098.1:0-6360 GCA_035764975.1 Gemmatimonadaceae bacterium | reverse complement strand
GAAGAGCGGCCGTACTTCTCGCAGCTCGCAGCTCGCCGCTCTGTCAGCTCCCCTCCAGGACGGTGATGTTCGTGTTCGTGTACACGCAGATCTCACCGGCGATGGTCAGTGCGCGCTGCACCACCTCGCCGGCGTTGAGATCCGTGTTGGTCACAAGGGCGCGGGCGGCGGCGAGCGCGTACGGGCCGCCGGAGCCGATCGCGACGATGCCGTCGTCCGGCTCGATCACTTCCCCGGTGCCGGAGATGACGAAGACGTGGTCGGCGTCGCCGACCGCCAGCAGCGCCTCGAGGCGCCGCAGCACCCGGTCGCTGCGCCATTCCTTGGCCAGCTCGACGACGGCGCGCGGCAGGTTGGCCGGGTAGCGCTCGAGCTTCTCCTCGAACTTCTCGAACAGCGTCAACGCATCGGCGACGGCGCCGGCGAACCCCGTGAGGATCTTGCCGCCGCGCATGGCGCGAACCTTGGTCGCCTTGCTCTTCATGATCGTCTCGCCCACCGATACCTGGCCGTCGCCGCCGAGGGCGATCCGGCCGTCCTTGCGGACCGCGAGAATGGTGGTGGCGCGGACGCGGGGGAGTGTCGGGCTCATGACCGGGAAGATAGTGTCTGCGACCGGGGTAGGTGTCAGCCTGACGACGGGCGCGGCCGCGGCGTCGATCAGCGGATCCGGGGCCGCTTGTCGGGCGTGATCGTGCTGTCCGGCGCCCCAGGGGCAGGCAGGTCCCGGGCAGCTTCGCTGCGCCGTCTCGACGCGCCGCGATTCACGATGAGATCGTGCAGGTAGCTGCGGTTCATCCATGCGCCGACGACCAGCAGGGCGGCGCCGGCGAGAGTCGTGAGAATCGAGTAGCGCCAGGTATCGCGGCCGACGATGGCCACCCCCATGGCGACCACGCCGAGCCCGATGAGCAGCTCCCCGCCCCGGCTTCGCTCCTGTCGGATGCGGCGGCGGCGCTCGATCCGGGGCTGGCTGTCGGCCATGCGTGCGTCGAGGATGAGGCCAAGCCCCACGAGCGCGACGATGGCGCCGATGATCAGCGGGATGGTCTCGATCCTCATCGGGCGGCCTCAACATCGAGAATCGTGCCGGGGCGCGCGGCTCCGGGGACGGACGACCTATGCGCGCGGATGCGACTTCCGGTACACCTCTTTCAGCCGCTCGACGCTCGTGTGCGTGTAGATCTGCGTCGTGCCGACGCTGGCGTGGCCGAGCAGCTCCTGGACCGCCCGGAGATCCGCGCCCGCGTCCAGCAGGTGCGTCGCAAACGTATGGCGCAGCGAGTGCACGCTCAGCCCGGCGTCTTCATCGATCTCCTCGAGGAACTTCGTCACCGCGAGCTGCACGGACCGTACGCCGATGCGCTTGCCGGTCCTGGCGAGGAAGAACGCGGTGCGGTCCGCCTTCGGGCCGAGGTGCCGCAGCAGCTCGTCGCGCTTCGACTCGTAGTTGCGCATCGCGAGCACCGCGTGATCCCCGATCGGCACGATCCGCTCCTTCCGGCCCTTGCCGCGCACCTTGACCTGCTGCGAGATGAGATCGACGTCGCCCCGGCTCAGGCCTGCGAGCTCGCTGAGGCGCATCCCCGTCGAATAGAACAGCTCGAGGATCGCGAGATTGCGGACATCGGTAAACTCCCCTTCCATCGCCCGGGCCTCGGCCATCTGGAAGAGCAGCCCGATCTGCGCACGATCGAGATAGCCCGGCAGGTATTTCGGCAGCTTCGGCGCTCCCACCGCGCGAGCCGGATTCGACTCGACCATCTCGTTGCGATGCATCCAGCGGTAGAAGCTGCGCACCGCCGACAAGGTGCGCGCGACGGACCGCTTCCCGAGTCCCTTGCGCGCCATGTGGCCCATGAAGCCGCGCATCGCCAGGCGGTCCACCCCTTCCCACGTCCAGTCGCCGTGGCCGTAGTACTGCGCGAGGAACGCCGTGTACTCCGCGAGGTCGCGCCCGTAGGCGCGGACGGTGTTGGGCGAGACGTCGCGCTCCTTCTCCAGGTGGCGCAGGAACTCGTCGACGGCCGCCGTCGTCATGCCGTCACCATCTGCCGCACGTGCTGCTCCTTCCAGGCGCGCATCACCTCGAGCGCGCGTTCGGCCAGCCGCTGCCGCCGCTCGATCTTGTCCTTCACCGGCGGCGTGATCTCGTCAACGAGCCCGAAGTTCGCATTCATGGGCTGGAAGTGGCGAGGGTCGGCCTCGCGCAGGTAGCGGTAGAGCGCACCGAGCATCGTGGTCGGCGGGGGCAGCACCGGCTCCTCACCCCGCAGCAGCCGATCCAGGTTGATGGCGGCCAGGATGCCCGTGGCGGTGCTCTCCGTATACCCCTCGACCCCGGTGAGCTGTCCCGCGAACAGCGTCGTCGGCTCGTCGCGCAGGCCGAGCGTCGGGCTGAGGGCGGCGGGCGCATTGATGTACGAATTCCGGTGGATCGACCCGAAGCGCAGGAACTCCGCATGCTGGAGCCCGGGTATCATCCGGAAGACCCGCTGTTGTTCCTTCGTGCGCATGCGGGTCTGGAAGCCGACGAGGTTCCACATGCGGCCGCCTGCATCCTCCATCCGCAGTTGCGCCACGGCGTGCGGACGCTTCCCCGTTCGCGGATCACGGAGGCCGACCGGTTTCATGGGCCCGAAGCGCAGCGTATCGCGCCCGCGCTTCGCCATCTCCTCGGCGGGCATGCAGCCCTCGAAGTACGGGATCGGGTCGAACTCCTGGCCGGCGTACTGGTCCGCCTCGGTCATCGCATCGAGGAACGCCTCGTACTCCTCGCGCGTGAAGGGGCAGTTGATGTAGGCGCCTTCGGCATCCGCGCCTTCCATCGTCTCCTTCCCCCAGCGCGACGCGCGGAAGGCGATCGTCATGTCGATCGAGTCGCCGGCGATGATCGGCGCGATCGCATCGTAAAAGGCGAGCGAGTCGACGCCGAGCCGCTGCTGGATCGTGCGTGTGAGGGCGTCCGACGTCAGCGGGCCGGTCGCGACGATCCCGGGATTCGGCAGCGTCGTCACTTCGTCACGCGAGATCGCGATCCGCGGATGTGCGTGGACGCGCTCGTGCACCTTCTGCGAGAAGACGTCGCGGTCCACCGTCAGCGCGCTGCCGCCGGGCACGCGGGCCTGGTCGGCCGCCCACAGGATCAGCGAGCCGAGCTCGCGCATCTCCGCCTTGAGGAGCCCGTGCGCGTTGGCGATCTCGGTGCTCTTGAACGTGTTGGAGCAGACGAGCTCCGCGAGGCGGTCCGTCTTGTGGGCCGGTGTCTCACGAACCGGCCGCATCTCGTGCAAAACGACGTCATGCCCCCGCTCGGCGAGCTGGAACGCCGCTTCACTCCCGGCGAGCCCACCGCCGATCACATCGATCTTCATGTCTATGATTCTAACGCGGATTCCCGCCCCGGCCATGATCGAGGTGGGCGGAGGATCGGCACGGAACGGCCGGATGAGATCACGACCGGCGAGGCGCCGGCGGGCATGGGAAAACGAAGAACGCGCGCGGCCCACCGGGCCGCGCGCGTTCTCGCATCGAATCCGGCCGCGTTATCGGCGCAGCTGCCCCACCGCGGAGCCGTCCGGACCGCTGTACGTCACGGTGAGCGCGCCGTCCGCGAAGCTCGCACCGACGATCTGCTCCACCGACTCGCCGGACTTCTGGAGGATGGTGAAGACGATCGAATTGCCCCTGAGCGTGTACGTCCCGCTCCCGGAGCTCCCCTCATCGTAGACGATGCCCGTGAACTTGTTGGTGTAGGTCTCGGCGTACCCGAAGGTGAACGTGCTGTCGGCCGCGATGGAGATGGCCCCGCCCAGGTAATCCGTGGTCCCGGTCGAATCCGGCTCCGCATACGGCACGGTGTTGCCGTTCAGGATCTTCAGCGACCAGCTGCCGGTCACGTTCGGATACACCGTGAACGCCACCGTGGCCGTACCGCCCTCGAGCCGCGCCGTGATCGCCACCGTGCCCGTGTCGACCGCCGTCAGCACCCCGTCGGCGCTCACCGTGGCGACGCCGGGCTTGTCGCTGGTCCACTCGGGCTTGCGGCCGTTCAGCAGGGAGTCCACCCCCGTGCCGCCGAGGAAGGCGCCCGACGAGTCGCGCGCGATCCAGTGGAGCTTCACCGTGCCCTGGCCGACGCGCATCTCGGCCGGGGCGGAATCGACCGCGAGCGAGGCGACGGCGTACCGCTCCGGCCGCAGGACGCCCGAGAGCACCCGCTCCTGCGCCGGGCGGCCCGCCGGCTCGTACCGCACCGCATAGGAGAACGAGTGATCGGCTCCCTGCTTGTCGTTGACGAAGGTGACGCGGAAGCTCGTGTCGTCGCCCGCCGTCGTGGCGGTGGCGCCGGCGAGGGAGATCGTCCCGATCTTCAGCAACGAAGCGGGCATCTCGCGCACGATGCGGTTCTGCGGCGTTTCCGGGAGCTTCGGACCGGGCAGGGATACCTTGGACACCTGCATCAGCTTGGTCCACAGCGTCGTGCACGTGTTGACCGTCCGCGCGATGATGCCCTCGACACCCGGCAGCGACGCATCCGATGCGATCAGGGAGCGGACTTCGGCCGTCACGACGACGTCCTTCGGCGACTTGACCCGGTAGTACACGGCCGCCGGCGCGACCTCATACGACGCGCCGGGAATGGCCTGGTCGAGGTTCGTGATCGCCGGCGTGATGATCGTCTCCATCGCGCTGTCGTTGATGTCGTACACACAGATCGCCGTGCCGGCGGCGGACCCGAGCACGGCACCCAGGGCGGCAAACGGCAGCGAGAAGGCACCGCTGCCGAGGACGCCGCCCACGATCGCGCCAGCGGCGCCCCACTTGACTGCCGAGAGGGTGCAGCTCGCGATCTTCGCCTGGAGCTGTTCCCACGCCAGCCGAAGCTCCGCGTTGCACTCGGCGGTGGTGCCTCCGTCGCACCCGCCGATCGCGAACGAGGGACCGCCCGCCAACGGGGACGGGCTGACCACAGGCGTGGTGTCGGAGTTCGTCCGGAGGTAGGCCGCCGCCATCGCGCGGTCCGCGGCAGACATGCCGGTGACGATCTTCCGGCCGGAATCCGCGGCCCACCGCAGCTGCTGCGCGATGGCGCGGAGGCCGGCGGTGTCGCTCGCGGCGGTCGACGCCGTCGCTGCCGCAAGCACCTGGTCGATCGTATCCGCTTCGGCGGTCAGGCGGACGAACACGCCGTCGAAGTACGCGTCGGCGTCGGTGGCCGGGGCCGTCGCCGTGACCTGCAGGTTGGCGGTGAACGGCTGCCCGGCGATGTCGAAGCGGAGCTCGTGCGCGCCGGCTGCGACGGGCGGGACGATGACCGCAAGGGTGGTGTCGTCGAGCCGCGCGCCCTTGATGGCCTGGCCGGCGAAGCGGCCGTCCACCGTCTGTGAGGCGAGGGTCACGCCGCGGACACCGACGCTGATGATCTGCAGGGTCTGTACGCTCGGGGACGCGATGCTCAGCGCCTTCGGCGGCGTGGCATTGTCGTCCGGACCGGCGGGATTGTCGCCGCCGCAGCCGGCGACCAGCGTGAGCAGAAGGCCGCCCAGGTAGGGGCGGGCGCGAAAGGACAGCTTCATGTCGGGGGGGGAGAGTCGGGGGGGAGAACGCCACGGCCGGACGGCCTGGCCGTCGTACCGCCCGCAAACTGGCCCGCGGGGGTCAACCGACTGTGCTACCAGGGGTGAATTCCCGGGCTTTTCCCCTCCGGACAGACGAAACGACCGCCGGGGACGTCGTCCCCGGCGGTCGCGTTCTCCCCGTTCTTCACTTGCGTACGGAAGGACTGTCAGCCGGCCAGCGCTTCCACCGGCTCTGCCGCCTCCGGGACGTCCCACTCGTTCCCGCACTTGAGGCACTTCCGGTGGTCGCCGCGCGTCTTGGTGAACTTCGCCTCCGCGCCGACGTACCCGCACTCGGGACACTTCTCGGCGACCGGCTTGTTCCAGACGACGAAGTCGCAGTCCTCGTGCTCGCACGCGTAGAACGCCGACTGGCGCTTGCGTGACCGGCGCTCGACCAGCTCCCCGCCACTCTTGGGGCAGAACACCCCCGTCGGCATCGAGCGCGTTCCCCGGCACTTCGGGAACGTGCTGCAGCCCAGGAACTGGCCGTTGCGGCTCTGGCGGATGACCATCGGCGCGCCACAGAGCTGGCACTTGTAGTCGGTCATCACCGGCTTGGCCTTCTCCCCCTTGAGCGGCCGCGTGTACTTGCAGCTCTTCGGGTTGTTCTCGCACGCGACGTAGGGCCCGAAGAAGCCGCCGCGCGGCTCGAGCCGGCCGCCGCACTCCGGGCACTTCTCGGTGGCGAGCGACGACAGGTCGTGCGCCTCGCGGATGAGCGCATCGAGCTTCACGT
>DASTYL010000097.1:0-12972 GCA_035764975.1 Gemmatimonadaceae bacterium | reverse complement strand
CTTCGCGTACGCCGCCACCTTCGATCGGGTGACGCTCTCCGAGCAGGACCTCGCGGACTTCCGCGCGCGGATCGCTGCCGCGCGCGGCGCCGAGCCTGCGCCGGCCGACGAGGGCGAACCCGGCCGGCCGGCATGACGCCGCTCGGCGTGCTGCTCCAGGCCGAGGCCGCGCTTCCGCCGGGCGCGCGTCCGGCGGCCGTCGCCGTCGCCCTGGGCTATTTCGCGGTGGTCGCCGGCATCGGCATCTGGGCCGCGCGTCGCACGCACACGGCGGGCGACTTCTTTCTTGCCGGGCGGGGGATCGGCCTCTGGGCGCTCGCGATCGCCGCGATGGCCGCCACGCTGAGTGGCTTCATCTTCATCGGCGGGCCGGCGCTCGTGTACAGCCTCGGCCTCGGCGCGGTGTTCATCGTCATGCCGGCGACCATCACGAACTCCATGACCGCGTGGGTGCTGGCGAAGCGGCTCCGGCTGCTGGGGGAGGCGCGTCGCGTCATCACCGTGCCGGACGCGATCGGTGCCCGGTATCGCTCGCCCGCGGCGCAGGGCCTCGCGGGGCTCGCCATCATCGTCGCCGTCGTCAGCTACATGGCGACCAACGTGCTCGCCCTGGGTCTCGTGATCGATGCCATCTTCGGGCTGGGGCTCGGCCCGTCCATCTGGGTCGGCACGCTCGTCACCGTCGCCTATACGGCATCGGGCGGCATCCTCGCGGGCGTGTACACCGACGTCTTCCAGGGGGCGCTGATGGCAGTGGCGTCCTTCCTGGTCTTCGTGTTCGCCCTCGAGGCCGGAGGCGGGATGTCGGCGATGTCGCGCACCCTGCTCGCAGCCGACCCGGCGTTCCTCGGTCCGTGGGGCAAGCTGTCGCCGCTCGCCGCGATCAGCTTCTTCTTCGTCTTCGGCTTGGGCGTGCTGGGGCAGCTGCACGTCGTGCACAAGTTCTACATGCTGCGCGATCCGCGACGGCTGCGCTGGTATCCGCTGCTGATGACCGTGGCGCTCGTCGTGACGCTGCTGCTGTTCTTCAGTGTCGGCGTCGTCACGAAGACGCTGGTCGCGCGCGGCGTGATGCCGCCGCTCGCGAGCCCGGATGCGGCAACGCCGCTGTTCCTCGTGCACCACACGCCTACGCTTCTCGCGGCACTCGTCTTTTCCGGCGTCGCGGCGGCGATCATGAGCACCGTGAACTCGTTCATGAACGTCGGCGCCGCGGCCCTGACCCACGACATTCCCGTGGCGCTCGGCTTCCGTGTCCGGAACGAGCTGCGGTGGGGGAGGATATGGACGGTGGCGATCGCCGTCGCCGCGGCGCTCATCGCGCAGTTCTCCGGCACGCTCGTCGCGTTCCTCGGCATCTTCGGATGGGGGTTGTTCGCCTCGACGCTCGTGCCGGCGCTCGCGATCGGCCTGAACTGGTCCGGGGCGACTCGTGCCGGCGCAATCGCGTCCATTGCCACGGGGCTGCTGACCACGCTCGTGCTCGAGACGCTCGCCTACCTGAAGGTCTTCACCTTCCCGGCCGGCGTCACCGCGACGGCGGTGGCACTGGTGCTGTCGTTGCTGGTGTTCTTTCTCGTCTCGTGGCTGACCCGTGGCGCGCGTGAGGACATCGACGCGGACATCCGACTGGTAATGGAAGTGTAAGAACTGGAGCGGTCTGGAGCGTCGGCCGCAGCGGGTGTGAAACCCATGGTGTCGGCGGCGCGTTAGGGACGGCGTCGCCGGAGTGATCCGGCCTTTCCGGACCCGACATGCTCAAGCTCATCGCGCTACTCTGCCTGCCCGGCGTCGTCCTGGCGCAGGCCCCTCGCGGGCCGGACTCCGCCGCGGCGCCCGAACGTTCGACGGTGCCGGCGCTCCCGCGCATCAGCGCCGTCCGGATGACCGACGAGATCCGCATCGATGGCCGCCTCGACGAAGCCGCCTGGGCGGGGGCGCCGGTCGCCACGGGCTTCACGCAGATCGATCCGAACTTCGGCCAGCCGGCGACGGAGCAGACGGAAGTGCGCGTGCTGTACGACGACGAGGCGATCTACCTCGGCGCGAGGATGTTCGACAGCGATCCTTCGAAGATCCGCGCTCGCCTGGGCCGGCGTGACGAATCGCTGTCGAACGCCGACCTGATCGAGTTCTATCTCGACTCGTATCACAACCGGGTGGATGGATACCTCTTCCGCGTCACACCGGCCGGTGCCGTGCGCGACGCCGTCGTGCTGGCGGGCGGTGGCCAGGACAACTCGTGGGACGCGGTGTGGGAGTCGTCGGCGCGGGTGGATTCGCTCGGGTGGGTGGCGGAGCTCCGCATCCCATTTTCGCAGCTCCGCTACAGCGCGCTCGAGGGCGTGCAGAGCTGGGGGCTGCAGGTTGCGCGGATCGTCGCGCGCAAGAACGAGGGATCGCATTTCGCCTACACGCCGCCGCACATGGCCGGCGGTCCGCAGCGGTGGGGAACGCTGGAGGGCCTCCGCGATCTTCCGCGGGCCCGGCACATCGAGCTGCTGCCGTACGTCACGAGCCGCTCCGAGCACCTGCATGTCGCGGCGGGCGATCCGTTCCGCGGACGTTCCGAATTCCACGTGAAGGGCGGCGCCGACCTGCGCGTGGGGCTGGGCAGCAGCATGATGCTCAGCGCGACGGTCAATCCTGACTTCGGCCAGGTCGAGGTGGACCCGGCACGCGTGAACCTGTCGGCGAACGAGCTGTTCTTCCCCGAGCGACGTCCATTCTTCGTGGAAGGCGCGGATCTGTTCCGGTACGGGCGCATCCGCTCGTTCAACAATCGTGGCGTCCCCACGATCTTCCACTCCCGGCGAATCGGCCGCGCGCCGCAGCGCAACATCGAGGGTGATCACGCCTACACGCACACGCCGGAGGAGGCGACGATCGCCAGCGCGGTGAAGCTCACGGGCCGCACCCGCGGCGGCCTGGCGATGGGGGTGCTGAACGCGCTCACCCTGCGCGAGACGGCCCGGTGGGCGGACGAGGGTGATGTCCGCGGCGACGAGGCGGTCGAGCCGCTCACCAACTATTTCGCGGCACGTGCGCGCCAGGACCTCGCCGGCGGGAACACGCAGGTCGGCGTGATCGCCACGGCGGTCAATCGCGACCTCCCGGATGCCGCGCTGGACGAGATGCTTCGCCGTGATGCGTACTTCATCGGGGCAGACGTGAATCAGTCGTTCAACGAGCGGATGTACTCGCTCGACGCCTCGCTCGGCTACAGCACGGTCCGCGGGACGGCCGCCGCGATCGACCGCACCCAGCGCTCGTCCGTGCACTACTTCCAGCGCCCGGACCTCGGCGCGGCCGAGTACGATCCTGCGCGGACCTCGCTCGGTGGGTACACCTGGCAGCTCGCGGCCGCGAAGAACTCGGGCAGGCACACGATCGCCAGCGTTGCCTGGCAGGGGGTGAGCCCCGGCTTCGAGTCGAACGACATCGGCTTCCAGTCGAGCTCCGCGTTCCATGCGATCTCCACCGTGTTCGCCCTGAAGAGCGACGACCCGATCGCGATCTTCCGCGACGTGACCGTCGGGCCGTTCTCGGGTCACGGCTGGAACTTCGACGGTGACCTCACCGACGTGTACTACGGCATGCACATCGACGGGCGCTTTCGGAACCTGTGGGGATTCAACCTCAACGTCATTGCCCGCCCTGAGGCGTATGACGACCGCGCGACGCGCGGCGGGCCGGTCATGGGCCGGCCGTCGGGGAAGGGACTCGAGCTGAGCGTCCGCTCGGACCAGCGCCGGATCTATTTCCTGGAGGGTGGCTACGAAGGCAATGCGATGGACATCGGCGACCGGATCCACTCGATGTGGCTGGGGGTCACGGTGCGCCCGAGCTCCGCGCTGCGCGTGAGCGTCTTCCCCTCGTACGAGCGGTCCAATTACGCCACCCAGTATCTCGACCAGGCGCCCGACACGACGGCCAACGGCACCTACGACCGGCGGTACGTGTTCGGCGAGCTCGCGTACAACCAGCTCTCGCTCGATACCCGGGTCGACTGGACCTTCTCACCGAGGCTGTCGCTGCAGATGTTCGTACAGCCCCTCGTGGCGGATGGCGAATACCGCGCGTTCAGGAGCCTGGCACGGGCACGCACGCTGGAGTTCGTGACGCACACGGCGTCGGATGGGACGCTGACGGAAGGGCCGGACGGCTACGCGGTGCGTGGTCCGGCTGCAGGTGCGCCGTCGATCGACATCGGCCGGCCGGATTTCAGCTCGCGCGCGCTGGTCGGGAACGCGGTCGTTCGGTGGGAGTACCGCCCCGGGTCCGCCCTGTTCTTCGTGTGGCAGCAGCGCCGCGCGGGTGACGACGGCATCGCGGGCTTCTCGCTCCGGCGGGACGTGACGAACACGTTCCGGGATGCGCCGGAGAACGTGTTCGCGGTGAAGGCGACGTACTGGGTGGGGAAGTAGATACGGGATGCGGGATACGGGATGCGGGATACGGATGGCGGATTCCGCATCCCGCATCCCGCATTCATTCGTATCGCAGCGCCGCGATCGGATCCATCGTCGCCGCCCGGCGGGCGGGCCAGACTCCGAACAGCACGCCGACCAGCGCCGAGAAGGCGAACGCCATCGCGACGGCTGCCGCCGACACCTGCGTGTTCCAGCCCGCGGTGCGGCTCATCGCCAGTGCGCCGCCGCTGCCGATCACGATCCCGATGATCCCGCCGAGGATGCAGAGCACCACCGCCTCGATGAGGAACTGGAGCAGGATGTTCCAGCGGGTCGCACCGAGCGCCTTCCGGATGCCGATCTCCCGGGTGCGCTCGGTGACCGACACCAGCATGATGTTCATGATGCCGATGCCGCCGACGATGAGGCTGACGGCCGCGATGCCGGAGAGCAGGAAGGTGAAGACCTGCGTCGTCTCGCCCAGCGTCGTGAGAAAGTCCGCCTGGCTGCGCATCTGGAAGTCGTCGGGCTGGCCGTTGCGCAGGCGGTGCTCGCGGCGGAGCACCTTCTGGATGTCGGCCATTGCGTCGGGGATGTGCTCCTCGTCCTTCGCGAGCACGCTGATGGAGCGCAGCCGGTCGGATCCGAGCACGCGGAATCGCGCGGTGTTGAGCGGGATGAGGACCTGTTCGTCCGGGTTCATCCAGCCCATGTTCTGCCCCTTGGACTTCAGCACCCCGACCACCGTGAACTGGATCCCGCGGATGCGGATGTTCTCGCCCACGAGCGCGTCCGGTGATTCCAGCCCCAGGTTCGTGACGACGTCCGGTCCCACCACCGCCACGCGCTGGCTCCCGGCATCCTCGTTGTCGGTGAACATGCGCCCCGCCTCGAGCTCGAACTTCCGCACGGCGAGATAGTTGGCGGTCGTCCCGACGATGGAGGTGTTCGTGTTGCGGTTCAGGTAGGTGACCTGAAAGGAGCGCGACATCTCGGGCTGGACGGCGAGGATGTTGGTGCCGCGCTCTTCCAGCGCCTTCGCGTCGTCCATCGTGAGCTTCGTCTGCTGGTCGGCGATGACGACGCCCATCCCGCGCTGCTGGCCGGGATTCACCGTGAGCAGCGTCGTGCCGAGGGCCGTGATGCGATCGTTGACGGCCTTCTGCGCGCCGGTGCCGAGGGCGACCATCGCGATCACCGCGGCCACGCCGATGACGATGCCGAGCATCGTGAGCATCGAGCGCAGCTTGTTCGCGCGGAGCGCCCCGAGGGCGACGCGCATGATCTCACCGAAGAGCATCAGGTGCCTCGGATGGCCCGCATGTGGTGATCACCTGCCGTCATCGCCCGCCGCGCGCACCGCCACCGCCACCGCCGCCGCCCCCACCACTCCGCGCACCCCCGGCACCGCCGCCGCCCTGCTGCTGCATGCCGGGCACGCCTCCGCCCATCCGGCTGCGGATCTGATCCTGCTGCTGCGTGCGCTGCGCCTGGAGCGAGAGCGCGGCGAGCAGCACGACCTGTTCGCCTTCCTTGAGGCCGCTGACCACTTCGGTGTAGTCGAAGTTGCCGGCGCCGAGGCGCACGACGCGGGGCTTGTAGGTATCGCCTTCCGCGACGAACACGAGGCCCGGGCGAGTGCGCTGCCGCGGGGCGGCACCGAACTCTCCGGGGGACTGGAGCCGGGTGGCTGCCTGGTCACCCGCCCCCGGCTGCGCCGCAGGGGAACCCGTACCGCCACCACGGCCGATGCGTGCACCGCCTGCAGCGGGCCGCTGGCCGCCCATCTCACGGCGCCGGCATGCCCCGGCGACGCGGGGATCGACACCCACGGCAGCGTAGATGGCCTGCATCTGCTCGCGGGCAGCCTGGAAGTCGAGCTCACCGCTCCGCATCCGCGTCATGAGGTCGTCGAGCTTCTTCTTCTCGGCGGGCTTCCTGGCCAGCGCAGCCGCGACCTCGGCACACTGCGCATCGGTGACCTGCATCTGCTGGCGCTGGCCGCCCTGGCGGGCGCCCTGCTGTTCGCCCTGCTGATCCCCCTGCTGCACCGCGACGTCACCGCCGGCCGCCTGCGCGCGACGGCCAGGGCCGCCCATGCCGCCCCCCATCTGTGCGGCCAGCTGGGCCTGCACGGAGTCCGGGTCGAGCCCGAGCAGCGGCGCCGTCACCACGGCCTCGCGAACGTTGCGCACCGCGTCGTTCGGGACGGCGACGACGTTCTCGCGCTCCTCGATGAGCACCGAGACCTCGCCGTTCATGCCCGGCTTCAGCAGCCCCTCGCGATTGTCGAGCGTCACCAGCACGGGGAACATCGTGACGCCCTGCTGGACCACCGCCTGCGGCTCGATCTTCTCGACGAGGCCGGTGAATCGGCGATCGGGATAGGCATCCACGACGACCGTCGCGTTCTGTGACGCGCGGACGGTGCCGATGTCGGTCTCGTTGAACAGCGCCCGGACGCGCACGCGATCGAGGTCCGCCATCTTCAGCAGCGTCGTGCCCGCTCCCATGCTGCCGGTCGCGGAGGTGATGACCTGCCCGAGGGAGACAGTCCGCTCGATGATCGTCCCGGCGACGGGCGCGGCGACCGTCGCGTCCTCCAGGCGCTGCTTCGCGAGGTCGAGCTGAGCACGGGCACGGACGAGCGCCGCCTGCGCATTGGCGTAATCCAGGGCCGACGTCTCGTGCTCCTGTGCGGTGATGACGCGGGATGCGAACATCTCGTCGGACCGCTTCTTCTGTGCGACGGCCACCTGGAGCCGTGCCCGCGCAGCTTCGAGGTCGGCGGCCGCCTGGTTGTACTGGTTCTGCACGTCGCGCGTGTCGATCTGCGCGAGCAGGTCGCCCGGCCTGACCTGCATCCCCGTCTCCACCGGCATGCGCGTGATGATGCCGGACGCCTTCGACTTGACTTCCACGACGTTGATCGGCTCGATCACGCCGGTCGCCTGGGCGTCCACGGTGATCGTGCGACGCTCGACCGGCGCGGTGTCGATACGCGCGGCCTTCTCGTCGCCGCCCTTGCAGGCTGCTGCGAGGACGAAGGCAGCGAGGAGCGAGGCGGTTCGGAAATGCAGGCGGGAGTTCATGGGAGATCCTGGCCGATGAGTGCCTCGATCTGGGCGCGGGCGATCCGGTAGTCCAACCGGGCCTCGATGAGCGCGGACCGTGCGGAGTTGAGGGCGGACTGCGACGTCAGGAGGTCGAGGAGCGTGGACGCGCCGAGGTTGTACCGCTGCTGCTGCACGCGGAGGTCCTCCTGCGCGGCCTCGACGCTCGCCTGCTGGATGCGCACCCGCTCCTCGGCCGTGCGCAGCACGCCGAGCTGCTGGACCAGGTTCTGGCGCGCGAGCAGCTCGGCGTCGCGGAGGTTCGCGTCGGCGACGTCGCGCTGCACGATCGCGCGGGTGACCTGGTCTTCGCGTGCGTAGTTGTTGAAGATCGGCAGGCTCAGCCCGACGCTCCACGTGTTGCTGTATGCGAGCTGTCCGTCGCCGATGCCGAACCGCGAGTCGAAGCCGCTGCCGCTGCGACGGTAGCTGAGCGACACGTCGGGCAGGTAGCTGCCGCGCGCGGCACGCACGTTGGCGCGCGCCGCCTCGTAGTTCGCTTCGGCCTGCCGGACGGCGGGGCCCTGGCGGGCCAGCACGAGGATCTGCGTGGTGTCGAGCGGCGCGTACTGGATCTGCTCGAGCGTGTCGCTCGCGCTGGCCGTCACCGGCACGGGGGAGGCCACCAGCCGCGTGAGCGCCGCGCTGGCCGTGCGGACTTCATTCTGCGCGGTGAGCACGGCGAGGCGCGCGTTGCCCACGGCGATCACCGAGCGCAGCGAATCGGACATCGTCGCCGAGCCGGCGCGGACGCGCGCCGAGGCGGCGCGGAGCTGCTGCTCCGCCTGTTCGAGCTGGGCGCGCGCGGCGCTCTCCGACTCCCGGGCCGCCAGGGCGCTGAAGTAGGTGGTCTTCACGTCGAGCGCGATGCGGTAGCGGGACGCCACCTCGCTCGCCTCGGCCGCATCCACGCCTGCGCGGGCGCTGGTGAGATTGCTGAAGCGCTGCCCATCGAAGAGCATGAGCGTCGAGTTGAGCCCCAGGCTGTATGACCGCGGCGCGGTGTAGTCGACCAGCCTGCCCGTGAGGTCCTGCCGCTGCCCGCTCGACTCGTTGGCGCCGAGCGAGAAGTTGAGGTTCGGGAGAAACGCGGCGTAGGCGGAGCGCACGCCCGACTCGCTCGTGCGGACCGCGCCGCGTGCCTGCACGGCGGTAGGGGAGTTCCGCTGCGCGGCGGTGACCGCCGCGTCGAGCGAGATGGGCTGCAGCGAGTCCGCCGGCGACGCGGGGACGCTCGGCGTCTGCGCGCCGAGCGGCGCCCCGAGCAGCGCCAGCGCAGCGATGACACGAAGCTTCGACATCTGAACGGTCAGGCTCATTTACAGGTCTCGGTCGGACGCTTGCGACTGGCGTCGCGCGCCGCGCGCTCTTCCTTTCGGCGTGCCTCGATGTCCCGGCGCCGCTCCTCGAAGCGGGCGCGCTGCTCCGGCGTCATGATCCGCATCATCTGCTCACGGCCCGCGGCGCGGATCGAGTCGGCTTCCGGCTTGACGCGGTCCATGAGGGCGTGCATCTGGCAGTTGCGCTCGTCCAGGACGGAATCCATCGCGGCCCGCTGCACGGGGGTGAGCTGCAGGTCGTCGTACATGCCTTCACGGCGATACCACGACTGCTCGTGCTGCGGGTCGTGGCGAAGCACCCGCTCGGCCGAAAATCCCACGACGCCTCCAACGAGAAGGGCGCCGAGCAGGAACATCAGCGCCTGCTGCTTGGTCCGCTGCATCGCTCGTCTCCGTTAGTAGGCAAAGAGGAACCTGAGGGTTGCCTCGCGATCGCCCTGGGCGACCGGACGCACCGTCAGCTCGTCGGGCAGCGGCAGGGGGCTCCCCGTCGCGACCACGTTGTCGTAGGGGAGCTCGGCCACGGCCTGCTGCCAGTGGAGCATGGCCGCCGTCGCCGTGATGATGAGCACCGCGGCCGCGACGAGCGCGGGGCGGGCCCAGTTGGTGAGCTCTCCCCACCAGCCGAGGTCGGACGAGCCGATGCGGGCCATGATCGAGCTTTCCAGCTCGGACCAGTAGCCCTCGCCGCCCGGCGGGGCGAGGAGGTCGCGGATCGCGTCGACGACAGGGGCGTCGAGCTGATCCCGGGATGCGAATCGATGGTCGGTCATGGGCGGTTCCTGAGATCCTGCAGCAGCCGGCGAAGCGCGGCGCGCGCGTGATGGAGGTCGGATCGCGCGGTGCCCTCGGGAATTCCGAGGGTCGCGCCGATTTCGCCGTGCGTGAAGCCTTCGAGGTCGTGCATCACGATCACCGCGCGCTGGCGTGCGGTGAGCCGGGTGAGTGCGCCCGACAGCCGGTCGCGCAGCTCGCCCGACTCCGCGGGGTCGCGGAAGGGGAGGGCGACGGCATCGGGGAGCGCGTCCGCCTCGCGGACCTTCCGCCGGCGCACGAGGTCGAGCGCGGCGTTGGAGACGATGCGGTTGAGCCACGCCCCGAACGACTGATCGGGGATGAAGCGGTCGAGCGCCCGGTACGCGTGGAGAAATCCGTCCTGCACCGCGTCCTCGGCGTCCTCGTGCGAGAGCACGATCGCGCGCGCGACGGCATATGCGCGGCGCTGGTGCAGACGCACGAGCGCCGCGAAGGCATCGTTGCTCCCCGCCTTGGCGGCGCGGACGAGCTCACGCTCGGCCAGGGTCGCGTCGTTCAGCGGCGACGCCATACGGGGGGCTGGAAGTGGTGCCGGAAGGGCGCTCATCCGCGTTGGGCCATTACATCAACCCATACGCGCCGGGCCCCCCCAGCGTTGGGTCAGCCGGCGGCCGTGCCCGCCAGGCCGAGGGGTTCTGCCTGGGCCTTCATGGCCTCGATCACGAACTGGATGTGCTCGTCCAGGTCCACGCCGAGCTCCGAGGCGCCGGCAACGACGTCCTCGCGGCTCACGCCCCGGGCGAACGCCTTGTCCTTCATCTTCTTCCGGACGGACTTCGCATCGACCTCGTGGACGCTCCGGCTTGGGCGGACGAGCGCCGTGGCGGTCACCAGGCCGGTGAGCTCGTCCACGGCGAACAGCGCCCTGGCCATCATCGACTCGCGGGCGACGCCGGTGTACTGGGCATGCCCCAGGATGGCCTGCAGGATGTCGTCCGGCCAGCCCCGCTCGCGAAGGAGGCGCACGCCCTCACTGGGGTGCTCCTCCGTGGGGGAGTGCGCGTCGTTCGGGTAGCGCTCGTAGTCGAAGTCGTGCATCAACCCCGCGAGGCCCCAGCGTGCCTCGTCCTCGCCGAACCGGCGTGCGTAGGCGCGCATCGCCGCCTCGACGGCCAGCATGTGCTTGCGGAGGCTCTCGCTCGCCGTGAACTCGTGCACGAGGGCGAGCGCGCTCTCCCGGGACGGCAGCGCGGGACCGGACACGTCAGCGGGCGCTGACGGCGGCGGGGTTGGACTGCGCCGCCGGGACGCCTGCCGACGGGTTCTTGTGGTGGCCTTCGAAGCTGCCGGCGGTCCACATGGTCATCCCGTACAGGATGGCGCCGATCGCAATGGCGCCGACGATCATGCCGAGGAAGCCGGCCGGCTTGTCGCCGGGGAGGGGAGCGGACATCTGGTGTCGGTGGCGTAGGGTGAGTGGCGTACTGCAGAGATGCGAGATGCGAGCTGCGAGAAAAACCGATGCGAGGAGGGAGCTGCGAGCTGCGAGAACGGCGTCGGGAGTCGTCCCGTCAGGCAGTTTCTCGCAGCTCGCAGCTCGCTCCTCGCATCCTGCGCGTCGCTACCCGACGCGCACGGAGTTCATGACGTCGCCCTGCACGATCTTCTTGGTCACGTCGAGCCCCGTGGTGACCTTGCCGAACACCGTGTGGACGCCGTTGAGGTGGCGGGTGTTCGCCTCGCTCAGCACGATGAAGAACTGGCTGCCGCCGGTGTCCTTGCCCGCGTGCGCCATGGAGAGCGCGCCCTCGACGTGCTTGTAGGGATTGCCGGCCGTCTCGCACTTGATCTTGTAGCCGGGGCCGCCGGTCCCGACAGGGCCCTTGGCGTGCTCGCCACCCTTCGAGTACGGGTCGCCGCCCTGGATGACGAAATCGGGGATGACGCGGTGGAACTTCACCCCGTCATAGAAGCCCTCGTTGGCGAGCTTCTCGAAGTTGGCGACCGTGTTCGGCGCCCCGTCGTCGTACAGCTCGGCGACGATGGTGCCCTTGTTGGTCTCGAAAGTGGCGTGCTTCATCGGATTCCGCTGGGAAAAGGATGCCGCGTAAGGTAGCGGCCCGCGGACCCCGGTGGGAGGCGCCCGTCAGGGGCGTCGGGCTGCCGGCTTCTTCGCGGAGGTGCGCGCCCGCTCGGCGCGGGAGGGGACGCTGGCGCTGAAGCGGTACACGCGCCGCACCTTGCACCCCGCGACGGTCGCCGGCGCGAAGCGCCACTTCGGCATGATGGTGCGCAGGTTCTGCGTGAACCACGGGTTGGATACGGTGACCGGCCGGAAGGTGCGCATGTCGGCCCGCCCGGTGGTGTCCACCATGACCTCGACCTTGATGAGGGCGCTGCCGTCCTTGTTCCAGGCGCTCGCCGGCACGTTCTGGAACGGCGCCGGCTTCATGGCGAGCGGCGACGGAAGCCGATCCACCGGCATCTCCGGGTTGGCGGCAAGCCGCCGCTCCGCGGCCGCGCAATCGCCATACGCCAGCGGCGCCTCGGAGCCCGCCATCCGGACGTTCCTGACCTCCGGCTCCGCGCCGGTGCTGGGGCCGCGGCTGCATGCCGGGACGAGGAGTGTCGCGGCGGCCGTGAGGGCGAGACGGAGGGGCAGGAATGGGGCGAAGCGCATGCGGTTCAGACGAGAGAGGAAGGGCAGATGTCGTTCAGCGGGCATTCGCCGCACAGCGGCGTTCGCGCCACGCAGAGCGTACGTCCGTGCTCGATGAAGTAGTGCGCGAGCATCGTCCATCGCTCGCGGGGAAACAGTGGCATCAGGTCCTGCTCGATCTTCACGGGATCCTCGTGACGGGTGAGCCCGAGCCGGCGGCTGACCCGCGACACGTGCGTGTCCACGACGATCCCCTCGTTCACGTCGAAGGCGTTGCCCAGGACGACGTTGGCCGTCTTGCGCCCCACTCCCGGCAGCTTCGTGAGCGCGTCCATGTCGCGCGGGATGCTGCCCCCGTGCCGCTCGACGACCGCGCGCGCCATCCCGATGAGGTTCTTCGCCTTGCTGCGAAAGAACCCCGTGCTCTGGATGATGCGCTCGACATCCGCCTGGTCCGCGTCGGCGAGCGCCGCTGCGTTGGGATACGATGCAAACAGCGTCGGCGTCACCATGTTGACGCGCTTGTCGGTGCACTGCGCGCTGAGAATGGTGGCGACGGTGAGCTGGTACGCATTCCTGTGATCCAGCGCACAGTGAGCGTCGGGATACCTCGCGGCGAGGCGCCGGAGGATTTCCTCCGCGTGCTTCGCCGTCTTCGCCGTCTTCGCCGTCTTCGCCGTCTTCACGGTCTT
>DASTYL010000096.1:0-20604 GCA_035764975.1 Gemmatimonadaceae bacterium | reverse complement strand
CGATACCCCTTCTTCGCCAGCCACCGCTGGACCGCCGGCGGCGCGAAGAGCGGGATGTCGCGCGGCAGCGCGTCCAGCGCCTCGAACGACAGGTGGTCCGCGTGTGCGTGCGTGAGCAGCAGCGCGTCGAGGGGCGGCAATGCGTCGATCGCGATGCCGGGTGCGCTCACCCGTGGCAGGAATCGGCCGAGCCGCGGCTCGAAGTTCGGGTCGGTGAGCACGCGCACGCCGTCGATCTCGAGCAGCAGCGTGGCGTGGCCGATGTAGGTCAGGCGCATGGCGTGGGGCGTCGGGCGATGAGCGCGAGTGGCATCCCGTGCCGAGCGGCACATCCCGGGCCGGGCCGGGCGGGCGCGCGCGGCGCCCGCCCCCGATCCGTCAGGCCTTGGCCTTCCCCAGCACCGGTGCCCCGATCCCCGCCTTGGCCCGTTCACGCGACAGCAGCCACTGCTGCGGCAGCGCGACGACGTTCTGCACCGCGTAGTACAGGTTCAGCCCCGACGGGAAGTTCAGGAAGAGCACCGTCATCATCGCCGGCATCGCGTAGCCCATGACCTTCGTCTGCGGCGTCTGCGGGGCGCCGCGCATGCCGATCCACGACAGCAGCAGCATCGACAGGCCCATGAAGATCGGCGTGATGTAGAACGGATCCTTCAGCGTCAGGTCCGGCATCCACATGAACGGCACGCCGCGGAACTCGATCGTGTTCTGGAACACGAAGTAGAGCGCGAACAGCACCGGCATCGGGATCAGCATCGGCAGGCAGCCCATCACCGGCGAGAACGGGCTCATCCCGTGATCGGCATACAGCCGCATCATCGCCTCGCGCAGCTTCTCGGGGTCGCGCGCGTACTTCGTCTGAATCGCCTGCATCTCGGGCTGCAGCCGCTGCATCCGGATGCTGCTCCGCATCGCGCTCTGGTTCAGCGGCCAGATCGCCAGTCGGATCAGCACACCGAAGATCACGAGCACCCAGCCATAGCTCAACATCGTCGTCTGCTTGAGCCACAGCAGCACCCGCATGACGATCGTCGCGAACGGCTGCACCATGCCGGCGAACCAGCCCCCGTACGGGTTCACGTTCACCAGGTCGCGGCCGAGGGCGTTGAGCCGCTCGTACTTCTGTGGCCCGGCGTAGAGCTGGAAGGCGAAGCTCCCCTGGTCGAGCGGCATCGCCGCCGTCGCCTGCGCATCGAGCACGACGTTCTTGCTCACCGGCTTCGCGCCGCGCATCCGCACGGAACGGAACGGCGTCGCCTCGTCGACGCTCAGGAGCGCGGCCAGGAAGTACTTGTTCCGCACGGCGACCCAGCTGATCGCGCCCGTGTCGATCTGTGCGCGGGCGGTATCGAGCTTCGCGAACGCGAAGCTCTCCACGTCCCGGTCCTCGATCCGGTAGCTGAACGAGAGGTGTCGCAGGTCGTCGAGCGTATCGACTTCCGCGCTGCTGAGCCCTCGCGGCAGGTCGACGAGGAGTCGTGAGCCCGCCGGGGCGTTGTCCAGGCGGCCGGCGACCGTCGTGAGATACGTGCTGTCGCCCGGCTCGAAGCGATAGGTGATCGCGACACCGCCGCGCGCCGTGTTTCCGGTGAACCGCACCTCGCGAACGCCGGCGCCCTCGCCGCGAACGACCTCCGCGCGCATCGGCACGGTGTCGAGCGCGATGGTGTCGCCCGGACCCACGACGAACCGGTAGCGCAGCAGGCGTTCATCCGCGCGCACGAGCTGCACTTCATCGTCGCGGGCACCGGGCCGGCGATCGGCGTACCCCGCCACGCGGACCGAGACGGGCGACGCGCCGACGTTGACGAAGTGGTAGACGTTGCCGCCGGCCGTGACCGCGGTCGTGTCGATCACCTGCGGCGCAGGGGCGACCGCCGCCGGCACGCTGGTGTCCGCCCGCATCGCCGGCGCGGCAGCCATGGCGCCCGGCGACGCGACCGTCGGCGTGCCGGATGGCGCCTGCGCCCCCGCCGGCGACCGCACCGAGTCGCCTGCGGCCACGGTCTGCGGCGCCTTCGCCCGCGTGCTCGGGAAGAGGAAGGGCGTGCCGACCACGACGAGCGCGGTGAGCAGCAGGGCGAAGAAGAAACGTCTATCCATCGATGTTACGGAACGGGATCGTAGCCGCCAGGCGTGAACGGATGGCAGCGCAGGATGCGGCGCGCCGCGAGCCAGCTCCCCTTCAGCGCGCCGTGGCGTTCGAGCGCCTGAATGGCGTAGGCGGAGCAGCTAGGAAAGTAACGGCAGGACGACGGCAGCAGGGGCGAGATGCCCACCTGGTAGCCGCGCACCAGGAGCACCAGCACCGTGCGTGGCAGCCGTCCCACGATACGCACGAGTTTCATTGCAGTCCCTCCAGCCGTGCGCTCACTGGGCGCGGAACGCCCGGTCCAGTTGGGCCGCTGCCCGCTCGACGTCGGCGGCGAGCATCTCGAACGTCGCCGCGTACGCCTCCTGGCGCGCGCGCAGCACGACGTCCGCCGGCGGTGCGGTTGGCAGCAGCCGCGTGCGCACCAGCTCCCGGAGCCGCCGCTTCAGCCGGTTGCGGTCCACCGCGCTGTGACGATGCCTCGGCACGATGAGCCCGACCCGCGAAATGCCGAGAGGGGAAGCAAGAGCCCGAACCTCGAGATGCGTGGTTCGGATCCGCTTCCCCTCCTGCGCCACGGTCCGGAGCTCCGGCCCGCGCGTCAGCCGTTGGTGTCGGGGGTAGCGGAAGCTTCCCCGTCCCGCGGCCGCGTCCGACGAATCAGGCGCCGGCGTACTTGCTCGGCAGCTGAACGGTGAGGCGCTGGCGACCCTTCTTGCGACGGCGGGCCAGCGTCTTACGCCCCCACTTCGTCTCCATGCGCGCGCGGAAACCGTGCGTGCGGATGCGGCGCTTGTTACGAGGGCGGTAGGTGGGCTTCCCCATGGTGACTCCAAAGACTTGTGACAGGACGTTCGGTACAGACCGGTAAACCTATCCGGCGACGGGAGATAGGTCAAGCAGCGGGACGCGCGGCCGGACAGGTGGAGGCCTGCGCGGGAGCGCTTGCTTGCTAACACGGACCCCCCGCCGGCGCCGGACCGCTGCGGGCGCGGCGCGCCACCAAAGGCCAGGTTGCTTTTCCCCCTGCCGGGGCTAACGTTCCCTCCCCCCTCGAACTTTTCCACATTGCCGTCATGAGTCTCTCGGCGCGGGAAGTCTGGTCCCGCCTGCTCGATCGCGCGCGCCTCGAGCTCCCCGACCAAACCTTCAGAACCTGGCTGGAGCCCGTCGAGCCGCTCGAGGTCGAGGGGAGCACGCTCGTGCTCGGCACGCCGGATCAGTTCGCCGCGGACTGGAACGAATCCAAGCACGCCCAGCTCCTCGCCGGGTATGCGCCCGTCGCCCTCGGCCACCCCATGCGGGTGGTCTTCAAGGTCCACGAGGCACAGCGGACGCGTCCGCAGATGGACCTCTTCGTCGCGCCGCCGCCGGAGTCGGCCGCGCCGTCAGCCGCGACACCAAAGACGCAGGAAGGCGGCAGCAGCGCGCCCCTCAGCCCTCGCTATACCTTCGATCACTTCGTCATCGGCAAGTCCAACGAGCTTGCCGCTGCCGCCGCCCACGGCGCAGCGCAATCGCCAGGGGTGACCTACAATCCCCTCTTCATCTACGGCGACACCGGGCTCGGCAAGACCCACCTCATGCAGGCCGTCGCGCACGAGATCCTGCTCCGGAAGCCCGAGACCCGGGTTGCCTACGTCGGGACCGAGCAGTTCACCAACGAGCTCGTCGCCGCCATCCAGCGCCGGACGACGCACGAGTTCAAGCGGAAGTACCGCGAGGTGGACCTCCTCCTCGTGGACGACGTCCAGTTCCTGAAGGGGAAGGAGAGCACCCAGGAGGAGTTCTTCCACACCTTCAACGCACTCTACGAGGCGGGGCGCCAGATCGTGCTCACGAGCGACCGGCCGCCGGCCGAGATCCCGGGGTTGGAGGCGCGCCTCGTCTCGCGGTTCCAGTGGGGGATGGTCGCCGACATCGAGATGCCCGACTTCGAGACCCGGACGGCCATCCTCCGGAAGAAGGCGGAGCTCGACCACCTCGAGGCCACGATCCCCGATGACGTCATCCGCTTCATTGCGGAACACGTCCGGTCGAATGTCCGGGAGCTCGAAGGCTCCATCATCAAGCTCCTGGCGTATGCGTCGCTGAAGCACCGCGAGATCACCGTGGACGTGGCGCGCGAGGCCCTGCGGGACAAGCTCCGCGCATCCGACGCTGCCGCCGCGAACGAGGCGCCGCGGCTCGACGTCAACACGGTGCAGCAGCTCGTCGCGCGGGAGTGGGGCGTCACGCCGGACGGGCTGCGGTCCAAGACCCGGACGAAGACCCTCACCACCCCTCGCCAGGTGGCCATGTACCTCATGCGCGAGCTCCTGGGCCTCCAGCTCGTGGAGATCGGCAACGCCTTCGGCGGCCGCGATCACTCGACCGTGATCCACAGCCTCGATCGCGTCCAGGAGACCATCAAGGGAGACGCGAACTTCGCGGCGCGGGTGGCGAAGGTGCGGGGGATGCTGGAGGGGCTGGGTGCGTAGCGCCGCCGCTGCCCGGCACAGGCTCCGCCGACGCCGGGGGATTTCCAGCGGTTCTCCCCAGCGCTCGACATTTTCTCCCCACGCGCACAGCTTTTTCCCCGCGGTCCACGTGGCCGGTGTGGGGGACTGGGGGTCCGGCCAGGCGTCCCACATCATGATCCACATCGCGGGAACGGCGCAAAGCAGGATGCCGGCAGGAGTTGGGTGACGCGCGAAGGCTTTTGCACACCTTCAACGTCCTCTACTACTTCTACTATCTTTTATTTCTTACTTAGTAAACAACAGCAGGCTCCCGCCGTTCCACATTTCAGGCTCGCAGGCTCGCGATCCCGCGAACTGCGCTCGAGCGCGATCACACGACAGGAGTGGTGATGCGGTTCACGATCTCCCGCGAGAAGTTGCAGGAGGGCCTCGCTGCGGTTGGCGCGAGCATCCCGGCGAAGACGACGCTGCCGGTGCTCGCGAACATTCTCGTCGAGACCACCGACAAGGGCATCCGTCTCTCCGGGACCGATCTCGACATCGCCGTCAGTACCGAGGTCGCGGCCGACGTCGATGCGCCTGGCGGCATCACGATTCCCGCGAAGAAGCTCACCGAGATCGCGCGCGAGCTGCCGCCGTCGCCCGTGAAGATCGCCAGCAGCGGCGAGCAGCGGATCACGCTCGACTGCGGCCGGTCGCACTTCAAGATCCTCGGCCTGCCGCGTGACGAGTTCCCGAGCTTCCCCGCGGTGCGGTTCGATGACAAGACCTGGCGCATCCGCTCCGGCGAGGTGCAGAAGCTCATCAGCCACACCGCGTTCGCCGTCAGCACCGAGGAGAGCCGCCCGATCCTCAACGGCGTGCTGTGGGAGCTGCGGCCCGATCGCATGCGCATGGTCGCGACGAACGGGCACCGCCTGGCCAAGATGGAGCTGCCGATCGCGGCAGCGGGCTCGCAGAGCGATCTGATCGTGCCGCCCAAGGCGCTGGAGCAGATCCGTCGCCTCTTCCCCGCGGACGAGGAGCTCGAGATCGCGCGCGGCGAGAACCACCTCGGCTTCCGCTCCCCGTTCACGGCCGTCTATACGCGGCTGATCGAGGGACCGTATCCGAACTACGAGCAGGTCATCCCGAAGGACAACGAGAAGTTCGCGATCGCCGACAAGCAGGCGCTCGTGAGCGCGCTCAAGCGGATGAGCGTCATCGCGTCGGACCAGACGCACCGCATCCGGCTGTCGTTCAACACCGGCATGCTGAAGCTCAGCGTCCAGACGCCCGACCTGGGCGAGGCGAACGACGAGCTGCCGATCCGCTACACGGGCGATCAGCTCGACATCGGCTTCAATGCGAGCTACCTGCTCGAGATCCTCCGCTACATCCCCACGGACGAGGTGCGGCTCACCTTCAAGGCGCCCGAGCGCGCGGCGACGGTGGAGCCGGAGGGATGGAACGATCCGGCACAGTATCTCTGTCTCGTGATGCCGCTCCGCCTGCTGGACTGAGCGCGCAGCGGCCGGGATGCTGAGGGGTGACGAGGGCGCCGCACGGCATGCGGCGCCCTCGTTCGTTCGCGGTGGGTGCAGGGCGTCCCGTCATCCATCTCACCGACGCACGGCCAGAACGCTGCGGCTAGCATTCATTTGCGGAACGGGCCGATTCGTGCTACATGGTGCAGCAGCTTCGCACCGGGGCGCTCCGCCGCGGCAGCGACCCGGATTCCCGAGCACGGGTGGCGGACTCCATGGACTTCCCGATTCTCGCGCAGGCTGTGACGCTGGCGTATGCCGCGGGGATCAGCGCCTATGCGACGATCGCCGTGGCCGGGCTGGCGATCCGCATGGGATGGGTCGCCGCACCACCGGGGTCGCTGGAGCTGCTCGGCAACGAGTGGATCATCGGCATCGCGCTGGTGCTCTACCTCATCGAGTTCGCGACGACGCTCATCCCCGGCGTGGCATCCGCCTGGGAGACGGTACACACGCTCATCCGCCCGCCCATCGCCGCTGCGCTGGCGGCCGCGACGGCAGTGAGTGCCGACCCGCTCGTGGTCGTGCTGGCGACGCTCCTGGGTGGCGGGGTGGCCGTGGCAACGCACACCACGAAGCTCGGGCTGCGGTACGCGATCGATACCTCGCCTGAGCCCGTCACCAACGGCATCGCCAACGCCGCGGAGCTGGCGGTCATCGGAGCCCTCGTCGCGTTCGTCTGGAACCACCCCTTCCTGGCGCTCGCCATCGCGATCGCCGTCCTCGTCCTGCTGGCGATCACGGTGCGCCTCATCTGGCGCGCCCTGCGGGCGGTCTTCTCCGGGCGGTGGATGCCGGCCTGCGGCCTCCTCCAGGATGCGCGGACGTCGGACCGCTGGAAGACGTTCGAGGAATGAAGAATGAGCGCCCGGCAGAAGCCGGACGCTCATTGGAGACCCACCACCAACCTGTAAGCCGGGTCCTGTCCGGGATCGCTCCCGGGACGGTCATTTCTCTAGGCGCATGGTCACCCGTGCGCTCCAGCAGCCTACCCGCAGCGTCTTTATCGGGCGGACGACCCTCGCTGCCTATTTGGCCTTGCTCCAGCCGGGGTTTACCCTGCCACCGCTGTCACCAGCGGCGCGGTGCGCTCTTACCGCACCTTTTCACCCTTGCCTGATCCGCTCGCGCGGCCATCGGCGGTGTGTTTTCTGTGGCACTTTCCGTCACGCGCGACGTCTCCGTCTCACGTGCCCAGGCGTTACCTGGCGGCCTGTCCTTGGAGCCCGGACTTTCCTCGAGCGACGAGCGCTCGCGACCGTCCGGTTGGTGGCGAGACCCTGCGTGCAATCTAACGGGCAGGGGCACGTCAGCACACTCCGCGAGGCTCGTCACCGCGGCCCCGACCGTGACCAGCGTTCGCGAGCACCCTGACCAGCGCCTGACCCGCGACGTCTAGCATCTCCGCCCCGGTTCAGGCCGGCCTGCGTCGCTGACCCTTGCTTGCGGAGATGTCGCCATGCCGAGTTCCCCCGTCCCGTCAAACGCGCCCGCGTTGTCCGCCGTCGCCACCGTGCTCACGCCGGGCGAGCGCGCCCAGGTGGACGCCGCGGGCGAAGGCCTCTATCAGACGCTGCACCGCGAGTCGTTCGAGTCGGTGCTGCACGACCTGCGCACGCGCCGCGTGCATGCGGTGCTCGTGTCGGTCGCGTGCTGCGACGTGCGCGATGCACGCCACGTCGCGACCATGGTGCGCGAATTCCCGCGCGTGCCGGCCGTCGCGCTGCTCGCGACGCCCGCGTTCGAGGGGCGCATTCCGGGTACCGTCCTCGCCCTCGGGCAGTGCGGCGTCAGGCGCGTGATCGACGTCCGGCAGCCGGCGGGGTGGCGGGAGCTCCGCGCGGCGCTCCTCGCCGACCACGGCGACGACGTGCGCCGCATGGCCCTGGCGCAGCTGTCGCTCGACCTCGCCGGTGCCCCCGGCGACTGCTGGAGCTTCTTCGATGCGGTGTTCGCCGTCGCGCCGGCCCACGCGACGGTGCGCTCGCTGGCCCGCTCGCTCGGCGTGCTTCCCAGCACGCTCATGAGCCGCTTCTTCCGAGCCGGGCTGCCGACACCGAAGCGGTATCTCGCGTGTGCACGCCTGGTGCGTGCGGCGAGGCTGTTCGAGAACGGCGGCTATTCCATCGCACGGGTGGCGACGGAGCTCGAGTATTCATCGCCGCAGAGCTTCGGCCGGCATGTCCGCGCGCTCCTGGGACTCACCGCCGGCGAGTTCCGTCGCCGGTACGACGGAGAGGGGATGCTGCACCGCTTCCGGGAGGAGCTCGTGCTCGCGCACATCCATGCCCTCCGGGGCTTCCGTCCGCTGGAAGCGATGCCGGGGTGGCTTACCCTTCCTTCCCGGACGTTGCCAGCGCGTCGGCTGCGACCTGCCCGGACTTCCGCACCGATGGCCGCGACGTCGTGATCCGAACGGGCTGCGCGATCGAGCCGCCCTTGCCGTTGCCAGGGCGGTTGCCATCACCGTTGCCGCCACCCTTGTCTTCGTCGCCACGCACGCTCGGCGCTTCCGCGCGGTGCACGAGGAACCGCGCGATGGACTGCTGCAGCCGGTCGGCGAGCGCCGCGAGGTCTCGCGAGGTCTGGGACACCCCGTCGAGCGCGGTGGCATGCTGCTCCGCGACGGCGCTCGCCTGCTGCGCGCGCGCCTCGGCCTCGCCGGCGGAGCTCTGCGCGCTCGCCATCGCCAGCGACAGCTCCTGCATGGTGCGCGACTGCTCGCGCGAGACGCGCGCGCCTTCCGTGATGCCCTCGGCGATCCGCGCGATCCCGTCCACCATCTCGCGCATCGCCGCATCGGCCTCCGCGGCGACGCTGCCGACGTTGCGCACTTCCTGCTCGCCGAGGGCCATGGAGTCCATGGCCTGCGTGATCTGGTCGCGCACGAGTGCGATCGTCGACGTCACGTCCCTGGCGGAGCGGCCGCTCTCCTCCGCGAGCTTCCGGACTTCCTCCGCGACGACCGCGAAGCCCTTGCCGTGCTCACCGGCGCGGGCCGCCTCGATCGCCGCGTTCAGCGCGAGCAGGTTCGTCTGGCGGGCGATGCGGCTGATGGCCTCGACGAAGTCGCCGATCTGCTGCGAGGCCTCGCCGAGCGAGCGGACCGTCGCCGCCGTCGTGGAGACGCGATCGCCGATCGTCATGAGGGTCGCCGACGCCCGGCCGATCGCGGCGCGCCCGGTGGCGCCCGATTCCACGAGTGCGCGCGCGTTCCGCTCCATCTCCTCCGCGCGGGCGCGCAGCTGGTCGCTGGCCGCCCGGGCGTCTTCCGCCTGCCGGCCACCCGCTTCCGTGTAGTGGCGCTGCAGGACGAGCTGCTCGGAGAGCGCGTGGGCACTGCCGGCGAACGTCGTCCCGGCGGTGGTCAGCTCCTGCGTCGACCGCGCCAGTCCCTCGGAAAGCGAGGCGACGCGCTCGGCACCGCGCTGCACCGACGCGATGAGGTCTCCGAGCTGCCCGACCATCCGGTTGAAGCTCTGCTGGAGGTACCCGAGCTCGTCGGCGTAGCGCGACGTCGTGCGGACGGTCAGGTCGCCTTGCTCGGCGGCGGCGATGTAGTCGCGCGTGGTGCGCAGTCGGCGGATGAGCTTCGACGCGATCGGCACGATCTGGGCGCACACCAGGAGGAAGATGCCGGCCGTCGCGAAGATCCACCCGGGGCTGTCGTTCCCGGGTCCGAACACCGCCCGGTAGTAGAAGCTCGCGCCGA
This sequence comes from Gemmatimonadaceae bacterium, assembly GCA_035764975.1. Lineage (GTDB taxonomy): Bacteria > Gemmatimonadota > Gemmatimonadetes > Gemmatimonadales > Gemmatimonadaceae > JACDHQ01. The sequence continues at coordinate 10,812 of DASTYL010000096.1, read as the reverse complement.
TGAAGCCGATCGCGGAGATCGCCGACGTGTAATACCCCAGCGTCCGGCCGCGATCGAACGAGTACGGAATGATCGCGACGAAGTAGAGCAGCACGAGGCTGTCGTTCCCGAGGAACGAGATCGTGGCGCTGATCATCAGCACGTCGAGCGTCGCGAATGCGTAGCGGTACCACCACCGATACGTCTCCGTGCGCACCGCGAGCGTCGAGAACAGGTAGTTCAGCGCGAGGGCGCTGCCGGCGACGCCGAGGACGGCTGCGAGCGGGACCGGGACCCAGTCCATCAGCACCGCGATCGTGGCCGCGGTACCGATGATGAGGATCGTCTTCAGCCGGCGCGGCGCACCGAGTCGGAAGGTGACGAGGTCCTTTTCGCGTTCTTCCTCGTACTCGTGCGCAGCAGCGGGCGCGGGTGTGCTCTGGAGCCAGGCAGACATTCGGATCGCGACGTCGCGGGGAATGGAGGATTGCCGGGAGGTGGCAAGTTTGCTGCATTGGGCTAGGGCAAGACGCCGGAGCCCGGGGTCCTGCAACGAGCCGCCCGTACGCGGCCCATTTCCGGCAGCCGAATGATGGACCAGCATATCGCCAGCAACTCCACGCCCGACGCTCCAGGCCCCGGCACGCCCCCCGGCACCACGGGGTTCGTCGAGTTCGTGGTCGAGAGGCTCTCCGCCCAGTCGGGGGAGATCGGCGTCGCCTGGGCGAGCCGCGGCGCAGGGGCCATCGTGGGCAGCCGGCCGAACGGGGCGGGCGCGCCCTCAGCGGCGGCGGATGCGGCGGATGCGGCGGCCGCGGGGGACCTCGTCCGGACCCTGGTCGGCGCCGTCAGGGGCGGCCATCGGCACGAGGAAGTCATGCGGGCGGGGTGGCGGGCCGGCACCAATGCCTTCTGGGCCGGGACCACACTGTACCAGCTGCTCAAGGAGCTGGATGGGGGGGTGACCCTGCTCTTCAGGGCGACCGACTCCGCGGCCCGTGGCTTCCATGGACCGGCAACCGCATCGGACGGGCTGGCACTCGCCCGCCGCCTCTCCGAGGCCGCCTCGCTCCTGCGCCTGGCGGCCGCCGGCGGGTACACCCGCGCGATGTCCGACGAGCTGCGCCACCGGTACCGCACCATCCGGCACGACCTCCGCAATCCGCTGGGCACGATCACCAACGCGATGGCGATGATGGACGACGAGTCGCTGCCCGCCGAGACGCGGCAGAATCCGCGTGTCCGGGCGATGGTCGCGCGCAACGCCCGATCGCTGGAAGCGATGATCGCCGCGACCCTGGGCGACTCGGCAGCCATGCTCCCCTCGGTGGCCGTGCAGACCACGTCCCTCATGGACCTGGCCTGCGCCGTCCGCGGGGACCTGCGTGCCGCATCGGAGGGCGTGGACGTCATCGTCGCGAACGACCTTCCCCACTTCCCGCTCGATTCCACGGGGATCGAGCTGCTGCTCAAGGCGACGGTGCTCGCCGTCGCCCGGACCTGCGGTGATCATGCGGAAGTGGCGATCGGCCTCGAGGCTCGCGGCCCACGCTCGGTCACGATCGCGGTGCAGGCCGTGTCGCCGCGAGCGGCGGACGCGCCGCCAATCGATCTCGCATTTGCTCGCGACCTCGTGACGCGCCTCGGCGGCAGGGCCGTCGTCGGCGACGAGCAGCGGGTGCTCCTCGAGATCCCGGTCCAGCCCGGACCGGCCACGGACCGGCAGGTCGAACGCGCGGGAGGGGCGATCCCCCCGCTCGGAGATGCCTCAGCCCGGGAGCAGCGGGACGATGTCGCTGGCGAGGGCGAGCGACCGAACGGCGAGCCCCGCGCCCTCTAGGGCGTCGCGCCCGCCTTCCTCGCGGTCCACGAGCGCAAGCACGCCGAGCACCTCACCGCCGGCGGCGCGGACCGCTTCCACCGCCCGGAGGGCAGATCCGCCGGTCGTGATGACGTCCTCGATGACGACGACGCGATCGCCGGTGCGGAACGGCCCCTCGATCAGCCGCCCCGTTCCGTGCTGCTTCGCTTCCTTTCGGACCGTGAAGGCGCGCACGAGCTCACCCTGCCTGGGAGCCTCCAGGGCGCTCGCATACGCGATGGCGTACGAGATGGGATCGGCGCCGAGCGTGAGCCCGCCGACGGCATCTGCCCGCCAGCCGGCGTCGCGGATCGCGTCCAGTGCCAACGGTCCGATGAGCGCGAGTCCGTCCGGGCTCATTGTCGTCAGGCGCGCGTCGATGTATAACGAGGACGTGCGTCCAGACGCCAAAGTGAACTGTCCACGCCGCGCCGAGCGTTCGGCGAGCATCGCCAGCAATCGTTCGTGATTCGTCATGTCTGAGGCGGACGTTAGTCCACCCCCCATCGAGCGTCAATCAGCGCCTCCGGCCGTGGCGCCGCCCGGCGATCCCGACGAGCGCTCCGTCGGCGACCGCCAGGCGGCGAGCGCGTCGGCACCGCTTCCGCCACTGGCGAGGGCCTCCATCGCTCGCGGGGTGAGCCTCTACGCAGCGCTCTTTGCCGGCGTGCTCGTGCTGCTGCTCGTGACGCTGGTCCTCGAGGACAACGCCCTGCGCGAGGCGTACAGCTCCGAGACCTCCCAGGACGCCGCCGCCAGCGCGCAGATGGTGGAGTCCGCGGTCTCCAGGCGCACCTCAGCGCTCCAGGGACTGCAAGGCATCGTCGTGGATTCCGTGGTCGTGGCGGATTCCGCCCGGTTCCGGCAGTTGCTGCACCCAGTCGCCACCCAGCCGACGCCGCTCCTCGACCGCGTGATCGTCGCCGCCAGCGACGGGCGGATCGTGCACGACACGACGCTGGCGTTCGACGGCGCGATCGCACGTGCACTGCCCGAGCTCGAGCGGATGCTGCGCCCGGAATCGACGGTGGTGCACCGCCGCCCGTACGTCGTCGCGCTGCGCAGCGTCCCGGACGTCGTGGCGATCGTCGTCCCGCTGACGACGGATGGGCGCACGGCCGGCGCCGCCGTCGGGGCCGTGCGGGTGTCCTCCATGCTCCGCCGCGCGATCAACGTCGCGCCCGCCCGGCGCCGGCTGCTGCTCGTCCGGCAGGGCGGGGAGACGGTGCTGCGCGCTGGTGACACCGCGACCGGCGACACACGATCCGCGTCCGCGCCCGCGCGGGTGGCCAGCGGAATGGTGTGGCATGTCGACGTCGTGCATGAGGATGAGGCGCCCGGCCTCCGCACGACGCTGTGGGCCCTCGGCGGATCGGCGCTGTTCTTCCTCGTCCTCGGCTTCGTCCGCGAGCGGCGGCAGGCGAGGCACGTCGCCGAAAGGTCCGCGGAGCTCGAGCGGCTGTCGGCGGAGCTGCTGCGCTCCAACCGCATGAAGAGCGAGTTTCTCGCCAACATCTCCCACGAGCTGCGCACGCCGCTCAATGCGATCGTCGGCTTCGTCGAGCTGCTGAAGGACGGCGTCTACGGCGAGCTCTCGCCCCGGCAGATCAATCCGGTCGATCGCATCGCGGGGAGCGCCAACCACCTGCGGCATCTCGTCGACCAGGTGCTCGACATCGCCAAGATGGCGGCGGGCCGGCTCGAGGTGCATCTCGAGTCCATCGTGCTCCGCCCGTTCGTGCTGAATGTCGCGAGCGAGCTCGAATCGCTCGCGGCGGACAAGGGGATCGTCCTGTCGCTCACGGTGAGCGCGTCGCTGCCGCGCGTGCGCACCGACCCGTCGCACCTCCGGCAGATTCTCGTGAACCTCGTCGGCAATGCCATCAAGTACACGCCGTCCGGTGGCGCGGTGGCCATTCGCACGCGCATCGTCGGCCTGCCCGCCGGGGTGGCGTGGCGCGCGCCGACGCCCCCCGCCGGCTCCCCGGTGCCGCGGCCGATGACGAACCCGCAGGGGAGCCGCGTCGTCGAGGACGACGCGGTCGCCGCGGCGCTGTCCGCGCGGTCGCCCGACCCGAGCCGGCCGTGGATCCTCATCCAGGTCAGCGACACCGGCATCGGCATCGCCCCGGAGCATCAGGAGCGGATCTTCGAGGAGTTCGAGCAGGTGGACGCGGGGCCGCGCGGCGAGTCGATGCACCGCGGGACGGGGCTGGGCCTTCCGATCTCGCGCCGCCTCGCGCGCCTGCTCGGAGGAGACGTCACCGTCGAGAGCAACGTCGGCAGGGGCGCCACGTTCACCCTCTGGCTGCCGGTGGATCTCGCCCGGACGGGCTCGGCCTAGCGCCCGAGCAGGGTGCGAAGGCGGTGAAGCAGGCCGCCTTCCGCCGGCTCCGCGGCCGCCTCCCCGGATTCCACGGCGCGTTGGAGCGCATCCGCGAACGCGACGACCGTGTCGAACCGCTTGCCCGGCTCCTTCTGGAGCCCGCGCATCACGACCTGCTCGACGGCGGGGGTGATGTCCAGTCCGGCCTTCGCCTGGCTCAGCGGAACGGGCGGCTGCGAGAGCAGCTGCGTGAACATCTCCCGCGGGGTCCTGGCGGTATAGGGCAGCGCCCCGGAGAGCAGGAAGTACGCGATCGTCGCGAGACTGTACTGGTCCGCCGCGGGGGTGACCATCTCGCCGGACAGCGCCTCCGGCGCCACGTACATCAGCGTCCCGACGAAGAACCCCGCGCGGGTCAGCCGCTGCTCCGGCGTCGCATCCGTCTCCGCCGCGATGCCGAAATCGAGCAGCTTCACCTCTCGCGTCGCCGGGTCGTACATGACGTTGTCCGGCTTGAGATCACGGTGGATGATCCCGGCCAGGTGGGCGGCGTGGACGGCATCGGCGATCTGGCGGACGATCGCGACCACTTCGTCGAGCGGGAGCGGCGCGTGGCGCTTGACGTACCGCTCCAGCAGCTCGCCCCTCGCCCATTCGATCGCGAGAAAGTGCAACCCCGGCCGGGCCTCACCGGTCTCGATGGTGCGCACGACGTTGGGGTGGACGACCCGCTCCCCGAAGCGCGCCTCGCGCTCGAAGCGCATGACCGCGGTACGGTCGTTCCGCAGCTTCTCCCGCAGGATCTTGAGCGCCACCGTGCCGTGCGACGGGTGCTCGGCGCGGAAGACCGCACTCGTACCACCCTCGCCCACGGCCTCGCGGATCGAGTAGCCCGCGAGTGTCTGTCCTACGAAGCTTTCCCGAGACACGGGGCGAACGTAACCCACGCGCCGCGCACGCGGCAACCCGGGGAGGCTGCCCCGGAGCCCAGCGACCGCGGGCAGCGGCGGGATGCTGGCGGACGCCACCTTTATTGACAAAGCCCCGGGCCATTCCTATATAGGGCCGCGCAAGCCCCGGCTTGCCCGGCACGCGGCGCAGCGATGCAGGACCGATCCACCCGTTGGAGGTAGCCCGATGGCCAGAGGGAAAGTGAAGTGGTTCAATGATGCCAAGGGGTACGGCTTCATCGAGCAGGAAGGCGGCGAAGACGTCTTCGTGCACTTCTCCGCGATCGAGATGGAGGGGTTCAAGACGCTCGCCGAAGGGCAGGAAGTCGAGTTCGAGATCGAATCCGGCGCGAAGGGGCTGCATGCCACGAAGGTGATGCGCGTCTGATCCACGCGCCCGGCTGATTCCTGCACCGCCTGCCGCTGACACCGGCAGGCGGTTCGCGTTTACGGGAAGTAGTTTCCTCGCATGCCCAGTCCCGTCGCCCCCCCTCCGTCCCCGAAGCTCTTCCTCATCGACGGCTACGCGCTGATCTACCGCGCGTTCTTCGCGCTCATCTCGCGTCCGCTCACGACCAGCCGCGGCGAGAACACCAGCGCGGCATGGGGTGTGGTGAACTTCCTCAACCGGCTGCTCGACAAGCACAAGCCGGATTACCTGGGGTGGGTGAACGACTCCGGGCTGAGCTTCCGCCACGAGACCTTTCCCGGGTACAAGGCGACGCGCGAAAAGCTCACCGAGGAGCTCCAGTCCGACTTCGACCGCGGAATGGAGCGCATCGCGACCCTCCTCGACGCATATCACATCCCGATCCTCACGGTGCCGGGATACGAGGCGGACGACGTCATCGGCACGCTCGCCCTTCAGGGGGCCGCACAGGGGCAGAATGTCGTCATCGTGAGCGGCGACAAGGACTTCCAGCAGCTCGTCCGCCCCAACGTCTGGTTGCTCAACCCCGGGCGGGGCGGGCCCGCCAGCGTCGAGGAGCAGTGGGTCGGCGTCGAGAACGGCTCGGAACGGCTCGGCGTCCCGCCCGCGCACGTGACGGATTACCTCGCCCTGGTCGGTGATACCTCCGACAACGTCCCCGGCGTGAAGGGGATCGGTGACAAGGGCGCCGCGGAGCTCGTGAACACCTACGGCGATCTCGAGACGATCCTCGCGCGCGTGCACGAGATCACGAAGAAGCGGCCGCGTGAAGCGCTGCTGGAGCAGGCGGCATCGGCGCGGCTGTCGAAGGAGCTCGTGACGATCCGCTGCGACGTGCCGATCACGCTCGACCTGGAGCGCCTGCGTGTGCGCGAGCCGGATCGGGCGCGGCTCACGCTCCTGTACGTGGAGCTCGAGTTCAACACGCTCGCGCGCCAGATGGCCGAGGCCATGGCGGGGGGCGGGCGGCAGGCGGCGGGCGAGCCCGCCGCGGCAGGTCCGCAAGGTGCCGCCCCGGCGGCAATCGAACAGGTCATCCCTGCCGCGCCGAAAGTCGCGACGCACTACTCCACCGTCGAGACGGTGGACGACGTGGCGCGCGTCGTCGCGCGCGCGCGTGAGGTGCGGCACATCGCGATCGACACCGAGGCGGTGATCGACGCCGACAGCCCGGTGAAGGTCGATCCGCTGCGCTCCACGCTCGTCGCGCTGACCATCGCGGTCGCACCGGGCGAGGCCTACTACTTTCCGCTCGCCCACCGTCCCTACGTCGGCACGCAGGGCGAGCTCGATCTCGGCCTCACCGATCGAGACCGGGACGCGATCACCGGCGGCGTGGACGCGCACGACGCGCCGGACCAGGACGCGGAAGGAGACGCACCGGCCGCTGGTGCCGCGCGTGCGCGGGCCACGAAGAAGGCCGCGCGCAGCGCCACGAAGACGACGGCGCCGACGAGCATCGCCGCGCGCATGCTCGCCGACCGCCCTGCCCCCGCCGTGCGCAACCTGCCGTCCCTCGACGATCCGGCCATGGCGCCCCTCAAGGCCCTGCTCGAGGACGCGACGGTGCCCAAGACGATGCAGAACGCGAAGTTCGACGTGCTGCTGCTGCGCGGCGCCGGCGTCGAGCTGCAGGGATTGAGCTTCGACACGATGGTCGCGAGCTACGTCCTGGATCCGGGACGGCGCTCGCACGGCCTCGACATGCTCGCCCTCGAGTTCCTGCAGCACACGATGACGACGTACGAGGAGCTGTGCGGCAAGGGCAAGGGGGAGCTGCCCTACGACCAGGTCCCTGTGGAGTGCGCGCGCGACTACTCGTGCGAAGATGCCGACATCGCCTGGCGCCTTCGCGAGCTGTTCGAGCCGCAGCTCGAGCAGCACCAGCTCGCACGCCTGTTCCAGGAAGTGGAGATCCCGCTCATCGGTGTGCTCGCGGAGATGGAGGCGGCGGGCATCACGATCGACCGGGAATGGTTCGCGCAGCTCAAGACGCGGTTCCGCGCCGAGCGCGAGCGCGTCGAGGAGACGATCTACGGCGTCGCGGGCGAGCGCTTCAACATCAACAGCAATCCGAAGCTGCGCGAGATTCTCTTCGAGCGGCTCAACCTCCCGGTGCTCAAGCGTACCGCGACCGGCGCGAGCACCGATGCCAGCGTGCTGCAGCAGCTGGCGGACGCGGGACACGAGCTGCCCGTGCTGCTGATGGAGTACCGCGAGCTGTCGAAGCTCGAGAGCACCTACATCGACGCGCTGCCGGCGTACATCAATCCCCGCACGGGGCGGGTGCACACGTCGTTCAGCCAGACGGTCGCGGCGACCGGGCGCCTCGCATCCTCGGAGCCGAACCTCCAGAACATTCCGATGCGGCGCGAGCTCGGCCGGGAGATCCGGAAGGGATTCGTTCCCAGGAAGGGCTGGCGTCTCTTTGCCGCGGACTACTCGCAGATCGAGCTCCGCCTGCTGGCGCACCTCTCGGGAGATCCGGCCTTCGTGGAGGCGTTCCGCGCCGGCGGCGACATCCACCGGCAGACGGCGGCCGTGATCTTCGGCGTCCCGCTGGACGCCGTGACGAGCGAGATGCGTGGCCGCGCCAAGACGATCAACTTCGCGACGCTGTACGGCCAGGGACCGCACGCGCTGTCGCAGCAGCTCAAGATCACCCACGCCGAAGCGAAGGCGTTCATCGAGACGTACTTCGAGCGGTTCCGCGGCGTCCGTGAGTTCCTCGATCGCTCGGTGGAGTTCGCGCGGACGCATGGCTACGCCGAGACCATCTTCGGCCGCCGGCGCTACATCCCCGAGCTGCGCGACCGGAACTTCAACATCCGCGCGTTCGGGGAGCGGACCGCCGCGAACTCGCCCATCCAGGGCTCCGCGGCGGACCTGATCAAGATCGCGATGATCGCGATCGACCGCGCGCTGCGCACCCGGCGGCTGGATGCGCGCATGCTCCTCCAGGTGCACGACGAGCTCGTGTTCGAGGTGCCGGGACCGGAAGAGGAGGAAGTCGTCGCGCTCGTGCGGCACGAGATGGAGCATGCTGCCGACCTCGCGGTTCCCCTCGTGGTGGATGCGGGGATCGGCGACAACTGGCTCGAGACGAAGCAGCGGTAGGAGCGCCGGCCATGAGGGAACCACCGTACCGGGAGTTCGCGCTGCGCCGCGAAGGGATGATCCACGCCATGGACGGCGGCCTCTGGCTCCACCGGCACGTCTGGAAGGGGCGCCCCATGGCGCACCTCGTGAGCACGGACCGGGAGCGTCTGCTGGCCTACGGCGAGCAGGTGGGCCTGCCGGCGGAGCGGCTCCAGTACAAGCCCCTCAAGGACCCGCGCACCGGCGAGCGGGTGGAAGCCTGGCACTGGGACCTCGTCGGTCCCTTTCTCCCGCCGCCCGCTACACCCCGTTAGGCGGGCGGCTGGCGGCCAGCTCGCGGAACGCGGCGTCGACGGCGCGGATCTCATCCGCGAGTGCAAGCCGGCGCTCCGCCAGCCGGATCGCCAGCTTTGGCGTCCGCCGCAGCCGCAGGTAGGTGCGCATCCGCCGCCCGGCCGTGCGCAGCCGGTCGGCGTATCGGAGGTCGACGTCGGCAGCGATCGGCAGCACGATGAGATGGACCAGTGCGGCCCACCCGCCGAGCAGCGTCCACACGATCGCCACCTGCACCACGTAGCTGACGAGCGTGAGGGCGAGCCCCCAGACGATCGTGCGCATCGCGGGCTGGTCGCGAGCGGTCACGTCCCGCAGCGCCGCGCGCCTCGCGAGGCGGAATGGGATCCAGTGCGTGATCCGCCCCCAGACGGCCACCGGCCCGGCCAGCATCAGCAGGGCGACCTCGCGTGCGACGAATCGCGCCCCGTGCCGCTTGCGCAGGGAGATCGCGGCGTCGGTCTCGGCCACGCCGGCGGACTGCAGATCCCTCCCGAACGCCTCCACCTCGGCCAATGCGCGCGTCGCGCGCTGCCGCAGGTCCGGAGGAAGCGACGGGAGTGTGTCGAGCCCGCGGGCGACGCGCGCCGCGACGGCGTACTCGCCGCCGAGCGACTGATCCGCTCCCACGGGTGGCGCGGCGGGAGCGAGAATGGCGGTCACGAGCCGGGCCACGCGCTGGACCTGCTCGAGGCGTTCCGGCGTCGGCGCCGACAGCGTGACGTCGCGCAGGCGGCGCGCGATCTCGTCGGTCAACGCCTCCGCCGGACGCGCCGACCCGGGCGGGGCCTGCCACTCGTGCATGCGGATGCTCTCGCCCACCACCGCCGCGACGCGCGAGCGCGGCGCCTCCTTGGATTCGAACACCAGGCCGACGGGGACGATGCGCAGCCCCGGCGCGCGGTTCGCCTCGCGCGCCGTCAGCGCGATCCGGGCGGGGCCGGTCTTGAGCGGGGCGAGCGCGGAATCATCATGGCTCTTGCCTTCCGGGAAGATCAGGATCGCCGCGCCGTCGTCGAGCGCAGCCAGGATGGCGTCGAACGCCTCGACGTTCCTGCGGGGATCGAGCCCCCCGTCCGGCGCGGCCGTCGCGGCCCGTCTTGCATCCGACGCGGCCGTGGTGGCGCGCCCCGCTTCCCTGCGTCGCTTCGCCAGCTCGTCGCTCGCGCGACGCAACGGGATCACCCCCATGGCTCGCAGGAACGCGCCGAGCGCTGGCTGGTCGAAGAGCACTGCCTTGGCGGTGATCCGGATCCGTCGCGGCACGAGCCACCCGACGACCAGCGCATCGACGAGCGCGTTGGGATGGTTCACGGCCAGAATCACCGGGCCGGCGTCCGGCACGCGCCCGGCGCCGACGATGGTCACTTCGCGGTAATACCAACGCAGCGCGACGCCGGCGATGAGACGTAGGGTGGGATACAGCATGTCCGATCAGGGCTGCGCCGCGGCCTGACGACGCCCCTCGTCGACGTCCACCTTCCAGAGCAGGAGCGCGCCCACCGCGAAGAACAGGATCACCGAGAGGATCGCGTTCCGGCTCGAGCCCGTGAGCTCGATCGTGAGATAGAACAGCAGGGGCCCGAAGATGCCGGCGAACTTCTCGAAGATGCTGTAGAACCCGAAGAACTCGCCCGACTTGTGTGGCGGGATCATCGAGGCGAAGAGTGACCGGCTCAGCGCCTGGGTCCCTCCCTGCACCATGCCGACGAGCAGCGCGAGCACATAGAAGTGCGTCGCCGTGCGCATGAAGAAGCCGAGGATGCTGATCCCCGTGTAGACGAGCAGCCCCACGAAGATGGCGGGCTTCGCGCCGATGCGGCCGGCGACGCTG
>DASTYL010000095.1:0-19546 GCA_035764975.1 Gemmatimonadaceae bacterium | reverse complement strand
GGCTCGAGCAGCGGCAAGCGGCAGGCGAATCCGCACTGACCGCCTCTCTCGACCGTTCCGGCGCGGGCCGGTCCCTCCCGGGGCCGGCCCGCGCTGCGTTGGCGCGGTGGGCTATATTACGAGGCTGCAAGCAGTTCACGTTGTCCACCGGCCTCACGAGACGTCCTTGAAGCTCGACCGCATTCGCAACTTCTGCATCGTCGCCCACATCGACCACGGCAAGTCCACGCTCGCGGACCGGCTGATCGAGTCGACCGGCACGCTGCAGAAGCGGGAGATGAAGGAGCAGGTGCTCGACACGCTCGACCTGGAGCGTGAGCGCGGCATCACGATCAAGCTCAATGCGGTGCGGATGGCGTACCCCGCGAAGGACGGCCAGACGTACGAGCTGAACCTCATCGACACGCCCGGGCACGTCGACTTCACCTACGAGGTCTCGCGCTCCCTGGCGGCGTGCGAGGGCGCCATCCTCGTCGTGGACGCCTCGCAGGGGATCCAGGCGCAGACGCTGTCGAACCTGTTCCTCGCGCTGGATGCCGGGCTCGAGATCATCCCGATCCTGAACAAGATCGACCTCCCCGGCGCGGAGCCGGAGCGCCGGAAGCAGGAGGTGCACGACCTCATCGGGGCGGATCCGGACGACATCCTGCTGGTGAGCGCGAAGGCCGGGATCGGCATCGACGAGCTCCTCGAGGCGATCGTGAAGCGCGTGCCGCCGCCGACGGGCGAGCCCGACGGTCCGTTGCGCGCGCTGATCTTCGACTCGTACTACGACAAGTACCGCGGCGCCATTCCCAGCGTGCGCGTCGTCGACGGCACGATCAGGCGCGGCATGCGCATCAAGCTCGCTGCCGGCTCGGGTCAGGACTACGAGGTCTCGGAAGTCGGGTACCGCACGCCCACGCCGGTGGAGACCGACGAGCTCGGCCCCGGCGAGGTCGGCTACGTCGTCGCGAGCGTGCGCTCGGTGAAGGAGACGCGCGCCGGCGACACGATTCTCGACGCGGCCAACCCGGCGAAGAAGGCGCTGCCCGGCTACCAGGACGTCCACTCCATGGTGTTCGCCGGGCTCTACCCCACCGATACCCAGCAGTACGAGACGCTGCGCGATGCGCTCGAGCGGCTGCAGCTCAACGACGCCTCGCTGAACTACGAGCCCGAGACCTCGACCGCGCTCGGCTTCGGCTTCCGCTGCGGCTTCCTCGGGCTGCTGCACATGGAGGTCGTGCAGGAGCGGCTCGAGCGCGAGTTCGATCTCGACCTGGTGACGACGGTCCCGAACGTGGAATACCACGTCTACAAGACCGACGGCACCATGATGCTGCTCGAGAGCCCGTCGAAGCTTCCCGATCCGGCCGACATCGACCGCATCGAGGAGCCGTACGTGAAGGCGCGCATCATGGCGCCCGCCGAGTACATCGGGCCCATCATGACGCTCGGCACGGAGCGGCGCGGCATCTACAAGAACATGACGTACCTCGACACGCAGCGCGTCGAGTTCGACTGGGAGTTTCCGCTCGCCGAGATCATCCTCGACTTCTTCGACAAGCTGAAGACGAACACGCGCGGGTATGCGTCGCTCGACTACGAGATGCTCGGCTACCGCGAGAGCAGCCTCGTGAAGCTCGACATGCTGATCAACGGGGACCCGATCGACGCCTTCAGCGTGATCATCCACAGGGACAAGGCCTACGAGTGGGGGCGGAAGATCGCCGAGAAGCTCAAGGAGCTCATCCCGCGGCAGCTGTTCGAGGTCGCCATCCAGGCGGCGATCGGCAACAAGGTCATCGCGCGCACGACGGTGAAGGCGATGCGCAAGGACGTGCTCGCGAAGTGCTACGGCGGCGACATCACGCGCAAGCGCAAGCTTCTCGAGAAGCAGAAGGAAGGCAAGAAGCGCATGAAGCAGGTCGGCTCCGCCGAGATCCCGCAGGAGGCCTTCCTGGCCGTGCTGCAGGTGGAGTGAGCGCGCGCCTCGTCATCCAGACCTCGTTCCTCGGCGACATGGTGCTCACGACACCGCTGCTCGCCGAGCTCGCGCAACGAGGCCCGGTGGACGTCGTCGCGACGCCCGCCAATGCGCCGCTCCTCGCGAACCATCCGGCCGTGCGCGAGGTCATCGTGTTCGACAAGCGCCGCACGGCGCGCGGCATGCGCGGCCTGGCCCGCACGGCCGCGCGCCTGCGCGATGCCCGGTACGAGACCGCCTACCTGGCGCAGGGCTCCATGCGCAGCGCGACGCTCGCACGGCTCGCGATGATCCCCGAGCGGGTCGGGTTCGCGAGCTCGGCGGGCCGATGGCTGTACACCGCGCGTGTCCCGTATCGCGACGACGTCCACCATGCCGAGCGCCTGTGGCAGCTCGCGATGCCTGCGGGCTCCCGGGCGGAAGCGGAGATGCTCCGCCCGCGGCTCTATCCGGGTGAGGAGCATCGCGCGGCGGTGGACGCCGTGCTCCGGGGCTCGGCCGCCGAGCTGTCGCCGTTCGTCGCGCTGGCGCCGGGGAGCGTCTGGGCCACCAAGCGGTGGCCCTACTACGCCGAGCTCGCGCAGCGCCTGGCAGCGGAGGCGCCGATCGTCGTGGTGGGCGCCTCGGTGGACGGGGACCTCGCCCGGGCCATCGCCAGCGTCGCCCCGGGGCGGATCCTCGACACCACCGGGCGCCTCCCGCTCCTCGCGTCGGCGGAGCTGATCCGCCGGGCGACCGCACTGGTGACGAACGACTCGGCGCCGATGCATCTTGCATCGGCGGTGGACACACCGACGCTCGCGATCTTCGGCCCGACCGTGCCCGAGTTCGGCTTCGGGCCGCTCGCGACGGCGAACGCGACGTTGGGGCACGAGGCGCTTGCGTGCCGCCCCTGCGACCGGCATGGTCCCCCAACGTGCCCGCTCGGCCACTGGCGCTGCATGCGTGACATCACCCCGGACACCACCGCGGCGGAACTGCGGCGGCTGCTCGCGACCAACTAGCCCACGCCCGACCTGCCCTCACTCACCATGGCTCCAGGCAAGAAGCGGAAGCGGTACATCATCGGGGTGGATCTCGGCGGCACGAAGATCATGTGCGGCGCGCTGTCCGAGGACGGCGCACAGCACCTGGCCATGCGGTCGATCCCGACGCAGTCGGAGCAGGGTGCCGACGTCACGATGGACCGCATGGTGGGGCTCATCGAGGGCGTCATCCTGGATACGATCGGCCAGACGGGCGCGACGCGCGATGACTTCCTCGGCATCGGCATCGGCGCCCCGGGCCCGCTGGACCGGGAGCGCGGCATCGTCGTCGTCGCGCCGAACCTCGGCTGGCGGGACTTTCCACTGCGCGAGGTCATCCACTCCCGCGTCGGGCTGCACGCGACGCTCGACAACGACGCCAACTGCGCGACGGTCGGGGAGTGGTGGCAGGGTGCGGCGCGCGGCAGCCGGAACGTCGTGGGCGTCACGATCGGCACCGGCATCGGCGGCGGCGTGATCATCAACGGCGAGCTCTTTCACGGCGCGTCCGATGTCGCCGGGGAGATCGGGCACACGACGATCGAGCTGAACGGCCGCTACTGCACGTGCGGCAACTACGGCTGCCTCGAGGCATACGCTTCCGGCCCCGCCATCGCCGTGCGGGCGCGCGAAGCGCTGGTGCGGGAGGAGAGTGCGTCGCTCATCCCGTCGCTCGTCGATTCGAAGCTCGAAGCGATCACGGCGCAGACGGTGTACGACGCCGCGGCGCAGGGCGACGCCGTCGCGCAGGAGATCGTGCGCGACACGGCGCGCTATCTCGGGGCGGGGATCGCGAACATCCTCAACATGCTCAACGTGGACACCATCGTCATCGCCGGTGGAGTGACCGCCGCGGGCGACGCGCTCTTCGCGCCGCTGCGCGCGGAGGTGCGGCGGCGGGCGTTCAAGCCCGCGGTGGAAGCGGCGCGCATCGTGCCGGCGGCGCTGCCAGGGACGGCCGGCGTGGTCGGCGCCGTGGCGACGTTCAAGCAGCAGCAGCTGGGGATGGTGTGATCGCGGGCGGCGCCCGTCCCCAGGCGAAGAAGCGCATCGGCGTCATCGGCACCTTCGTCTGGGACGTCATCCATGGACGCGATCCGCTGCGGGCCCCGATCGAGGAATGGGGGGGCATCACGTACGCGCTGAGCGGGCTCGATGCCGCACTCCCGGACGACTGGGAGATCGTGCCCCTCATGAAGGTCGGCAGCGATCTCGCGCAACGCGCGCGGGAGTTCCTTGGTACGCTGCGGCACGTCGCGCCCGATGCCGGGCTGGTGGAGGTGCCCTACCCGAATCAGCGGGTCGAGCTGCGGTACTTCAGCGAGGAGCGGCGCAGCGAGCGGCTGAGCGGATTCGTGCCCGGATGGACATGGCCGGCGATCCAGCCGCTGCTCGCAACGGCGAAGCTCGACGCGCTGTACATCAACTTCCTCAGCGGCTGGGAGCTCGATCTCGCGACCGCGCAGGCGATCCGCGAGCACTTCCACGGCCCGATCTACTGCGACCTGCACATGCTGGTGATGGCGGTCCAGGAGGACGGGCTGCGGACACCGAAGCCGCTGCCCGACGCCGCGGCGTGGTGTGCCTGCTTCGACGTACTCCAGCTCAACGAGGACGAGATGGCGACCGTCGCGCCGGACCCGATGGCCTTGTCGGCGACGGCGCTCGCGGCGGGGGTCTCGTGCCTGGTGGTGACGCTCGGCAAGCGCGGCGCGGTGTACTTCGCCGCACCCGGCTTCGACCGTCTCGCCGACCTGCCGGCCCGCGGCGGCCTCGCGACGGCGCCGCGAGGGGGGCGCACGGCGTTCGGGCCAGTCCGCACCGCGCTGGTCGCGGCGGAGGCGGCCCGCCACGACGACGGCGATCCCACCGGATGCGGCGATGTCTGGGGCGCAACCTATTTCTCCAGGCTGCTGGCCGGTGATAACTTGCTCGACGCCATCCGCCGCGCGCACCAGGCCGCGGCCCGCAACGTCGAGCACCGGGGAGCGTCCGGACTCGCCGCCTACCTCCGCGGAGAGCTCAGCCTGACGTGACGACCGTCCTCACCGTTCCCCCCTCGCTGGACGAGCACACCTTCGAGCAGGTCCTCGACCAGCTTGCCGCCGCACCGGCGGACGCGAAGCTGCTCGTGGACGCGCGGCACGCCCGATGGGCGTCGCCGTACGGGCTGACGGCCCTCCTCTGCCTCGCCCAGTCGCTGAAGACGAAGGCCGACTTTGCCGTGCCGGAAGCCGACGAGACGGCGAGCTACTGGGCGCGCTCGGGATTCTTCCGCCACGCGGAGGAGCTGTTCGAGCTGCACGGGCAGTATCCGAAGGCGCGCCAGCACGAATCCAACGTCCTGCTCGAGATCACGCCGATCACCCGCAGCGAGGATGTGCACGAGGTCGTGGGCCGCATCCAGCAGAAGGCAGCGCAGATCCTGACGACCGAGCTCGGGATCGACGCCAAGGCGACGGTGGGCTTCGCGATGACGCTCTCGGAGGTCTGCCAGAACATCGTCGAGCACGCGGGGCGCGGCGGCTGGGTCATGGTCCAGACGTACAAATGGCAGAAGCGCCTCGGCCGCCGTGTCGTCCAGATCGCGGTCTGCGATGCCGGCCTCGGATTTCGGCGCTCGCTGGAAAGCCTTCCCGGACGTATCGTGGATGATCGCTGGGACGATGCCGCCGCGCTCGAGGAGGCGGTGATCCGCGGGGTGAGCCGGTTTCGCGACCGCGGGCGCGGGCAGGGGCTGGCCGGCGCGCGGCGGTACGTGGGGCGGTGGGATGGCAAGCTTTCCGTTCGGAGCGGGACCGCGCGCATCGCGATCGTCCCGTCGTGGGACGACGATCCGCCGCTCGCGGAGAAGCTCGCGCCCTTCCCGGGCTCGCAGGTGCTCGTGACGATTCCCGAACGTGTGGCCACCAGGTAGCGACGAGACGACATGATGCAGCACATCGATGTGAGCTCGGTGCTCCGCCAGGCGGTCGCGTGCGACCTGTACTCGAACCTCGTCACCCGTCCCACGGGTGCCGCGGTGCGCGCGCAGATCCAGGCGCTCCTCGGGGCGGTCCCCCGGCGCGCCCTCGCCGTGATCGACTTCACCCACGTGCAGATGATCGACTATTCCTGCGCCGACGAAGTCGTGGCGAAGCTGCTGCTTCCCTACACGGATGGCGTGGCGGTGGACGACTCGTATTTCATCTTCCGCGGCGTCAGCGACGACCACTGGGATGCCATCGAGGCGGTGCTGGAGCGGCACGGGATCGCCATGCTCGTGGAGGAGGCTGACGCGGGTGGCGTGGAGCCGAAGGGCGTGCTCCCGGCCGATCAGCGCCTGGTGTGGGACACGGTCCGGGACTTCGGCTCGGCGACGGCGGACGACGTGGCCGCCCACCTCGGGAAGGATCATGCGGCGGTGGCGGCGACGCTCGCCTCGCTGCACCAGCAGCGGCTCCTGATGAGGAGCGACGGCCGGTACCGGGTCGTCGCGGCGCCGCGTGGTTGACAGCCGGGACCGCGTCCTGCGCGTGGAGCGGCTGGTGGCGACGCGGAGCGGGGACGAGGAGCGGGGGCCCGCGGTGTGGCTCAACCCGTCCGACGCCGAGGCGCGGCTGCTCCAGGAAGGGGAGCTGGCCTGGGTGCACGGCCCGCGGCGGCACGAGCTGGCGGTCGTCCACGTCGATCCCGAGCAGCGCCGCGGTGACGTCCGGCTCCGCGACGTGCTGGGGGCGTCCCCATCCGAGCTCATCCGGGTGACGAAGCCGGACCTCGACCGCCAGAACCGGTTCGCGGCCCGCGTCCGGCGGGTCTGACGCCCCCGGGTCGGGTCGAGTAGCGCGGCATCGCGGACGCCACGGTAAGCGAGCCCGGCATCAGTGATGCAATGGTGATCCCTCTCACGTTGGGATCACCTCAGGCTCGCCGGGATATAGAAGCACGGATGGCATTGAATTCATGGGAAGAGGGACCCATCGCCGAGCGGCGGCGGGTCGAGCGACGCAGGACGGGCCGGGTGGGCGATCTGACGCTCCCGGAGCTCCGCCGCATCCTGCTCACCACGACGCTCAGCGTCATCGTCCTCGGCCTGTTCCTCTGGATGGTCCGCGAAGTGATCATCGCGGCGATCCTCGGGGTGGTGATCGCCTTCTACCTCCGGCCCGTCTACTACCGCCTGGCGGCGATCACCGGGCAGGATGCGCTCAGCGCGATCCTCACTATCGTCGGCGTCATCGTCCCGATCCTGGTGCTGCTCGGGTATTCGTACTTCGAGCTGGCCGATGTCGCCGCCTACATCGCGGCCCACCAGCGGGAGATCGCCGCCCGCATCGACGAGGCGCTCCACCGCATCCCGTTCCTCGAGGGGGCCAACACGACGGCCACGGTGCAGCGCATGGTCGTGCAGGCGTCGAACTATGGCGCCAACATCCCCGGGGCCGCCCAGGAGGTGCTCGCCGGGTTCACGATCGCCGCGAGCATCCTGCTCTTCACGAGCTTCTACGTCCTGATCGACGGGGAGAAGATCGTCGCCTACATCAGGGGCAAGATCCCGCCGCGCTACTCGGAGCTGTCCACGGCGCTGGAGACGAACGTCCGCGGTGTCCTCTACGGCGCCGTCTATTCGACGCTGGTGACGCAGACGCTGAAGACCGTCATCCTGCTCGCGCTCTTCCTCGCGTTCCGCGTTCCGCTGGCGCCCGTCCTGGCGATCCTCTCGTTCATCATCGGGTTCTTCCCGATCGTGGGATCGTGGTCCGTCTACCTGCCGGTCGCGGCCTGGCTGCTGGTGTTCCGGAACGCGCCCGCCGCCGCGGTGACCATGGTGCTGGTTGGCGGCCTGGTCAATACGCTCTTCATCTCCAACTACCTCCGGCCGAAGCTGGCCGCGGACCGCTCCCGCGTGCTGAACTTCTACTGGATGTTCGTCGGCCTCATCACCGGCGTATACACGTTCGGCCTCGCGGGCATCCTGCTTGGGCCCATCCTGATCGGCCTGCTCAAGGCGATCGTGGACACGGTGACGGCGCGGGCCAGCTGGCGCATCCTCGACGAATGACGGGGCGGTGACCCGGGAGGCGAGTCGGGCGTCGTCAATGCGCCATGATTCGCTTCAGCAACGTCTCCCTCGAGTATGCGCGCGGCACCGCCGCGCTCCGCGGCATCAACCTCGACATCGCGCGTCGCGAGTTCGTCTTCCTCACGGGGCCGAGCGGGGCCGGCAAGAGCACGCTGCTCAAGGCCATCTACATGGAAGTCCGGCCGACCGAGGGCGAGGTGAAGGTCGCCGGCACGAGCAGCCTGTCCGCGACCCGCAGCGACATCGCCCGGCTTCGCCGGAAGATGGGGATCGTCTTCCAGGACTTCCGGCTCCTCGAGGATCGAACCGTCGAGCAGAACGTCGCATTCGCGCTGGAGGTCATCGGCGCGTCGCGGTCGGTGATCCCGACCAAGGTCTCGCGCGTGCTCACGCAGGTGGGGCTCGCATCGAAGACCACGGCCCTGCCCCGCGAGCTGTCCGGCGGCGAGCAGCAGCGCGTCGCCATCGCCCGCGCCCTCGTGAACGATCCGTTCGTGCTGATCGCCGACGAACCCACGGGTAACCTCGACGATCGGGCGACGCGCGGCATCTTCCAGCTCCTGCGCGACATCTCGGCAAGCGGCACGGCCGTCGTCATGGCGACGCACAACCTCGAGCTCGTGCGCCGCTCGGAGTACCGGACGATCGAGCTGAACCAGGGCGGGATCGTGTACGACTCGGCGGACCGCGAGCGGACCGTCCCGATCGATCTGTTGGGTGAGCCGACGCCGGCCGGGGGGATCGCCCTGTGAGCCTGTCCGTCCGCGAGGCCTTCGTCGCCTTCCGTCGTGCGCCGCTGCTCAGCGCCCTGAGCGTCACCACGATTGCCTTCTCGCTCTTCGCGCTCGGGCTGTTCGGCCTCGTGGTGCTCAACATCCGGCAGGCGCTCGATTCGGTCGAGGAGCGGGTGGAGATCCGTGCCTTCGCCTTCGATGGCACGGACGCCGGGTCCCTCAGCGTGGCCGCCGGCGAGATCGGCCGGTATCCGGAGGTGCTCCGCGTCGGCGTCATCACGCCGGAGCAGGCGCTCGAACGCGCGAAGCGCGAGATGGGCGAGTTCAGCGACGTGTTCGAGAGCTCCTTCCTGCCGACGTCGCTCGAGGTCCAGCTCCGGCCGGGCTTCCGGGATCCGACGTCGGTGAAGCGCGTCGCGAGCCGCCTGCGCTCCTACGAGTTCATCGAGGACGTGCGGTACGGCGAGGACTGGATCACCCAGCTGCACCGCATCCGCAACATCGCGGGGGTCGCCGGCGTGCTGCTCGGTCTCGCCTTCGCGATCGTCGCGGTGATCATCATCGGCGCCACGATCCGGATGGCGATGATGGCGCGGGCGAAGGAGATCCAGATCATGCGGCTCGTCGGCGCGACGGATGGATTCATCCGGCGGCCCTTCCTCATCGAGGGCGCGCTCAAGGGCGTGGCTGGTGGCCTGCTCGCGCTCGGCCTCACCTGGCTCGCGACGCTGCTGCTCGAGCACTACCTCAGCTTCCAGACGGTGTTCTTCGATACGCGCACCGCGTCGCTTGGCGTGCTGGCGGGTGCCGTCATCGGCTTGCTCGGCAGCATGGTCTCGGTGGGCCGCCAGCTCCGGCACGTCTGATGGGCCGTTCGGTTCGCGGCAGCCTCGCCGCGGTCGGGCTTTGCCTCGTGGCGCTGATCCCCGCTCCGCTCGCGGCGCAGCGCACCGCCGATGCGACGATGCGCCAGCAGCAGCAGGAGCTCGAGGCGCTCCGGCAGGAGCGGGCGGGGCTCGAGCGGCGGATGCGCGAGCTCCGCGGGAACGTCCACGAGCTGTCCGAGGAGGTCCGCGTCCTCGACCGGCAGGCCGAGGCGACCGCGAAGCTCGTCAGGGCCCTCGGGAACCAGCTCGCCTTCATCACGGTGGAGGTGGACAGCGCCTCCAAGCAGGTCGAGAGCACGGAGCACGAGCTCATCGTGAAGCGTGCGACGCTGCGGCGTCGCGTTCGCGACATCTACAAGCGCGGCCCGACGTACCAGGTGCAGGCCATGCTCTCGGCCCAGTCGTTCGGTGAGCTGATCGGCCGCTACAAGTACCTGCACGAGCTGGCGCGGCACGATCGCGCGCTGGTGGACCGGGTGGAGGTGCTGCGCAACGACGTCGCTCGGGCGCGCGACCGCCTGATCCGGCTGCAGCGCCAGGTGGAGCTGAGCCGCGCGGACAAGCTGCAGGAGGAGGAGCGGCTGCGCGGCCTCGAGGAGCAGCGCAGGACGAGTCTCGCCGAAGCGCGTCGGGCGACCGCCCGCACCGAGAAGCGCATCGAGCAGCTGCGCCGCGACGAAGCCCGCATGGGCCGCGTGATCGCCGCGGCCATCGAGGCGGAACGCAAGCGCGTCGCGGATGCCTCGCGTCGGGCCCGCGGAACGAGCCCCGGCGGATCGCGGAGCTCGCTCAGCACGCGTGACGTGGGGCGACTCGACTGGCCGGTGGATGGCCGCTTCGTCTATGACTTCGGCCGTGAGAAGAAGGCGAACAACACCGCCATCCGCTGGAACGGCGTCGGGATCGCCGCGGCTGCCGGAACGCCGGTGCGCGCCGTCGCCGCGGGGAAGGTCCTCGAGGTCGCATACTTCGGCACGTACGGGCAGACGGTGATCGTGGAGCACGGCGGCGGCGACTACTCGGTCTATGGCTCGCTCGGCTCCGTGGCGATCGCCAAGGGCGCCACGATTACGCGCGGCCAGACCATCGGCACCGTGGGCATGAGTGATCCCGAGCTCGGGCCCCATCTCCACTTCGAGATCCGTCGCGGCGGGCCCGCCGTGGATCCCAAGCAGTGGCTCCGCAGCCGGCGCTAGGTCGCATGCCGCGCCACACCGACGAGCTCACCAAGCGCTGCCCCGTGTGCGGGCGGTTCCGCGCGTACGAGCCGGACGACGAGCACTGCATCGTCTGCGGACACGCGGGACTGGAGGCGGAATGCACGTGCGGCCGCGGATACGGATACGCGCTCGCCGAGCAGGGCGACCTGCACTGCCCGCGCTGCGGGCGGACGCTGCGGGGCCGGAGCTCCGAGTTCGAGTGAGCGCGGGGCGCGGGGCGCGGCCGCGGAATTACCTTTCCCGCATGACCGCACCTCTCCTGCTGGGCGCCCATGTCTCGAGCGCGGGGGGCACGCCCCAGGCGCCCCCGCGGGCCGGCGCCATCGGCGCCACGGCCATGCAGCTGTTCACCAAGATGGCGAACCGGTGGGCCGAGCGGCTCTGCGAGACGCTCGAGTGCGATGCGTTCCGGGCGGCGCTCACGGCCACCGACGTCCGGACCACGGTCGCCCACGACTCCTACCTGATCAATCTCGCCAGCCCCGACGAGACGCTGCGCCGGAAGTCGCTGCAGTCGTTCGCGTCGGAACTGGGCCGCTGCGAGGCGCTCGGCATCGACCTGCTCGTCTCGCACCCGGGCAACTACATGGACGACCGCGACGCCGGCATCGCACGCAACGCCGACGCGATCGCCGAGGCGCTGGAGCAGGTACCGGGACGGACGATCCTCTGCCTCGAGACGACCGCCGGCAGCGGCACCGCGCTCGGCGCCACGTTCGAGGAGCTCGCCGCCATCATCGAGCGGCTCCCGGCGCCGCTACAGGCTCGCGTCGGGGTGTGTCTCGACACCTGCCACGTGTACAGCGCCGGCTACGACCTCGTGCAGGACTACGAGGGCGTGATCGCGCGGTTCGACGACACGCTGGGGCTGCACCGGCTGCGCGTGCTGCACCTCAACGATTCCAAGACGCCGTTCGCGTCCCGCCGCGACCGGCACGAGCTGATCGCGGAAGGATCGCTGGGCGAGCAGCCGTTCCGCCGGCTGATGACGGACGAGCGCCTCGTCAACGTGGCGAAGGTGATCGAGACGCCGAAGCTCGACGATGCGGAGACGACGGACCGGCGGATGCTGGAGCGGCTGCGGGGCTACGCGACGGGGTGAGCGCGCGCGGGGATCAGCCCCCGCTCGCGGCCTGTACGGTGACGAGGATGGGAAACTCCGCCTCGTCGCCATGATCGGCGTGGATGATCGCGAGCTGATACGCCTGCTGCCCCGTCCCCGCGGGCTGGACCGAGAAGCTGAACGGATATCCCGGGCCCATCGTCGAGGTGAGCGGGACTTCGTTCTGGCGGAACTGGATCTCGAACTCCGCGTGCTGCGCCGCTACCACGGGTTCGTCGTTGGCATCGACGCCAAGCACCCGGATCCTGAGCGCGTTGGCCGCCCCGGCCTGCAGCGTCAACACACCGGCCTGGCCGCCGCCCTGCGTGATGGTGGCGCTCCCTGACGCCCCGCCGCCCGCGACGGCGTCGACGATCACGCCGGCGATCGCCGGCTCGCCTTCCTCGTCCTCCGTCCCGGTCGTATCGAGACAGCCGGTGAGCGTTGCAGCCGCGAGGGCAAGCACGGCGGCGGATCGAAGGGCCCTGAATGACGACATCGGGTTCACTCTCATGGTCTGGGTCCGGTATCAGAATGACAGCCGGTAGAGGAGGCTCAGGTTCCGCCCCGGCTCCGGCATGATGTCCTTGATGCGCGAGAGATGCTCGCGATACTCGCTGTCGAAGAGGTTGTCCACGCGCAGCGTAACGGTGTGGAACTGCGTCCCGCGCAGGAACCGGTAGCCGATCGTACCGAAGCCGATCGCGTAGCCGGCCGTCGGCTCCTCGAAGTCGCCGGTGCGCTCCTGCCGCGCTGCCATGCGCGCACCGAGGCTGCCGTGCAGGCGCGGCCCGTCGTGATGCAGCTCGACACGCCCGTTGGCGGGCGGCACCAGCGAAGGATATCGCGAGGCCGCGACGAAGGTCGTGTCGAAGCCGGTCTCGCTGTAGCTGAATACGGGGATCGGCGCCCGCTCGTTCGTGAACCGCGCCTGCACGAGCGACGCCGTCACGTCGAGGGCGAGGGTCCGCGTGAGGTTCCACTCCACGTCCCCTTCCACCCCGCTGTAGACCGCATCCTCATTCGTGTACTGGAAGACCGGCTGCCCCTGCGCGCTCAGGATCGCACGGCCGCGACTCGACGAGGTGATGAAGTCGTCGAGCTGATTGCGGAACGCCGCGAGCTCCGCGCGCACGGCCGCGCGGTTGATGCGCAGGAAGGCATCGATGCCGGTGCCCGTTTCGTGGCGCAATCCGGGATCCCCCACTTCGTAGGCGTTCGCGGCGAGGTGGGGCCCGGCGGTATACAGCTCGTTGAAGTCCGGCGTCCGGTAGGCACGGCTCACGCTGGAGCCGACGCGCCAGCCCGGCGCGAAGGTGTACAGCATGCCCGCGGATCCGGAGAAGGCGCCGAAGGTGCGGTCACGCACCGGCACGGGCGTCCCCCCCACGTAGATCGTCCGGTCCTCCTGCGGCGAGTACCGGGTGTGATCGTATCGCGCGCCGACCTGCAGCCTCAGCGCGCGGTGGCCGAATTCCTCGACCGCGAAGATCGCCGCCGCCTGGTCCCGGGTATCGGGTGTCCGCAGCGATCCGCCGGTCGCGATGTCGCGAAACTGGCCGCGGACACCAACCGCGCCCAGCGCGAGCGGCCCGAGGGAGTCGTGCTTCACGAGCATCTCCGCCGTCGTCACCCGCTGGTGGAAGATCGTCCCGATCTCGCCGCTCCCCTCGAGCTCGTGCTGCGCATAGTCCGTGAACGTCGCCGTCGTGCGCGCCGTCACCTGCCCGTCGGCACCGAAGTGACGCTCCGCCTCCCCGCGCACCGTGTGCCGGCGCATCTTGATGTCGACGCCCTCCTCGTGGCCGCCGACGAAGCCGCTCGGGATTCCGTAGTCGTTGCCGAACACCCGATACGACATCCCGGCGTGCGTGGTGCCGGTGTTGAACCCGAGACCCGCGGCGGCGCCGAAGGTCTGCGCCTCCGTGTTCCGGAGCGGCCCGACCGGCGTCCGCGTCGTCCCTGCCCCGCGAAGGGTGCCCTCGATCCTGCCGGCCAGCTCCCCGGTGAGCGGCGCCTGCACCGCCCCGCCGATCGTGGCCCCGCGGAAGGCGGATTCTCCCTGCGCCGAGAGCGTACCGTGCGCGTGCTCCGGGACCGACGCGGGGATCTCCTCGCGGATCACGTTCACCACGCCGCCCAGTGCACTGCTGCCGTAGAGCAGCGACATCGGCCCGCGGACGACCTCGATCTGTTTCGCGCTCAACGGATCCACGGCCACGGCATGGTCGCCCGACAGCGACGACAGGTCGCCCGTCCGCTGTCCGTCCTCCAGCACGAGGATGCGGTCCCCGCCGAGCCCGCGGATGACCGGCCGCGCGGTCGCGGCGCCGACGCCGCTCGAGGAAACGCCCGGGGTGCTCTGGAGCGTGCCCGCGACCGTTGAAGTGAGCTGGCGCTCGAGCTGGGCCTCGGACAGCACCGAGGTCGGGCTCAGCACCTCCTCGCCCGCGCGTGTCGTGAGCGTGCCCGTGACGACCTGCGGCCCGAGGCGCACCGCGGCCTGCTGGAGCTCGAGGCGGAGCGTGAGGGTGTCGCCCGCGCGCACCTCGATGCGCCGGGTGAGCGGATAGTAGCCGAGGCGCTGGACGGTCAGCGCATACGAGCCAGCCGGGATGTGGTGGAGCACGAATGCGCCATCGTCATGCGTCGGCTCGGCGATATGGCGCTCGGCGAGCCTGACCTGCGCGGCCTGCACCGGTGCGCCGCTCGCGGCGTCCACCACCGTGCCGCGGATGGTCGCGGGCGCACCCTGCGCCCACACGACGCCGGGGAGGCAGGCCGCGATGGAAAGGCCCAGCACCGCTAACGCCCAGCCTCTTCGCAGGGGCCCATGTCGGAAATCGTTCATTCTTGAAAGGATGGAGGTCCTGATGCGCCCTGGCCGCCCGGCGGGGTGCACGGCTATGCGGCCGCGATCAACCGTGATCGGGCCCCGACCGGCGCCCTGAAAGTTCAAATCGTCGGTCCAATCCCAGCGGCCTCGGCGGGCCATCCGCGATCGCCAGGGCGCCGGGCAGCATGGCAGCCGCCAGGGCCCGGAGTACGGTGATGACGCGGATGAAGTTGGCGTTCATGGTCGTGGAGGTTACCCCGGTGAACCGCCCGCGGCAAACGACGCAGGCACCCGGCTTCGGCGGAATGCGCCTGCCGTGGGAGTCGCCGACTGCCTGTCGCCGCCCTGCCCGGCTAGGTTTCCAAACTGCCATGTCCAAAAAACGCCAAGACGCCCTCGAATATCACCGCCGCGGCCGGCCCGGCAAGATTGCGGTCGTCCCGACGAAGCCCCTTACCAACCAGCGGGACCTGGCCCTGGCCTACTCGCCAGGGGTCGCCGAGCCCTGCCTCGAGATCAAGAAGGACCCGGAGGAGGCCTACGCATACACCGCGAAGGGCAACCTGGTTGCCGTGGTCACCAACGGCACCGCGGTCCTCGGCCTCGGCAACATCGGAGCCATCGCCGGCAAGCCGGTGATGGAGGGCAAGGGGAACCTCTTCAAGTCGTTCGCCGACATCGACGTGTTCGACCTCGAGGTCGACTCGGAGAATCCGGATGACGTGATCAAGTTCTGCCAGCTCCTCGAGCCCACCGTGGGCGGGATCAACCTCGAGGACATCAAGGCCCCGGACTGCTTCTACATCGAGGAGACGCTCCGGAAGACGATGAAGATCCCCGTCTTCCACGACGACCAGCACGGCACGGCGATCATCTCCGGCGCGGCGCTGCTGAATGCCCTCGAGATCGTCGGGAAGGACATCGGCGAGGTGAAGGTCGTCTTCTCCGGCGCCGGTGCGGCCGCGATCAGCACCGCCGAGCACTACGTGCGGCTCGGCGTGCAGCGCGAGAACATCCTCATGTGCGACCGCGCGGGGGTGATCTTCGCCGGCCGGTCCGAAGGGGACATGGATCCGTACAAGGCGCGCTTCGCCCATACGGGCGTCACCGCGCGCTCGCTGGCCGACGCGCTCGTGGGTGCGGACGTCTTCGTCGGCCTCTCCGTCGCGGGCGCAGCCAACGGCGAGATGATCTCGAAGATGGCACCCAATCCGGTCATCTTCGCGCTCGCGAACCCGGTCCCGGAGATCCTCCCGGAGGAGGTGCGCGCGGTGCGCGACGACGCCATCATCGCGACCGGCCGCAGCGACTATCCGAACCAGGTCAACAACGTCCTCGGCTTCCCGTTCATCTTTCGCGGCGCGCTGGACGTGCGCGCGGAGCAGATCAACGAGGAGATGAAGATGGCGGCGACGCGCGCCCTCGCGCTGCTCGCCAAGGAAGAGGTGCCCGATCGCGTCGCGGCGCGATACGGCCTCAAGAACGTCCAGTTCGGGCGCGACTACCTGATCCCCTTCCCGTTCGATCCGCGGGTGCTGCTGTGGGTGGCGCCGGCGGTCGCCTGGGCCGCCGTGGCCAGCGGGGTGGCGCGCGACTTCGTGGACCTGGAGACCTACCGCGAGCAGCTCGAGGCCCGGCTCGGGCCGGCGCACGGGCTGATGCGGGGGCTCATCCATCGCGCGTCGGCACGCCCCAAGCGCGTGGTGTACCCCGAAGGCGAGGACGTGCGGATCATCCGTGCCGCCGCCCTCTGTCGTGACGACGGCATCGCGATGCCGGTGCTGCTCGGCCGGCGTGACGTGATCGAGGCGACGGCGGCAGCGGCGCACGTGGACCTCGAGGACATCGCCATCGAGGACCCCACCGATTCGCCGAAGCGGGACGAGTACGCCGCGTTCCTGTGGGAGCGCCGGCAGCGGAAGGGGATGTCCCTCTCCCAGGCACGCTTCCGCGTGCTGAACGGCAACTACTACGGGTCGTGCATGGTGGCATGCGGCGACGCGGACGCCCTGGTCAGCGGCGTCGGCCTGCACTACCCCGAGACCATCCGGCCTGCGCTCGAGGTCATCGGGGCGCACCCGAAGGCGGGGCTGGTGAGCGGCGTGTACCTGCTCGTGTTCGAGAAGCGGCTCATCTTCATCTCGGATGCGACGGTGAACATCGATCCGACGGTGGAGCAGCTCGAGCGGATCGGTTACGCCGCGGCCCGCATCGCGAAGTCGATCGGCCATGAGCCCCGGGTGGCGTTCCTCTCGTTCTCGAACTTCGGGTCGGTGCGGCATCCCGAAGCCGAGAAGATGGCCCGGGCCGCCGAGCTCCTCCGCCGCCGCGACCCGTCGCTCATCGTGGACGGCGAGATGCAGGCGGACACGGCGTTCGACCCGGAGACGCTTCGCCGGGATTACCCGTTCTCCGCGCTCACGGAAGAGGCCAACGTGCTGATCTTCCCGAACTTGAGTGCCGCGAACATCGCCTACAAGTTGTTGAGCCGCCTCGGCGGCGCGACGGCGATCGGCCCCATCCTCACGGGGATGCGGCGACCGGTCCACGTGCTCCAGCGGGGCGCGGACGTGCAGGAAATCGTGAACATGACCGCCGTGGCGGTCGTCGACGCGCAGGAGCGTACGCATTCCGGGCCTCCCGCCGCCGCGACCACCGGCTCCACTCCGACGATTCTCTCGAGACTCTGATGGCTACTCAAACTCCGCCCCAGTCCACCACGCCGCAGCGCGGGCTCGAGGCGCAGGGGCTTGCGCCTGTTGGACAGGTGCACTGGAACCCGGTCGCGCCGGTCCTGATCCAGCACGCGATCGTCCGCAAGGAAGGGGTCCTCGCAGACATGGGCCCCTTCGTGGCCACGACGACGCCGCACACCGGCCGCTCGCCGAACGACAAGTTCGTCGTGCAGGAGGCGTCGTCGATGAACGACGTCGACTGGGGCAAGGTCAACCAGCCGTTCGCGGAAGAGAAGTTCGCCGTGCTGCTCGCCGACGTCCGGGAGTACCTCAACGGCCGCGACTCGCTGTTCGTGCAGGACCTGTACTGCGGCGCCGATCCGGCCTACCGCCTGTCGGTACGGTACGTCTCGCCGAGCGCGTGGCACATGAGCTTCGTCCGGAACATGTTCATCCGGCCGGAGGCATCGGATCTCCCGACGTTCGATCCCAACTTCACGGTGCTGCACGCGCCGGAGTTCCAGGCCGATCCCGCGCGTCATGGCACGCGGACGGGCACGTTCATCGTGCTCAACCTGAAGGAGCGGATCATCCTCATCGGCGGCACGCGGTACGCCGGTGAGCTGAAGAAGGCGATGTTCACCGTCATGAACTACTACCTCCCCCGGCAGGGCGTGCTCTCGATGCACTGCTCGGCGAACACGGGGCGGAACGGCGACACCGCGCTCTTCTTCGGCCTCTCCGGCACCGGCAAGACGACGCTGTCGGCGGACCCGGAGCGCAACCTCATCGGCGACGACGAGCATGGCTGGTCGAAGGACGGCACGTTCAACTTCGAGGGCGGCTGCTACGCGAAGGTGATCAACCTCTCGCCCGAGCAGGAGCCGGACATCTACCGCGCGACGCAGATGTTCGGGACGATCCTCGAGAACGTCGTCCTCGACGAGAGCACGCGGAAGGTGCGCTTCGATGACCAGTCGCTCACGGAGAACACCCGCGCCTCCTACCCGCTGCACTACATCCCGAACCACGTGCCGAACGGCCGTGGCGGACACCCGAAGAACATCGTCTTCCTCAGCGCGGACGCCTTCGGCGTCCTGCCGCCGATCGCGAAGCTGACTCGCGAGCAGGCGATGTACTACTTCCTCTCCGGGTACACCGCGAAAGTCGCGGGGACGGAGCGGGGCGTCACCGAGCCGCAGGCGACGTTCTCGTCCTGCTTCGGCGCCGTGTTCCTCGTGTGGCACCCGTGGAAGTACGCCGAGATGCTCGGGAAGCTCATCGACGAGCACAAGCCGAACGTGTGGCTCGTGAACACGGGGTGGTCGGGCGGCGGCTATGGCGTCGGGAGCCGGATGAAGCTCTGGCACACGCGGGCCATGGTGCGCGCGCTCCTCAACGGGACGCTGGCGAACACCAGGACCATCGTCGACCCGGTCTTCGGCCTCGCGGTCCCCGCCGAGGTGCCGGACGTGCCGACCGAGGTGCTCACGCCGCGCAACACGTGGCAGGACAAGGCCGCCTACGATGCGCAGGCGAAGAAGCTCTCGGAGATGTTCCGCAAGAACTTCGAGAAGTTCGGCGCGCTGGTATCGGATGCCGTGAAGCAGGCCGGCCCGCAGGGCTGACATAGCCCCGCGGGGAAACGGCACGCGGTGCGTGCAGGAAGGTTGCGCCGGCCCACGGGCCGGCGCTTTCTTTTCCCGCCATGGAGATCATCCGCGACCCGCTCTGGAACAACATCCGCATCGACCCGCTGGCGCTGGAGCTCGTCGCCACGCCGCCGTTCCAGCGGCTGCGATACGTCCGACAGCTCGGGCTGGCGCATCTCGTCTATCCCGGCGCGACGCACACCCGCTTCGAGCATGCCCTCGGCGCGTATCACCTCGCCCGTCGCGCGCTGAACCTGCTCGAGGAACGCCGGGAGTTCGATCGCATCGCCCGCGACGAGTGCGACATCACGCGCGTCGCGGCGCTCCTGCACGATCTCGGGCACTACCCCTTCTCGCACGCCCTCGAGGAGATCGGCGCGCTGC
>DASTYL010000094.1:0-21330 GCA_035764975.1 Gemmatimonadaceae bacterium | reverse complement strand
GTCGTACATCGACATGCGGAGGGGGAGGTCGGCGAGGTCCTGCCGGAACCAGGCGGGCGTGATCGACCCGCCGAGCTTCGCCTCGCCTCTCGCCGGCGCGAGATCGCCGATGACGGTCGAGATGAACGTGGACTTGCCGGCTCCGTTGGGACCGACCAGCGCCACGAAGTCGTTCCGGCGCATCACGGCCGTGAAATCATCCACGAGGACGCGGCCTGGTACCGCCACCGTCAGCCCTTCGGTGGCGAGCACCCGGTCGCCCCCGCGCTCGGCGACCTCGAAGTCGAGTGACATTGCCGCCGGATCGCCCGGCGGCGGCGCGAGGCGCGGCAGGCGTTCCAGGCGCTTGCGCTTGCCCTTCGCCTGGAAGGAGTTGACGCCCGCGATGTTGCGCCGGATGTACTCCTCTTCCTTCTTGACGTACGCGCGCTGCCGCTCGATCTCGCGGTCGCGGGTGAGCCGCCGTTCGGCGCGCTGCGGCACGAACTGGCTGTAGTTGCCCTTGTACCACTCGCTCGTGCGCCCCTCCACGTGCAGGATGTGCGTACAGATGGCGTCGAGGAACGCGCGGTCGTGCGACACGACGATGACCGTCTCGGCGGCATCCCGAAGCCATTCCTGCAGCCAGGTCGTGGTGTCGAGGTCGAGGTGGTTGGTCGGCTCGTCGAGGAGCAGCAGGTCGGCCGGCGCGATCAGCTGAGCCGCGAGCCCCACCCGCCCGCGCTCTCCCCCCGAGAGCGACGCCAGGGGACGCGTCTTCGATTCCTCGGCGTCGAAGCCGAGCCCCTGCAGCACCGCGTCGACGCGCGCGTGATAGACGTAGCCCCCGAGGTCGGCGAAGCGCTCCTGCTCGTGCCCGAAGCGCTCGAGGAATTCGTCGGTGACCTTGTCGCCGAGCTCGCCGAGCTCCATCGCCATCGCGGCGATGCGCTTCTCGAGGGCGATCACGTCGCGCCACGCCGCCGCGCCGGCCTCCCACACCGTGGTCGCACCTTCGAAGGCGCGGTGCTGGTCGAGCAGCGCGTGCCGGAGCCGCGGCTTGCGCGCGACGCTTCCGACCGTCGGCTGGAGCTCCCCGGTGATGAGCTTGAAGATCGACGACTTGCCGGCGCCGTTGCGCCCGATGATGCCCCACCGGTCGCCCTCGGCGACGGTGAATGTGACGTCCTTGAAGAGTTCGGTTGCGCCGAAGGAGACGCCGACGTTGGAGAGCGAGAGAAGAGTCACGCGGAGGCGGTGGGGACGAGCGAATGGCGGCGTGTGATGGGAGCGTCAAAGGAAAGCTAGACGCTGCCGCCGCGCCTGGCGCCCCCGCGGGCGCGGATCGCGTCGAGCGCCCACGCGGCGTGCTCCCGCAAAGCGACGCGCCCTACTCGCGTGGATCGGCCACGTACCCGACGAACAGCAGGGTGCCCGTCATCTCGTCGCGCAGCGCGAACAGAAAGGGCCGGTCGACGAAGAACTGCTGCGGCTCGGGGGGCAGCGACGTGACCACGAGCTCGAACGCAAGCGTCGTGACCGCGGCCGCCTCGGTTCCTTCCTCATCGACGTCGAGGAAGACGTCCTGGGTCGCCTTCGAGATGCGGATGCGCGTGCACCTGGGCTCGAGCGACAGCTGCGCGCGGCCGGAGATGGGCGGACACGGCGGGGGCCGGTCGGGACGCGGCACGACGAGCTTCGCGAAGTCGGCGCGGGTCGAGTCGAAGATGATCCCCAGCCCAAGACGCTCGAACGGCCCGCGGAGGTCCGTCTGCTGTTCGACATGGAAGCGCGGCAGGCGGAGGTGCGTCCGTACCGACTCGGTCCGCGGATCGGGCAGGGGCCAACCCCCGTGCGCGATGCTGTCGAGCACCGCCAGCACCGACATGCCGGAGTCAGGCAGGACCACGTACATCGCCGTGAGACCTGCCCGGTAGGGAATGCGAAGCGCCTGGTAGCCCGCCCCGCGGCCGAAAGCGAGAGTGGCAGTGCGTTCCATGGTTGGAACGTCGATACGGCGGCCGGCGGCGGTGGTGAACGCGCGCGGCTTCGTCTCCGACTTCTCGAACGGCTCGAGCCACACGCTCTTCATGTAGACGGCATTCATCAGCACTGTCGCCACGGACGTGTCGTACGGCGCTGCCACCACTTGCCTGATGCGCCCCCTGGTCACGCTGTCGGCCCATCCGTTGAGGATCGGCAGCGCACGAGCCGAGTCCAGGGGGACGCTGCGCGCGGTGGCGCCAAAGACGTCCCGGGTCCACTCGGCGAACGTCGGCTGCAGCTGCTCGTGCACATCGACCCAGAGCGCATTCGCCACGCGCAGCTCGGCGTCGGTGCGCGCGTTGAATCCCGCATTGAAGCGGCGGGTGCGCCGCGCGACTTCGTGCAGGTCGGGCGCGCCGATGCGGAGCGCCTGCTGGATCGCATGTGCGGTGGAATCGACGGCCGCGCCCCACGCGAGCACCAGCGCCTGCGCCGCGCTCAGGGGTGAAAGTACGCGTCTCACGTTGAGCGGCGGCGCCGCCGCGGCACCGCCGGCGGGCGGGATCGTGGGCGCCAGCGCGGCGCGGAGCAGCTCGATCCCGAACCGCTCGTAGGTCAGGGTGCCGGAGCTGTCGGTGCGCACGGCGCCGGTCGCGATGCTGTCGACGCTGCCCGCCTCCGCGCGCGCCGCGTCGGCGCGGCGCTGATCCTCGGCTGCACGGACCCAGAGCTCCGATGCGGAGAGCACGGGGTTCCAGTGCACCGTGTCGCCGGCGCCGAGCGTGATGGTGGTGTCACGCCTGAGGGACCCGATGCGGCGCGCGACCAGCTGGTACCTGCCCGCACGGAGCCCAACGATCGTGTAGCGGCCGGTCGTGTCGCTGGTAGCGCCGGTCACTCCGGATGCCACGACCCGTCCCCCCGACCAACGCCTCGCCTCCGGCGCCTCGGAGAGTCCCGGTGACGACCTGGGCCGATGACGCAGAGGAAGGGAGTGCGAGCAACGCCACGTTCGCGGCGAGAGCAAGCCGTCTGCTGAGAGTCAGTGCCATACCAAGCAGACTCAGCGGGACTTGAATGAGTCACTCGGCGGTGGCCTGCGTCACGCCACGCGGCGTGACTCGCCCGCCGACGCTGTCACCGTCACGCCAGGTAACCCGAGATCCCCCGCATACAGTAGACATTGACGGGCCCCGCAGGCATCGGCACAATGGCGGCGCGGTCACGTCCCCTCTTCCTCTCTGCGACATGCGACATCCCGCGGCCCTCCTGGGCGCCGTCCTTTCCCTCCTTGCGCCCGAGTCGATGCGGGCGCAGTCGGCACCATCCGACTCCACTATCCGGGCGATCCTCCAGGCGCGTGTCGACAGCGGGCGCACCGTCGGCATCGTCGTGGGGATCACCCAGAACGGTACCCGTCGGTTCTTCACCGCAGGCACCGCGGGGCCCGGACGCGCCCCGCTCGACGAGCACACGATCTTCGAGATCGGCTCGATCTCCAAGACCTTCAATGCGCTGCTCCTGGCCGACGCCGTCACGCGCGGCGAGGTGCGGCTCGATCAGCCCGTCGCGGAGCTGCTTCCGTCCACCGTGAAGCTGCCGACGCACCCGTCCGGCCCGATCACGCTCGAGCACCTCGCCACCCATCGCTCCGGGCTTCCGCGCCTCCCCGGCAACATGATGCCGGCGGACGGGAACGACCCGTACGCCGACTACGACACGACGCGCCTTCATGCCTTCCTCGCGAGCCACACGCTGACGCGCGCGCCCGGTGCCATCGGCGAGTACTCGAACCTGGGCGCGGGGCTGCTCGGCTACGCGCTCACCGTGCGGGCAGGGAAGCCGTCGTGGGGCGCACTGGTGGACGAGCGCATCACCGGACCGCTTGCCATGCGCGAGACCCATGTGGAGGTGCCTGCGGCGCTTCGCGCGCGCTTCGCGGCAGCCCACAACGCCGCGATGGACACGGTGTCCTACTGGCGCCTCGACGCGCTCGCCGGTGCCGGCGCCCTCCGGTCGACCGCGGCCGACATGCTCACGTACCTCGAGGCGCAGCTCCAGCCCGCGGCGACGCCGCTCCCGCGCGCGATCCCGATGAGCCAGGACGTACGACACGCGTTCGGCGGCGTGGACAGCATCGCGCTCGGCTGGCTGGTCCGCACGCGACCCTCGTCTCGCATCTACTGGCACAACGGAGGCACCGGCGGGTTCCGCAGCTTCGCGGGCTTCGACCCGCTGCGCGGCATCGGCGTCGTCGTCCTCGTGAACGCGAAAGTCCCGCCCGAGGACATCGGCATGCACCTGCTCGATCCGCGCCTGCCACTCGCGATGCCGCCAGTGCCGCCGCGCCGCACTGCGATTGAGGTGAGTGCCGAGGTTCTCGAGCGCCTGGTCGGGAAATACGCCCTTACCTCCCAAATCACGCTGACCGTGACACGCGAGGGCGACGCCCTCTACGTGCAGCCCAGCGGGCAGCCGAAGTTCCGCCTATGGGCCTCGGCGCGCGATCGCTTCTTCCTGCGGGAGGTGGATGCGCAGCTCGAGTTCGAGTTCGATGCCGCTGGTCAGGCGACGGCGGTGACCCTCGTCCAGCACGGCGCGCGCCGGCGGGCGGTGCGTCGCGCCGAGATGTCTTCGTTGGCGCCCGTTCGTGCGCAGCGCTTCACGCGCTCTCCTGATACGAGTGCCCGGGCGATCAGGTTGGTTCAAGACGATTCAGCGCGCGGGTGGCGAATCCCTGTCGTTGGTATCGCCATCGGTGCCGTCGCTGGCGCGGCCCTGGGAGCCGTCTACGCCGAGGGGCAATGCGAAGGGACGGAGCCGTGCGGGGAATGGAAGACAGGAGCGAAGGGCGGCGCCTTGATAGGCGGGGCAATCGGGCTCGTCATGGAACTCATCGGGCCATCCCCGGGATGATCGAATCCCTGCGCTGGCGGCGGAGCGTCACTTCCGCGAGGCTTCGATCTGCGCGAGCGCCCACGCCGCATGCTCGCGCACGAGCGGCTCCGAATCATCGAGCGCCCGTTCGAGCATGGCGGCGTCCTCCGACGTCCCGACATTCCCCAGCACCACCACCGCATTCCGCTTCAACCCCCGCAGCTTCGCCCGCTTCATCGGCGACTTCCGGAACGCCGCGCTGAACTCCTCCTGCGACATCGCGAGCAGCTCGCGCGCGAGGGTGCGGGCATCCTTGCCGCGCAGCACCTCGCGCGGCTTGAATGGGGAATCGTCAGCGAGCTCCCGTGAGAAGCGGATGTTCCACGGACACACCTCCTGGCAGATGTCGCACCCGTAGAGCAGCCCGCCCATCCCCGGCCGCAGCGCTTCCGGGATCTCCGACTTCAACTCGATCGTGAGGTAGGAGATGCACCGCGTTGCATCGAGCTCGCGCGGCGCGGTGATCGCATTCGTCGGGCACGCCTGCATGCAGCGCGTGCAGGAGCCGCAGCGGTCCGCATCGAACGGCGCATCCACCTCGAGCTCGAGGCCGATCACCAGCGCGCCGATGAAGAAGAAGGAGCCCAGCGTGGGGTTGATGAGGTTCGTGTTCTTCGCCTGCCACCCGAGGCCCGCGCGGCGGGCCAGCTCGCGCTCGAGGATCGGTCCGGTGTCGACGTACGACTTGCCGGCGACGTGCGCACCGAGCTGCTCGTCGATCCACCGGTGCAGGTCGTTCAAGCGGTCGACCATGAGGTCGTGGTAGTCGTCGCCGCGCGCGTAGCGCGCCACCGGCCCTGAGGGCTCGCGGCCACCGTACTGCATCGCAACGACGATCGCCGAGACGACGCCGGGAAAGGGCAGTCGCGTGTCGTGCCGCTTCTCCGCGCCACGCGCGAGGTAGTCCATCGCGCCATGGCGCCCCTCCGCGATCCACCGGTCGTATTCGGCGGCGGTCTCGGTGGGCCCGAGCGTCGTGATGCCGGCGAGGTCGAAGCCGAGGCCGTAGGCCTGGGCTTTCACGAGCGAAGCGAAGCCAGGCGGCGCGGCCACGACGCGTTCGTCCACGGGATGCTGCACGCTGCTCATCCTGCCGACCGTCCGCGCGCCTGCGTCGCTCGCGCGCACACGAGGGTCACCAGGGCCGCGCTGCCCATCGTGCGAGCCGGACGACGTCGTCCGCCGGCGGGACGATGTGTTCGTCACCGTAGGCGGTGTGCAGCCGCCACCGCAGATACTCGGTCGATGGGAGCGGAAGAAATGGCGGCCGATGCCACCAGTGACGGCGCCGGAAACGCCATCCCATGCGGAGCAGGGCGGCACCATCGGCGGGGTTGGTGAGGCCGCGCAGGGCGAGCGCGAGGGTGAGGCGAAGCCAGGCCATGCAATGAAGGTGACGGGATGCCATCCCCGCGGCAACGGGCCCGTGATACGCGCGGTGCCGCTCGGTCCGTCGACGCCGCGCGATCACTCGCCCGACGGGACATCCCCGACATGCGTCGGACGGGCGACGGACAACGCTGCACCGACACGGCGGCAGCATGGGCTCTCCCGCCCCGCTCCGGAGGCACACATGTCGATGCATCGCCCGGCCATGGCGGCCGCGTTCGTCGTGATCGCCGCTTCGATCCCTGCCGCCGGTCAGACGCCGGACGTCGCCGGATTCGACCCCGCGACCGTGACGACCGTCAGTGGAACCATCGTGCGGGTCGCGCTCGTCGCACGGCGCGGGGCGGATCCCGGCGGCATCAACCTGCTGCTCCGCACGAAGCGGGAGACGCTCCCCGTCAACCTCGGCCCGGTCTGGAACCTCGACGAGCTGTGGATCAACCTGAAGCGAGGGGAACGCATCACCGTTCGCGGGTCGCGCATCTCGGTCGGCGGCAGGCCCGCGATCATCGCCGCGGCCGTCAGCGTCGGGCCGACGACGGTGACGCTGCGCGACTCGACCGGCTCCCCTGCGTGGGCTCGCGCAGAGACGTTGCTGGCGCGAGGGGGATAAGCGCTAGACGAACGCGGTGCCGTCGAGACCGGGCGGCACCGCCGCGCCGAGCACTGCGAGGGCGCTCGGCATCACGTCCACCGTGCGTCGCGGGGTGCGCACGGCTGGCCGATCGACGAGCAGCGGCACCAGCATGTGCTCGCGGTGCAGCGCGCCATGCGAGCTGACGTGCGGGATCGGCTCGTACTTCGCGCGGAAGTCCCACTGGCGCGCCGCGCTGAGGATGATGTCGCCGGCGCGCGGCGCGCTCGCGATGTGGGCGATCTGCACGAGCGCATCCGGATAATCCGTCGCGCGGGTCGCCGCCCAGGCCACGGCTTCGTCGCCGTCGATGTCGTCGCCGATGCCGAGCGGGTCGCCGGCCGTGCGCCGGTAGCGGTAGCGCGGGCCGGCATGCTGCACGACGGCCGATCCACGATCGCGGCTGGCGACGATGCAGCGGCCGTCGCAGTCGGGCAGCAGCACGAGATCGACCGACGCGCGCGCGAGCAGCGTGTCCACCAGCGGCTGCCAGCGGGCGGACAGCGACGACCACCACGGGCGCGCGCGCTCGCCGAGGTCGACGTAGAGGTGGGCCATCGCGTTGCCACTCACCATCACGGCCACCTCCGGATCCCGCGCGAACACCCATGGATGGGCCATCACGCGGTGGCCCGCGTCGCGCACGACCGCCGCGAGGTCCTCGTGCTGCGCGACCGGCGAGTGACCATGGTCGCTCACGATCCAGATGCGGGTGTCGCGTCCCGCGCGCTCGGCATCCGCGCGGATGCGTCCGGCGACGTCGTCCACGATCGCGAGCGCGTCGTGCAGCAGCGGAGCTTAGTGGCCGGCGGAATGGGAGACCTTGTCCACCCCCGTGAACGCCGCGAAGGTGAATCGCGGCGCGCGATCGCGGAGGCGCGCGACGAGCTGGTCGCCGACCTCGCGGTCGATGTCCAGCCAGCCCGCGACGTTCCCGGTGAAGTGCGTACGCGCCGCGCGCACCGCGCGTCCGAGTGTGGGCCGGTCGAGCCGACGATCGGGCGGGAGGCCGCGCCCGATCATGTTCAGCGCGGCGACGCTGTCGGGCACGAGCTCGAACATCGTCGGGGCGTCGGCGGCGAGATCGCGGTCGAGCTCGCGCATCTGGTACCCGACGTAGCTGCGCGTGTAATCGGGGTACGTGCACCGCTCGCGCGCGCGATCGAACCAGCGCAGCGCAGGAAGGCCGATCGGGCCGGGAAAGCGCCCCATCAGGAACGGCGCGTAGGCGGGGCCCGTGACCGACGGAAATGCCGACGTCACGGTGTGCAGGCCGCCGGTCGCGCGGATGCCGGCGAGGGCGGGAAGGCGGCCGGTGTCGATCGCAGCGGCGAGGGTGTCCGGACGCACGCCGTCGGCGACGAGGATGACGACCGACGGCATCAGCGGAGGGGAGGGCGTCTCACGCGGCGAAATATAGAAGGCGGGCCCTCGTCTTGCGGGTTCGCGCGCGCTACACTCCAAGCCGCCGCGACTCCGCGGCACGCCACCACATCTCGACTCCATGGCCTCACGCAAAGCGCCCGCCCGCAAGCGCGCGGCGACCTCGAAGAACGATCCGAAACCGGCGAAGCCGAGCAAGGCCGCGAAGACGGCGGCACGCGCGAAATCCGCGAAGGCGGTGCCGCGCACCGGGTCGAAGCGCAGCACGGCGGATCCGGCGGAAACGAAACACCGGTACACGGAGAAGGTGCCGGCCGGGGGCACGCGCCGCGGACCGCGCACGGCGACCGGCAAGCGCGCCAATCCGCAGCTCCTCGCCGAGGCGGCCAAGGAGTCGCAGGCCGGGCTGCGGGAGCGCACCGAGGCGGGGCACCGCGCCAAGGGGCGCACGCCGCCGTCCGAGCTGCCGACGCGCCGGGAGGTGGGGGCGACGAAGGTGACGGTGGACGAGTCCATCCGCAGTGCATATCGCCCGGAGACGGAGGACGAGAAGTTCCTCCAGACGCCGACGACCGCGCTCGAGGTGGACTTCACGCGCACGGACCCCTGGCGGCTCATGCGCATCCAGGCGGAGTTCATCGAGGGGTTCGACACCCTCGCCGCCGTGCAGCGCGGCGTCTCCATCTTCGGCTCCGCACGCACCGACCCCAGCGATCCGCAGTACGCCACCGCCCGCGAGGTCGCCCGCCTGCTCGCCGAGGCCGGGTTCTCGATCATCACCGGGGCCGGGCCGGGGATCATGGAGGCCGCGAACGAAGGGGCCAGGCTCGGCGGTGGACCCTCCATCGGCTGCAACATCGAGCTGCCCTTCGAGCAGGGGGCCAACCCCTATGTCGACACGCTGATCAACTTCCGTTACTTCTTCGTGCGGAAGACGATGTTCATCAAGTACTCGAACGCGTTCATCATCTTCCCGGGCGGGTTCGGCACGCTCGACGAGGCCTTCGAGGCGCTGACGCTGATCCAGACCGGCAAGATCTCGCAGTTCCCGGTGATCCTGATGGGGCGCCACTACTGGGCTGGGCTCATCCGCTGGCTCCAGTCGCGGGTGCTCGGCGAGCGGAAGATCAGCCCCGGCGACATGGACCTCATGCTGCTCACGGATGATCCGCAGGAAGCCGCGAATGCAGTGATCGCGGCGTACGAATCGAACGGCACGAAGGATTAGGGCAGAAGGAACTCGAAAATTTGAAACACGAGGCCACCTCGATGGCAGGCAAGAAGAGCGGCGGCAACGAAGACCGCGAGCGCGGCGGATTCAAGGCATCACGGCATGGCGACGGCAAGCAGAAAGGCGCGAAGAAGGCCTCGGCCGCCGGCAACAAGGCGGAGCAGAAGAAGGCCGCCGAACAGCGCGAGAAGGGCGGCGTCCAGCACACGTCGCACGAGGGGTCGAAGTTCCTCAAGGGCCGCCGCATCG
Organism: Gemmatimonadaceae bacterium; assembly: GCA_035764975.1. GTDB lineage: Bacteria > Gemmatimonadota > Gemmatimonadetes > Gemmatimonadales > Gemmatimonadaceae > JACDHQ01. The sequence continues at coordinate 11,542 of DASTYL010000094.1, read as the reverse complement.
AGCCGCGGCGCATCGACGGCACCGAGACCGCGGCCGACCTGATCGACGGCACCTTCCTCGCCTACAACGCCGCGCGGCTCCGTGAAGCGTGCCAGCTCTTCACGACGAAGATGCTCGAGGACGACGTCACCGTCGGGATGACGCTCACCGGCGCGCTCACGCCCGCCGGCGTCGGCATGGCCGCGCTGATCCCGCTGATCGAGGGCGGCTACGTGGACTGGATCATCTCCACGGGCGCCAACCTCTATCACGATGCGCACTTCGGGCTCGGCCTCGCGATGCACCGCGGCAACCCGCAGGAGTCGGACGTCGTGCTGCGCGAGGAAGGCATCGTGCGTATCTACGACATCTTCTTCGATTACGACGTCCTGCTCTCGACGGACGCGTTCTTCCGCAAGGTCATCCAGGGGCCCGAGTTCCAGCGCGCGATGTCGAGCGCCGAGTTCCACTGGCTGTGCGGCAAGTACATCCGCGAGCGCGAGAAGGCGCTCGGCATCGGCAACCGGTCGCTCCTCGGCGTCGCCTACGAGTGCGGCGTGCCGATCTACACGTCATCGCCCGGCGACTCGTCCATCGGCATGAACATCGCCGCCCTCGCGCTCGAGGGGAACAAGTGCGTCATCAACCCCAATGACGACGTGAACGAGACGGCGTCCATCGTGCTCTCCGCCAAGCGCGGCGGCGGCAAGAGCGCGGTGCTGATCTGCGGCGGCGGCTCGCCGAAGAACTTCGCGCTCCAGACGGAGCCGCAGATCCAGGAGGTGCTCGGCATCGACGAGAAGGGGCACGACTACTTCCTGCAGATCACCGACGCGCGCCCCGACACGGGCGGCCTCTCCGGCGCGACGCCGGCCGAGGCGGTGAGCTGGGGCAAGATCGATCCCGATCGCCTGCCCGACGCCGTCGTCTGCTATCTCGACTCGACGGTCGCGCTGCCGCTGCTCACGGCGTACACGCACGCGCGCAAGCCGAAGCGCACGCTGCGGCGGCTGTACGACCGGCGGCAGGAGATGATGGACCTGCTGCGCCGCGAGTTCGAGCAGGCGAGCGCCGAGCCGATGGCCGCCGAGGAGACGGAGTCGATGCTGGAGCGGCACCGGTAACGATTGCAGGATGCGGGAGGCGGGATGCGGACTCTCGATCCGCGGTTGGTCCGCATCCCGCATCCCGCAGTCGGACGGTCCTACCGCAGCGCCGACACGGGATAGCCGACCCAGCGTCGCGGCGCCAGGAGCGCGCCGCCGATCGCGCCGAGGACGATCCCCTGCGCGGTCCCGGCAATCGCTCCCGTCGCGGCACCCGTGCCGGTGATGTCGTCCTTGCCACCCGCCATGCCGCCAAGGACGAAGCCTGCGAGTGCGCCGCTCCCGGCGCCGATGAGTGCCCACTTCAGGCGCGCGCGTCCCTTCGAGACCTCGAGCCGCTCGACGGCGGCTACCGGAATCACCAGCTGCCGGCTGCGCCCCGCGTGCATCCAGAGCGAGTCGCTCCGGGCCGCCTGAAAGGCGCCGGTGGTGCGCTCCGTGAGCGCCTGCGGGGCGGTGACGCGGATGGTGGTGCCCGCGGGAAGCGTCGCGGTGGCTTGCTGCGCCGCGACGAGCTCCGGGATCAGCAGGGAGAGGGTGGCGGCGAGGATGATGCGGCGCATGATGGCGGGGTGAGGGGAGTCCTTCACGCGCGAAAGTGCCTGCTATCGCGGCATTGCGCCAGATCCGACGGCATGCCGCGGCACATCGACCCACCCGCGAGGCGCGATCGCATAGCCGAGCAGGCCGCCGATCAGCGCATTGCCGAGGATCGTGCTCACATACTCCCCGGTCTCCAGCCCCCCGCGCGCCGTATCGATCCCTCCGAACACGAGCGCGACCCCACCGAGGATCCCGGCGCCCCATCGCGCCCCGCGCCAGGGGTCCGGGGATCCTCGGACCTCGAGCCGGTGCACGTGCGCCAGGGGGAGCGCGATCGTCACCGCGCGGCGGTGGCGCGCAAGCGTCAGCGTGTCCGCCGACATGCGGACGAACTGGCCCGTCACGCGCCGCTCCGGGCCGCTCACCATCGTCGCGCGCACGTCGGCGTTCGGCGCGATGGCGACGGTCGTGCCGGACTGCGCCTGCGCCGCTCCGCCCGCCGCGAACATGGCGGCGCCGATGAGGTGACGAAGCTTCATCGTGCCGGGAGTGGAAGCCGTTCCCAGCCCTTCGGCGCGAACGCGTAGCCCGCGGCCGTACCGATCAGCGCCATGCCCGTCGTGACGCTCCCCCGTTCCTCGCTCCCCATGCGCAGCCCGATCGCTGCGCCGACGAGCGCGCCGACCAGCATCCCGCGCCGTCGCGCGATTCCCCCGCGCACCTCCAGCGACTGGAGCCGGGAGAGCGCCACGGAACGCCGACCGTCGCGGATTGCGTCCACGAGGTGCAGCGTGTCATTGCTGATGCCGCGCGCGACGCCTCGCATGCGCCGGCCCGGTGCCTCCACGGTCGAGATCCGCACCTCGGTGCCCTGCGCGAGGGTGATGGTATACGGCGCCTGCGCCGCCGCCGGAGGAGGGGCGAACAGCAGCAGGAACGTCCATCCCGCCTGAAACAGCCTCGTAAGGTTCATCGCACGAGAGTCACGGGGTGGTCGCGCCAGCGCTCGGGGGCGAGTATCGCACCAACGACCGCGCCGATCGGAATCCCGGCGAGCAGCCCGCCGAGCGGCGCCCATGATTCATTGATCGACCCGGATCCTCCGCTGGCCGACATCGCGCCGAGCAGCATCCCGGCGACGGCTCCGGCGCCGGCGCCCATCAATGCCCAGCGCACCCGGTTGCGCCCGCGCGACACCTCGAGGCGCTGGACCGCGGAGTATGGGACGCCGACGATCAGGTTCCCGCCGGTGGTCGCCACGCGGATCGTGTCGCGCTCCGCGGACAGGAACGTTCCACGGATCGGCGCCGCTGTGACCTCCGGGGCCGTGACTCGCACGCGCTCGCCACTTACGAGGGGGCCGGCATACAACTGTGCGTCCGCGGCGGTCGAGCCGATCACCAACGCCAGCAGCGCTGTCAGGGCGATCTTCATGGGGTGGGGGCGCGGGGATCCGTGTGGCCGGTCCGAACGGCGAGCATCGGCGTCGGATTCTGCGACTGGCGGTGAGAAAGTGCAAGCGGAGGCCTCGAGCTCTGCAATCCGCAGTCCGCCATCCGCGGTCGGGAGTCCGCAGTCCGCAGTCCGCAGGCCGCAGTCCGGTCAGTCCGCTGTCCCTCAGTCTCCGCGCAGCACCGTCTGCACGAGCTGCAGCTTCGAATATTCGTTGAACGAGGCGTAGTACTCGCCGGGCTCGCGCCCCAACAGCTCCGTGCGGATCCGATGCGCCGGCATCCCCGCGTTCGCGCGGGTCTCGATGGCATCGACCATCTCCTCGAGCCAGTCCGCCTTCGCGCGCAGCGCCTCCGCGGGCGTGCGCACGTCGCCGCGGTGCGCATCGAAGAGACGCGCGGGCTCGAGCGCCGCCATCCGCCGCAGCGTCGCGATGAGCGTGCGCGGACGCTCGGAGTGATGCGCGACCCGCACCTTCACGCCGAGGAAGAGGTCCCCGCCGAACAGCGTGCCGGTTTCGCTGTCCCACACCACGTGGTGATCGTCGGAGTGGCCGGGCGCGTAAATCACCTCCATCCCCTCCGGCAGCGGCACCGCGTCCGTCGAGAAGCGGCCCGCGTCCGGACGCACCGGCAGGGGATCGCTCCAGACGAAGCGCCGGTAGAGCGGCACCGTCTCGAGGTTCGCGAGCTCGGCGCGCGTCGCGGGCGACAGCCACACGGGCACGCCGCGCTCCTGCAGCAGGCCGGCGTTGCCACTGTGGTCCTCGTGCGCGTGCGTCACGATGGCGCTCATCAGCCCTTCGCCGCCGTGCAGGAACCCACGGCGCGCGTTGCGCAGCCACGCGTCGAGCGCCGGCGCCGCGCCTGCGAAGCCGGTATCCACGAGTGCGTTGCGGACGAGATACGCGCTGACCGAATAGCCGGCCAGTCGCGTCCTCCAGCTCCGCATCACGAGCCGCGTGACGTCCCCGTAGCGTTCGATCTCGATCACACCCGAAAGCTAGCTGATGCGCGGCGGACTTTACGCCTCCGCGCCGGGTGCTATACTACCAGCAGGCACAGCGCCCGGCCCCCGCGGCCGGGCGCTGAATTTTTCCTGTTCCCGTTCGCCGCGGTGCCATGATCGAAGAACTGATGAGGAAGCTCGCGCGGGAGGCCGAAGCCCTCCAGACGGAGCTCAACGTGACCCTGCCGAACGAGATCCGGAAAGCGGTCGAGCTGGGCGACCTCAAGGAGAACTCGGAATACAAGGCGGCGCTCGAGCGGCAGCAGTTCGTGCAGGCCCGCCTCGGCCATCTCCATCAGCGCCTGAGCAAGCTCGCCTCGATCGACCTCGCGCAGATTCCCACCGATCGCGTCGGCCTCGGCTCGCGGATCACGGTGCAGGACGAGAAGACGAAGACGAAGGAGGTCTATCACCTCGTCTTCGGCGACGCGGTCGAGTTCGAGGAGGGGCACGTCACGATGTCGTCGCCCATCGGCCGCTCGCTGCTCGGCAAGCAGGTGGGCGAGACGGCGTACCTCAAGCTGCCGACGATGACCCGCCAGCTGAAGGTCCTGGAGATCCGCACCATTCACGAGGCGGACGAGGAGCAGCTCGCCGAGGATCTGGACTAGGAGCTACGCCTCCACCCCGAACATCGTCCCGGCCTCGGCGAGGTACCGCTCCACCTCCCGCTGCTGCCGCGCCGCATCCCAGCCGTGGTGCGGCCCCATGAGCGCGGCCACCGCCGGCGCGATCGACCTGCCCTGGTCGGGAAGCTCGAACGCCGCGTGCGTGCGCCGGATCAGGATGTCGCCCACGGTCATGGCCATCTCGTGCGAGATGGCGTATGCCACCTCCGCGGTGAGGTAGGGCAGACCCGGCGCGAGGAGCGCGGGCGGCTCACCGGTCGCGAGGACCGTCCCCAACACGATCGGCCATCGCGCCCCGTACGCCGTCACGAGCCACGCGGCCGTGTCCGCCGACACGCCCGTGTCGCGCCGGACGCGCGCGATCTCCCCGTCGATATCCGTGAGATCGCCGCCAGGCAGCGGACGTTCGCGTGTGGGCGTCCGCCCCGGACGGATGCCGAGCACCGTCGCCGCCGCACGCACGGCGTCATCCGCCATCACACGGTAGGTCGTCAGCTTGCCACCCGTCACCGTCACGACGTTGTCTTCGATCGTGATGGCGTGCTCCCGCGACGCGGCGCCGAGCGCGCCGGACGTCGCGACGAGCGGCCGCACGCCCGCCCACGCGCTCACCACGTCCTGGCGCCGGAGCTGCGCCTGCGGGAAGTAGTGGTTCACCGCGGTGAGGAGGTACTCGATCTCGGCTTCCGTCGGCCGGACCTCGCCTGGCTCGGCGCTCGTCGGCGACTCGGTGGTGCCGATGATCGCGTGGGTACCCGCCGGGAGCGCGAACATCACGCGCCCGTCCTGCGGCGCGGCGAGCGTCAGCGCGCCGATGTTGCCGAGCCGCGCGCGCGGGACGCTGATGTGGACGCCGGTGCTCCCGCGCACGACGCCGCTCGTCCACGGGCCGATCGCCCGGATGATCGAGCGGGCGCGGATGGGGAAGCGCTCGCCGGTGATCACGTCGATGGCGACGACGCCGGTCGCGCGGCCGTCGTCGCGCAACAGCTCGTCCGCCCGGACGTAGTTGGCGACGGCCGCGCCGTGGAGCGCCGCGTCGACGGCATTGGCGAGCGTGAGGCGCGCGTCGTCGGTCGCCGCGTCGTAATACGTCGCGCCGCCCAGCAGCTCGGCGTCGCGGAGGGCGGGCTCGCGTTCCATGACCGCTGCGCGCCCCAACCGCGCGTGGCGGCGCACGTTCCGGAAGAGCGCCAGCGCATCGTAGAGGGCGAGCCCGGCGGCGAGCTTCCACCGGGGGACCCGGGCGCCCCGGTACACCGGCCAGGTGAAGGCGAGCGGCCGGACGAGATGCGGCGCGAGCCCCAGGAGGCGCCGCCGCTCGGCGCTCGCCTCGAAGACGAGCCCCAGGTGGCCGTGCTCCAGGTAGCGCACACCCCCGTGGACCAGCCGGGAGGAGCGGCTCGACGTGCCGCTGGCGAAGTCGTTCTGCTCGACGAGCCCCACGCGGAGCCCTCGGAGGGCGGCATCCCGGGCGGCGCCGCAGCCGGTGATCCCCCCGCCGATGACGAGGACGTCGAAGACCTGGGTCTGCAGGGCGGCGAGCGCCGCGGTGCGCGATGGGAGCATCCCTTGCAAGATAAGCCCGACAACGGAAGCGGGCCCGGCGGGCTACATTTAGCCCACGTTGCGGTCCGATTACTCAGCCGGTCCAGCACCTCGAACATGCCCATGTCATCAGGCGGCCGTCGCGTCGCCATCGTCGCCGGCGTGCGCACCCCATTCGCCCGGGCGGGGACGCAGCTCAAGGACTTCACCGCGATCGACCTCGGGAAGCTCGCCGTCGCCGAGCTGCTCCAGCGCACGGGGCTCGACGGGAAGGAAGTCGAGAGCGTGGTTTACGGGACGGTCGTGCCGAACGTCATCGCGCCGAACATCGCGCGCGAGGTGTCGCTGCTCCCGATGCTCCCCAAGGGGGTGCAGGCCTTCTCGGTGAGCCGGGCGTGCGCGAGCGCGAACCAGGCGATCACCGACGCCGCGGACCAGATCGCCCTCGGGCATCAGGACGTCGCCATCGCGGGCGGGGCGGAGTCGCTGTCGAACGTGCCGATCCTGCATTCGCGCACCATGGCGGAAAAGCTCGTGGCGCTCTCCCGCGCGAAGTCGCTCGGCCAGCGCCTCCGGCTCGTCAGCTCCATCCGCCCCCGGGACTTCGTACCGATCACGCCGGCCATCGCCGAGCCCTCGACGGGGGAGACGATGGGCCAGTCGGCGGAGAAGATGGCGAAGATCAACCGGATCACGCGCGACGAGCAGGACCAGTTCGCACTCCGGTCGCACCGGCTCGCCGCCGCCGGCACGCAGGATGGCCGGCTGACGGCGGAGATGGTGCCGGTGCACGTGCCGCCCGGCTTCGACGAGGTGGCGACGAGCGACAACGGCGTGCGCACCGACACGACGATCGAGAAGCTCTCCTCGCTGAAGCCGGTCTTCGACAAGCGCTATGGTACGGTGACGGCCGGCAACGCGAGCCCACTCACCGATGGCGCGAGCGCCGTGCTCCTCATGAGCGAGGAGAAGGCGAAGGCGCTCGGCTTCGAGCCCATCGCCTACATCCGCTCCTACGCGTACGCGGCGCTGGACCCCGGCGAGCAGCTCCTGATGGGGCCCGTGCTCGCCGCGCCGGTGGCGCTGAAGCGTGCCGGGCTCTCCCTCGGCGACATCGACCTCATCGAGATGCATGAGGCGTTCGCCGCGCAGGTGCTCTGCAACCTCAAGGGCTTCGAGTCGCAGGAGTGGGCGGAGCGGGCAGGGTTCTCGAAGCCCGTGGGTGAGGTCGATCGCGCGAAGCTCAACGTGATGGGCGGCTCGATCTCGATCGGGCATCCGTTCGGGGCGACGGGCGGCCGCATCCTCATGACGCTGAGCAACGAGCTCGCGCGGCGCGGCGGCCAGTTCGGCCTCATGACCGTGTGCGCCGCCGGCGGGATGGGGCACGCCATGGTCGTGGAGCGCGCATGAGCACCGCACTGCGTCGGATGTCGGATCACTTCCGCATCGAGATGGAGGGCGACGTCGCGGTCGTCATCCTCGACATGCAGGACCAGCCGCTCAACACGCTCAGCACGTCGCTGGCGGACGGCTTCGGGGCGCTGCTCGACGAGGCCGGCCGGGCGGGTGCGCGCGGGATCGTGCTGATGAGCGGCAAGCCGGACAGCTTCATCGCGGGCGCGGACATCGAGCAGCTGCTCGGCGTGCGCAGCGCGCCGGAGGCGGAGCGGATCAGCCGCACCGGCCACGCGTTCTTCGAGCGGCTGGAGAAGTCGCCCGTCCCGGTGCTCGCCGCGATCCACGGCGCGTGCCTCGGGGGCGGCCTGGAGCTCGCGCTGGCGTGCGCGTGGCGGATCGCGACCGATCATCCGAAGACGGTGCTCGCACTGCCCGAGGTGCAACTGGGCCTCATCCCGGGCGCCGGCGGCACGCAGCGGCTGCCGCGCCTCGTCGGCCTCCAGCGCGCGCTCGACATGATCCTCACGGGCCGCAACGTGCGCGCGAAGAAGGCCCTCGCCATGGGGCTGGTCGACGAGATGGTGCATCCGGCCATCCTGCGCGACGTGGCGGTGCAGCGGGTGCGCGAGCTGGCGGGCGGCACGCGGAAGCGCAGCCGCGGCCCCAAGGCGCGCGGCGCGACCGGGCCGCTGCTCGAGGACAATCCGCTGGGCCGCGCCGTCGTGTTCCGGCAGGCGCGCGCCGGCGTGATGGCAAAGACGCACGGCCATTACCCCGCGCCCCTCGCGGCGCTCGACGTGGTGCGCACCGGCTACGACGAGGGGATGCAGAAGGGGCTCGACGCCGAGGCGCGCCGTTTCGGCGAGCTCTCACAGACGCGCGTCGCGAAGGAGCTCATGTTCCTCTTCTTCGCGACCACCTCGCTGAAGAAGGACGCGGGCGTCGCGGAGCCGGCCCCCGAGCCGCGCCCCGTCCAGCGGCTCGGCGTGCTGGGCGCCGGCTTCATGGGCGCGGGCATCGCATCGGTCGCCGTGCAGCAGGGCACCATCGTCCGGATGAAGGACACCGACCGGTCGCGCATCGGCAAGGGCCTCGCCGCCATCCGCGCCGTGCTCCAGGAACGCGTGAAGAAGAAGCAGCTCACGCGCGCGCAGGTGAGCGACATGATGGTGCTCGTCGGCGGCAGCGTGGACTACACCGGGTTCGAGAAGGCCGATCTCGTGATCGAGGCGGTGTTCGAGGATCTCGCGCTCAAGCATCGCGTCCTGCGCGACGTGGAGCCGACGCTCCGGCCGGATGCGATCTACGCCTCCAACACGAGCACGATCCCCATCGGCCAGATCGCCGCGGTCGCGTCGCACCGCGACCGGGTGATCGGCATGCACTTCTTCTCGCCCGTGCACAAGATGCCGCTGCTCGAGGTGATCGCGACGCCGCAGACGCGGCCGGACGCGATCGTCACGGCGGTGCAGTACGGGCGCAGGCTCGGCAAGACGGTCATCGTGGTGAACGATGGGCCGGGCTTCTACACCACGCGCACGCTCGCGGCCTACCTCAACGAGGCGGGCAAGCTCCTCGACGACGGGGTGTCCATCGAGGCCATCGACAAGGCGCTGGTGGACTTCGGCTTTCCCGTGGGGCCGATCACGCTCCTCGACGAAGTCGGCATCGACGTCGGGGGCAAGGTCGGGCTCGTGCTCGGCCAGGCGTTCGGCAACCGCATGGCACCGTCGGTGTCGATGCGGCGGGTGGTGGAGAGCGGCCGCACCGGGCGCAAGGCGAACAAGGGCTTCTACCTGTACGGCGCGGGCGGAAAGAAGGGCGACGTGGATGCCTCGATCTACGAGATCATGGGCGGCAAGCCCCGCCAGGATGTGCCGGCGGAGGAGATCGTCGAGCGCTGCGTGCTGGCGATGGTCAACGAGGCGGTGCGCTGCCTCGAGGAAGGGATCCTGCGGAGCGCCCGGGATGGCGACGTCGGCGCCGTGTTCGGAATCGGCTTTCCTCCCTTCCGCGGCGGTCCGTTCCGGTACATCGATGCCGAGGGGGCGGAGGACATCGTCCATCGGCTGGAGGCGCTCAACGGGCGCTTCTCTCCGCGGTTCGAGCCGGCGGAGCTGCTCGTCGAGATGGCACGCGGACGGCGCCGCTTCTACCCGGTCACCGGCAAGCCCGTGACATGAGGGTGTGCCGGCGGGTACTATTGGCCAGACGTTGACGCTGGCCCCGACAGGAGAATGATGATCCGTCCCGCCCGAACCGCCGCGGCGCTGCTCGCGGCCGCCCTCCTCATCGCCCCTGCCGCGGCGGCGGCCCAGCAGCAGCCCGCCGGCGCGGCGCCCGCCGCAGCGCCCGGGCGCCTCTCGATCGACCGCATCTTCCGCGGCGCGGATTTCCGCAGCGCCGTCGTGCCCAGCATCGCCTGGTCCGACAGCACCTCGTACGTGCAGGCGGTGCCGAATCCCGCCGGCGGCACGGACCTGTTCCGCGTCGACCCGGTCACCGGCCAGCGCACCGCGCTCGTGCGCGCCAACCAGATGCTCGGCTCCGACGAGCAGCCGATCACGGCGGAAGGCGTGTCGCTCTCGGCGGACGGCCGCCTCGCCCTGGTGTTCCACAACACCGAGCGCGTGTGGCGCAGCAACACGCGCGGATCGTACACCGTCGTCGACCTCCGCACGGGGCGCACCCTCCGGACGGCGAGCCGCCCCGGCGGCCAGATGTTCGCGAAGCTGTCGCCCGATGGCTCGCGTGTCGCGTTCGTGCGGGACAACGACCTGTGGGTCACCGAGCTCGCCACCGGCGCGGAGACGCGGCTGACGACCGACGGCAGCGAGACGATCATCAACGGCACGACCGACTGGGTCTACGAGGAGGAGCTTGGCCTTCGCGACGCGTTCCGCTGGAGCCCCGACGGCTCGCGGATCGCGTTCTGGCAGTTCGACCAGGGCGCCGTCAAGCCGTATCCGCTCGTCGACGAGCTGACGCTGTACCCGACGATCACGAGTCTGCGCTATCCGAAAGCCGGCGAGACCAACAGCACGGTGCGCGTGGGCGTGGTGCCGGTGAGCGGGTCGGCCCGCGCGACGTGGCTCGACGTCGGGCATGGGAACGACATCTATCTCGCGCGCATGGAGTGGCTGGGGGCCGACAGCCTCGCGGTGCAGCGGCTCCCGCGCAGCCAGAAGCGGATGGATGTGCTCCTCGCCAGCGCCGCCACCGGCGGAAGCCGCCTCGTGTGGCAGGATGCCGATTCCGCCTACGTGGACCTCGAGGACCTGCACTGGGTGGAGAACGGGCGCGCGTTCCTGGTGCTCAGCGACCGTGGCGGCTGGCGGCAGCTGTACCGCGTGAGCCGGGATGGGAGATCGGTCCGCCGGCTCACACGCGACGGCATGGACGTCCTGAGCGTGAGCCACGTGGATGAGCAGCGCGGCCTCGTGTACGTGAGCGCTGCCGCGCCGACGCCGATGGAGCGCAACATCTACCGGTACCGGCTCGATGGCCGTCCCGACGGCGCGCGGATCACGACGGCGCGCGGCACGCACACGCTCAACGTCTCGCCGGACGGCCGCATCGCGGTGGTGACGCACTCGCGCATCGACCAGCCGACCACCACGACGATCCACGACTTTCCGTCCATGCAGGTGCGCCGCGTCGTCGCGGACAATGCGCCGCTGCGCGAGCGGCTGGCAGCACTCGATGTGAAGGCGCCGGAGTTCGTGAAGGTGCCGATGCCGGACGGGACGCTGCTCGACGGCTATCGCATCGTCCCCGCGAACTGGGACAGCACGAAGAAGCATCCCGTCCTGCTCTACGTCTACGGCGGCCCCGCCGCACCGCAGGTCAACGACAGCTACGGCGGCAACCGGCAGC
>DASTYL010000093.1:0-23833 GCA_035764975.1 Gemmatimonadaceae bacterium | reverse complement strand
CTTGAGCGACACGAACGCCTTCACCACCTCGCCCGCGACCGGATCGGGGATCCCGATCACCGCCGCCTCCGCGACCGCGGGATGCTCGAGCAGCGTGCTTTCCACTTCGAAGGGGCCGATGAGGTGCCCCGCGGACTTGATCACGTCGTCGCCGCGCCCGACGAACCAGTAGTAGCCGTCGGCATCACGCCGGACGAGGTCGCCGGTGAGGTACCAGCCACCGACGAAGCATCTGCGGTAGCGCTCCTCCTCCCCCAGGTACCCGCGGAACATCGAGGGCCATCCCGGCCTGAGCGCGAGCTCGCCCTCGGTGTCCGGTGTCGTGACGAAGTCGATGCGGTCGCCGGCGCCGTTCGTCGTGCGCCGCACCACCGCCGCCTCGATCCCCGGGAGCGGGCGGCCCATCGATCCCGGCCGCACCTCCATCGAGCGGAAGTTCGCGATCATGATCCCGCCCGTCTCGGTCTGCCACCAGTTGTCGTGGATCGGCATGCCGAACGCCTTCACGCCCCAGGTCACGGCCTCGGGATTGAGCGGCTCCCCCACGCTCGCGATGAATCGCAGGTGCGAGAGGTCGTACTGCCGCGGCAGGTCCGCGCCGGCCTTCATGAGCATCCGCACCGCGGTCGGCGCCGTGTACCAGACGGTGACCTGCTCGTCCTGCAGGATCCGGTACCAGCGCGCAGGGTCGAAGTCGCCTTCGTCCACGATGCTCGTGACACCATTGGTGAGCGGCGCGATGATCCCGTACGACGTGCCGGTCACCCACCCGGGATCCGCGGTGCACCAGAAGATGTCGTCCGGGTGGAGGTCCAGCGCGAGCCTGCCGGTGATGTGGTGCGCGATCACCGCGGCGTGCACGTGCATCGCACCCTTCGGCGTTCCCGTCGTTCCGCTCGTGAAGTGCAGCAGCGCGAGCGACTCGGCGTCCGTCGGGGGGATCGCGAACCGGTCCGACGCGGACGCCATGAGCGCATCCAGGCTGACGGTGCCCGGCGGCAAGGCATCGCCCGGCGCGGTGCCGATGAGCAGCACGTGGCGCAGGGCGGGGAGCGCATCCCGGATCGGCGCGACCTTGCGGGTGTAGAGCGCCGCCGTCGTCACGAGGACGACGCCCTCGCCGATCGTCATCCGGGCACGGACGGGCTCCGGCCCAAAGGCCGAGAAGAGCGGCGCGAACACGCTGCCGTTCTTGAGGACGCCGAGGGCGGCGACGTACAGCTCCGGCACGCGGTCGGCCAGCACGAAGACGCGGTCGCCCGGACCGACGCCGAGCGACCCGAGCACGTTCGCGAACCGGCTCGTGAGCCGTTCCAGCTCGGCGTAGCGGATGTCCCGGCGGAGGCCGGAGCGCCCGAGAAAGCGGATTGCGACATGCTCCGCCAGCGCGCTGCGCGCGTGCCGCTCGACCGCCTCGAAGGCGATGTTGAGCCCCATGCCGCCGGGAAGGCCGCTCAGCTCGCGACGGGCGTCACTCCACGAGAACGTCGCGCAGGCCGCCTCATAGTCGGCCAGGTTCGGCGCCGGGCCCGCCTGGTGGACGGGCTTTGCGATCGGCTCGTATGCCGGATGCGGCGCGGTGGGCACAGACATCTGCGTGCTCCTGCGTGAATCGCCGGGTGTCCGTGCAATTCAGCCGCGGGCGCAGGCGGTAGCATCGGGCGGTCCGCACTCCGGGCGTCCGGCGTTGCCCGGACAACGCACGACGCCCCGGCCTCCGCTGGGGAGGCCGGGGCGTCGTTGCCGCCGTGGCGTCGCGGCGCGTCAGCCGAGCTTGAACGTGAAGCTCTGCTCCACGAGCTGGCGGACCTTGGTGCCGCGCACTTCCGCCGGACGGAACCGCATCCGGCGCAGCGCCGTCTTCACCGCATCGGTGAACTGGTCGTTCGGCGAATCCACGACCTTCACCGTCCCCATCTCGACGCGGCCGTTGGGGCCCACGACGAACCGCATGATCACGGTGCCCGTCACGCCGGACGCGCGAAGGGATTCCGGATACCTCGGCCCCTCGCCGCCGAGCGCGGCGACTTCGCGGTCCACCTGATCCTCGCTCCAGGCCGATCCGTCGCCGCGGCTCACCCCGACGTCACCCGTCGACTCTTCGGTCACCCGCCCCGAGCCGCTCCCCTTGTCCGACGCGGAGCTTGCCGCGACGTCCGAGGCGCGCGCCACGATCTCGCTCGTCGTTTCGAGTGCCTTGGGGTCGATCGCGGGCAGCGAAGTCGGCACCGTCGTCGGCGTGGTGATGACCGGAACGTTGGCCGGCAGGCTGATCTTCGGCGCCGGGGCCGCGGCCACCTGCCTCGGCGGCTCAGGAGCGCGCGGACGGGGCGGCGCCGGCGCCGCCTTCCGCTGGGCGACCTTCGGGGCCGCCTTCGGCGCCTTCTTCGGCGCGACGTAGATCTTCTCCGGCTTCGGCTCCGGCGGCCGGACGTACTCGATCTTCTCGGCCTTCGGCTTCTCGAGGGTCGACGCCGCGACCTGGGTCCCGGCCGTGAGGGCCGCCCCGATGAGCACGCCGTGGATCACTATGCTGGCTGCGAGGCCCCCCTTGGGGCGCTTCCGCTTGGCTCCGGACTCGAACAGTGTCGTCTGCATCCCCGTCCCCCCTCAAATGGTCGAATGCCATATAGAGCAAGGACTTTGCCCATCTACTACAAATGAACGGGGTGCGACTGACCAAGTGGTCAAGCGACGGAGCTGACCGAACGGACAATCACGGTCAGCGCGCGCGGGGCGCCTCGATCTCCACGACCACCGGCCGGTGATCCGACGCCGCGGTCGCGGGCACCCACGCGTTCCCGCCAGTCAGGCCAGGCGAGACGAGCACGTAATCGATCCGCCGCTCGGGCTGGTCGGCGGGGATCGTGAAGCCGGGGCCCTTCGCCGCGGGCCAGGCGTCCGTCAGCCGCTGGAACAGCGGCTGCAGCTCCGGCGCGTCCGAGGAGGCGTTCAGGTCGCCGAACAGGATCGTCGCCGTCGTGGCGGGTCCGATGCGCTCGAGCATCTCCGCCACCTGCCGTCGGCGGACCGCGGGATCCCGCCGGTAGTCCAGGTGGGTGTTGAACACCCGCAGCCTGCCGCTGCCGCGCACGTCGATCAGCGCTTCCAGGAACCCCGGCATCGGCTGGGGCGACGCCGTCGAGTCCTGCGTCGAGAGTCGCGTCAGTGGATGGTTGGTAAAGCTCAGAATGGGGAACCGGCTGAGCAGCGCCACGCCGAACTGCCGTGGCGGCCGCGCTCCGCCGGAGTCGGCGATGGTATAGATCGGCGCGAACCGGACCTCCATGTCCAGTGCTCGCGCGATCGCCATCGCCTGGTCCTGGAAGCTGCTGCGCTCTGACCAGTGGACGTCCACCTCCTGGAGGGCGACGATCGTCGGCGCCGCGGTCCGGATGACGCCGATGATGCTGTCCAGGTTCTTCCCGCCGCCACCGTACTGGATGTTGTACGTCATCACCCGGATGGTCCGCGGCGGTGCGTCAGCCGGCCTCGACTCGATTGCGGGAAGCGAAGCGCAGGCGGCAATCCCCATCGCGGCCAGTGCGAAGACGAGCATGCGTGACGAGGTGATCATCTAGAGCCCGAGCTCCTCGGCGACTGCTGCGAGCCGCCTGTCCAATGTCCACAACCGTGCGTCGCCGGCCAGCGCCGCGGATGCCAGGAGGTGCACGTCGACGATGCCGACCCCGCGACCCATGAGCTGCCGGTTCTCCAGGAACGCGAGCGCCTCATCGTCCGTTGCGCGCGGGGCAAACGGCAGCGCGCCCAGATCCGCCAGGATCCGGGCGCGATTGCGGAGGTTGCCGCACGCGAGCTCGCCGAGGACGAGGGTGTGCGTCAGCACGTCGCCCGCCTCGAGCATCGCCGCGAGCTCCGGCACACCCCGCCGCAGGTGCTCCACCCACACGGACGTGTCGACGAGAATCATCTCTCGGCGACCCGTCTCCTGGGCGGCAGTTCCAGGGCGGGCTCGCTGCCCCCGAGCCGCGCCAGCCGCCTGGCGCTCTCCCGGGCGATGAGTGCCCGCAGGCCCTCGTGGATGAGGGCGGTCCGCTCCGTGATTCCCGTGATGTCGTGCGCCTTCCTGAGCAGGGCGTCGTCCAGGTTGATCGTGGTCCGCACCGGTCCCTCCCGAGAGTGATGCGGCGAAATATATATCACCTGATGCCTCCACGGTATGCACGATTCCCGACGGTGTCATGGCCAGGCGGTACATACCTGTCTGGCCGGCGTCTGCCGTCAGCATATGTTTGCGCACCGGACCGAACCACGCCGCTTCCCCCACGCTTCCTTCCTCCCGCCGCCCCGTGCCGCCCGTCGAAAAATTCCAGCGTTGGGTCGACCTGCTGGTCGCCCTCCTTCGCCACAAGGCCGGCTGCACCTTCGAGGATCTCGCGCGCGAGGTGCCGGCCTACGGGAACGGGCGCACGGCAGGCGACGCGATTCCGGACTCGGTCAAGCGGACGTTCGAGCGCGACAAGGCCGACCTGAAGAGCCTCGGCGTTCCCCTCGAGACACTCGGCGCCGAGGGCGCCGAGGACACGCGGTATCGGGTGCGCTCGGCGGACTTCTATCTGCCGTACCTCGCGCTCGCGACGCCGCGCGGCCGCCAGGAACCGGCGCATGTCGGCAACTGGCACTACAACTCGCTTCGGACGCTCGACTTCGTGCCCGATGAACTGCTCGCGATCGCGGAGGCCGCGTCGCGCGCGCGCCAGCTCGGCGATCCGGCGCTCGAGGCGGAGGTGGAGAGCGCGATGCGGAAGCTCGCGTTCGACCTGCCGCTCGATTCCGTCGCGGGGGCCGACGAGGCGCACCTCGTGCCGCCACGCGCCGCGGCCGATCCCGCGATCCTCGAGCAGCTTGGCGAGGCACTGCAGCACGCCAAGCTGGTGCGGATCGTCTATCACGCCATTCAGACGGACACCGACTCCGAGCGGGTCGTCGAGCCCTATGGCCTCTTCTGGGCGAACGGTCACTGGTATCTCGCCGCACGCGACGTCGAGAAGGCGGCAGTCCGCAACTTCCGCGTCAGCCGCATCCGGGTCGCCGAGCGCGTCGACAACAGGCTCGCCACGCGGGACTACGCCATCCCCGGTGATTTCGACTTGCGCGAGCACGCGCGCACGAAGCAGCCCTGGGAGCTTGGCGACGGCGACGCGATCCAGGCGGTGGTCGAGCTGCGCCGGGACACGGGCGCCGTCATGGCGGCGGGGCACCTTGGCGTGCCCGTTGGCGATGCCGTGCACCTGCGGATGTTCGACGTCCGGCGGGTGGATGCGTTCGCGCGGTGGCTGCTGTCCTTCGCGGGCGGTGCGGTGCCCGTGAGTCCGCCTGCCGTCGTGGACGAATATCGGCGCCAGCTCACGGCCACCGCGGCGAGGTACGCATGACGGGTCCCGACATCAATCCTCACCGCAGGCGCGCCGAGACGGCCGCAATCCAGCTTCGGCGGCTGCTGCACCTCATACCCGAGCTGGCCGATGGGGAAGAGCACCGCGTCGACGAAGTGGCGCGCCTCGCAGGCACGTCGCCGCGGGCGCTGCTTGCGGACCTGAATGCCCTCGTCGAGCGGTACGACGTGCCCGCCGGCTGGGTGGACGCGATGACCATCTTCATCGACGACGCGTGCGTGACGGTGCACAGCAATCACTTCCTGCGCCCGATGCGGCTCACGATGTCGGAGCTCTGCGCGCTCGAGCTGGGGCTGATGCTGGCGGAGCGGGAGCGGCCCGCGGCGGATCGCCCGGTGGTCGCGAGCGCGCTCGCACGCCTGCGTGAAGCGATCACGAATCTCCCCGCGAACGACCGCATGACGAACCTGCGCGTGGCCGAGATCGCCGATGCCGGGACGAGCGTCGTGCTGGGCACCGTCCGGTCCGCGCTCCGCGACGGCCGGAAGCTCCGGCTCCGCTATCGCGCCGGGGCGGCGGAAGCGGCGACCGAGCGCATCGTCTGTCCGTATGCAACCGCGTTCGCGAGCGGCTCATGGTATGCCATCGCGAACTGCGAGCGGAGCGAAGGGCTGCGCTTCTTCCGCCTCGATCGCATCGAGTCGGCCGATCCGCTCGATGAGCGCTTCGAGCGGCCGGCGGCGTTCTCACTCGAGGCGGTGCTGCCGCACGGCCGCGCGTTCTCGGCTCAGCATGCCGGCACGATGACGGTGTGGTACTCGCCGCGCATCGCCCGATGGATCGCCGAGCGCGAAGGGAGCACGCGCTCCGACGATGGGTCGCTGACGCTGGAGCATCCCCTGGCTGACGAGGAATGGGCCGTCCGTCACGTGCTGCAGTACGGCCCCGACGCGGAAGTGCTCCACCCGCCGGAGCTTCGTGCGCTGCTGGCGCGACGGCTCGCGGAGATGGCGGCGGACCAGGGCCGGACCTATCCTTAGTCCCCAATGTCCAGTGAAGCCGAACAGCAGTCACCGCTCCTGATCGACGAGGCCGGGTCGATGCCGGACGGCGGTCGCCATGCCGAGCCCGGGGGTCCATCCGGGTCGGACGACGCGGGCGAGCTGACCGCCGCCGCGATCCGGTTGTTGAGCGAGCGGAGCGAGACGGTGCTCAACTCCATCGCCGGCGGCGTGTACTGCCTCGACACCGAGGGGCGCACGATCTTCGTGAACGAGGCGGGCGCTCGCATCTTCGGCTACTCGCCCCGCGAGATGCTCGGCCGCTCGCAGCACGAGCTCGTGCATCATCACTACGCCGATGGCAGCGAGTTCCCCCTGGCCGAATGCCCGATCTTCGCCTCGGTGACCGAGGGCATCACGCAGCACGTCGGAAGCGATGTCTTCTGGCACAAGGACGGCAACCCCGTGCCGGTGGACTACACGTCCATCCCGCTCAAGGACGGCCGTCGGACCGTCGGCGCCGTCGTGACGATCCGGGACATCAGCGCCGAGCACCGCGCGGAGAAGCAGCAGGCGCTGCTGGACCGGGAGCGGACGGCGCGCGAGGAGCTGGAACGCTCGCGTGCGGCGCTCGAGGCGAGTGAGGAACGGTTGCGGCTCGCGATGTCGGCCGGCCGGATGGCAAGCTGGGAGTGGGATCTCGCGACTGGCGACGTGCACTGGTCGCCGGAGGAGGAAGCCCTCCATGGTCTGGAGCCCGGCACGTTCGACGGGACGACCGAGGGGTATGCGTCACGCATTCACGTCGACGACCGCGACACCGCGTTCCAGGCGATGCACGACGCCCTCGCCGCGCGCGCCGAGACGTACAGTGTCGTGTATCGCGTGGTCTGGCCGGACGGCGGGATCCGCTGGCTGGAATCCCACGGGCGCTTCGTGCATGCGACCGCGGAGACTCCCACGCGCCTCGTGTGCGTCAGCCGGGACGTGACGCACCGGAAGCGCAAGGAGGCCGAGCTGGCGGCGGCGCAGTATCAGCTCGAGAGCGTCCTCGAGGCGGCGCCGTCGGCCATCTCCGTCACCGAAGGTCCCGATCATGTGCTCCGGTGGGCCAATCGGGTCTCGCGGGAGCTGATGGGCAGACGCGCCGTGCTCGGCATGCCGGCGCGCGAGATCTTCCCGGAGCTCGTCGAGCAGGGGTTCCTCGAGATCATCGATTCCGTGTACGAGACGGGCGAGAGCTTCAGCGCCGACAACGTCGAGGTGCTGTGGGATCCGGCCGGGTCGGGTGAGGTGCGCGCCGGGCGATTCAACATCGTGTACCAGGCGCTGCGCGGGGCCGACGGCGGGATCACCGGGGTGATGACCCACGCCGTCGCCTGCGGGTGACGGAAAGCCGCCGAGGACTCGACTACGTCTTCAGCACCACCTTCTCGCAGTCGTGCTCCTTGTTGTTGAACATCTCGTACCCCTGCGGCGCTTCGTCGAGCGTCATGCGATGCGTGATCACGAAGGTCGGATCGATCTCACCCTTCTGGATCCGCTCGAGGAGCGGCTTCACGTATCGGTGGACGTGGCACTGGCCCGTCCGGATCGTGAGTGACCGGTTCATCACGGCGTTCATCGGGAACTTGTCGACCAGCCCGGTATAGACGCCGACCACGGATACCGTGCCCCCGCTGGCGCATGCCATGATCGCCTCGCGCAGGGCGATCGGGCGATCGGTCTGCACGCGCGCCATCTGCTTCATGCGGTCGTACAGGTACATCGGGCCATGGCTGTGCCCCTCGGCGCCGACGGCATCGATGCAGTGGTCGGGGCCGCGCCCTGCCGTGAGATCGTTCAGGACGTCCGGCACGCTCGACACGTCGTCGTAGTTGATCGTGAGCGCGCCGGCCTTCTCGCGTGCCATCTGGAGGCGATAGTCGAACCGGTCGATCGCGATCACCCGCTCGGCGCCGAGCAGGTAGGCCGACGCGATGGCGAACTGCCCCACCGGGCCGCAGCCCCACACCGCGACGGTGTCGCCAGGCTTGATGCCGCACATGTCGGCGGCCATGTAGCCGGTGGGGAGGATGTCGGTGAGGAAGAGGACCTGCTCGTCGGTGAGGTCCGCGGGCACCTTGAACGGATTGACGTCGGCGAACGGAACGCGCGCGTACTCCGCCTGGCCCCCGGCGTACCCGCCGAGGAGGTGCGAGTAGCCATACACTCCGGCCGGCGAATGCCCCATCAGCTTCTCCGCCATGTAGGCGTTGGGGTTCGAGTTCTCGCAGATGGACGTGAGGCCGCGCTCGCAGTTGCGGCAATGGCCGCACGCGATGGGGAAGGGCACGATCACCCGATCGCCCACCGCGAGGTTCTTCACGTTCCTGCCGACCTCGACGACCTCGCCCATGAACTCGTGGCCCATGATGTCGCCCGGCTCCATCGCGGGCAGGAAGCCGTTGTAGAGGTGCAGGTCCGACCCGCAGATCGCCGTCGAGGTGACGCGCACGATCGCGTCGCCCGGGCTGAGGATCTTCGGATCCGGCACGTCGCGGACCTGCATCTTCTGGGGCCCCATCCAGCAGACTGCTTTCATGTCAGACCTCCGCGGGTGGCTGCGCGGGGTGCGGCCCGCGTTCGTACGTGGCATCGGAGACGACGATCTCGCCGAGCTCCATCACCTGCTTGAAGCGGCGCAGGTCGTCCTGCACCTGCTGGCCGGGCTCCTCGCGCCAGAGCATCGCGAGCTTCGATCCCAGCACGCCGCCCGGCGGTTCGTAGCGCAGCGCGACCCGGACCTCGGTGCCGCGGCCGCCGGGAGCCGGTGAGAATCGAACCGTCCCCTCGTTGTGGACGTCGGCATCTTCCGTCGCGCGCCAGGAGAGGAGCTCGTTCTCCCGTTCGTTCACGATCTCGGCATCCCACTCGACCGTCTTCCCGGCCGGCGCCTTCGCCACCCAGTGCGACCGCCGCCCGTCGAGGACACGCACGGATTCCAGGTGGCGCATGAACCGCGGCAGGTTCTCGAGGTCCCGCCAGAAGGCATAGACCTCCTCGACGGGGCGGTTCACCGTCACACTGCGCTTCGTGAGGATCCCCGGCTCGCGCGTCACTGCCGCGGCCTGCTGGCCGACGCGGTCGAGCTGGCGCGCGGTGTAATAATCGAGCGCGGCGATGCCGAGGACGCCCAGCGTCGCGCCCAACACCCTCGTCCGGTCATTGCGCCGGTCCGCCAGCAGCCGACCCAGCATCACGAGATCCAGCACGTCGCCGCTGACGCGTGACCACACCGCCTTCGCCGGCTGCGGCGTGGCGAGAATGGCGACACCGTGTCCGACCTCGCGCATGCCCATCGTGCGCATGACGGCATTGTCGCGGCTTCCTTCATTCACGCCGACCAGGCGATGCATGAAATCGGGGGCGACGACCTGAGCCATCCCGAGGCCGATGCTGAACCACCCGAGCAGGCTCGCCATGCCGTCGGCGCGGGAGGGCTCCGTCGGGCCGGTATCGTACGCATCGCCCCGGGTGGCGATGCGCGGGAGCGCGTGCTCGCCCGGGCGACGGCGCTGCGGGCCGGCCGTGTGCGTCTCCTGTTCCGCGGAATTCCACCGGGTTTCCATGCATCCTCCTTCGAGTCGTGGGCGCTGGCGGGTCGGTTCCGGCGGGCCGGAGAAGCACGGCATATGCCCATGGCGTGACGGGTCCACGGGAATCCGACATGGGAACGACACCGGCGCGACGCGCGCGAGGAGAGAGCGACGATGCACAGCAGCACAGCCGCCAGCACGTCGGCTGCGTGACCGGACGCGTCTGGATCGGGATCAGCGGATACGACTACAAGGGGTGGCGCGGACGCTTCTACCCGGAGTCGCTTCCGGCGCGCCGCTGGCTCGAGTACGCCAGCAGGCAGTTCAGCACGATCGAGATCAACGGCACGTTCTACAGCCTGAAGTCGCCGGCCGTCTTCGAGCGCTGGCTTGCCGCGGTGCCGCAGACGGACTTCATCTTCGCCCTCAAGGGCGGGCGGTTCATCACCCACAACCTGAAGCTCCGCAACGCGGATGTCGCGCTCGCCAACTTCTATGCGAGCGGCATCCTCGCGCTCGGCGAGCGGACCGGCCCGTTCCTGTGGCAGCTGCCTGCCACCTACCGCTTCGATGCCGAGCGCCTCGATCTCTTCATGCGGATGCTGCCGCGCACCTCACACGACGCGGGGCAGATCGCAGAGGGCCATGATGACCGGCTCCGTCACGGCGCCCTGACCGAGGCGGTCGCCACCGTGCCGTACCGCCACGCCTTCGAGGTGCGCCACCCCTCGTACTTCCACGACGAGTTCTATGCGCTGCTCCGGGAGCATGGGCACGGGTTCGTCATCGCCGACACCGCCGGGACGTTCCCATACGCCGAGGAGGTCACGGCGGATTTCGTCTATGTCCGGCTCCACGGATCGGCACAGCTCTACGCCAGCCGATACACCGACCGTGAGCTCGACGAGTGGGCGCAACGAATTCGTGGCTGGCGCGTCTTCAATGGCGGCGCCCGCGACGTCTACGTGTATTTCGACAACGATGCGAAGGTCCACGCGCCCTCGGATGCGCGCCGCCTGATCGAGCGGGTCGCGCCCTGATCGCCCGCCGCTTTCCTGCCCGCCCGTATTTCCGCATGTCGACTTTCGCTCCGCGCAGCCGCGAATCCAACCGCGTCGCGCTCTTCGCCGTCCTCCTGGGCGCCACCGTCTCACTGTTGCTGGCGTTCGCCTACCTGACGGTCGTGACGCAGCACGCGGCGGGCATCACCGCGCAAGGGCAGGCGATCTGGGTGCAGTCGCACACGCGCGGCGTGATGCACCTGCGTCGGTACGCCCGCACCGGGGCCACCCGGGAGCTGGCATCGTTCGATGCCGCCGTTCGTGCGCCGCTCGCATTCAAACGGGCGCGGCTGGCGCTGCAGCGGCCGGACCGCGATATCGAGCAGGGCGCCGCGGCCTTCATCGAGGGCGGGCTCCCCCGGCCGGATGCGGAACGGCTCGCGCAGTTCGGGAAGATCCTGCGGTACGTGGAACCGGGGCGCGAGGCCATCGCGGCATGGGCGCGTGCCGATGCCCAGATCGACAGCCTGCAGGCCCATCGTCACGCGTTGCGCGAGGCCTGGGCGCGCGGCGACTCCGCCGGCGTGTGGGCCATCGTCGCGCGCGTGGACGCGGCCGACGCGGCCCTCGTCCAGACCGAGCGTGAGTTCTCCGCCCTGATCGCGGACGCATCGCGTCGCCTCCCTCCGCTGATGCTCGTCATCGGGGTCCTTCTCGCGGCGAGCCTCATCACCGCCGCGCTCATCACCTTCCACCGGGTGGCGCGAGCGGCCGAGGACTCCCGCCGGGCGGAGCGCGATCACTTCCTCAAGCTGCACGCGCTGATGGAGGCGGTGCCCGATGTCATCAGCTGGTACGATCGCAGCCACCGCATCACATACGTCAATGCTGCGCTCGAGGCGCTGACGGGAATCGCGCGCGACGAGATGGTCGGCCTCACCCACGACGAGCTCGCCCGCCGCACGCGCGCGAGCCGTGCCTTCGTGGATGCATGGGAGGAAGCGATCGGTCGCGCGTTCGCCGGCGAGCGTGACGTGTCGATGGTCGATGAGCTTCCCACGGCCGAAGGCCGCCACCGCTGGGTCCAGCTGCGATTCGCGGCGCAGCGGGACGTGACCGGTGCGATCGATACCGTCGTCGCGATCGGCCGAGACATCACGGCGATTCGCGAGTCCGAGGCCGCGCTGCGCGAGCGCGATGCCCAGCTCCGTCACGCGCAGAAGCTGGAAGCGGTGGGGCGGCTCGCCGGCGGCGTGGCGCACGAGTTCAACAACATCCTCACCGCCGTCACGGCGAACGTCGAGCTCGCGCTGCTCAGCCTTCCCGAGGATGAGCCGATCCGGCAGGACCTGCTCGTGGCCCTCACCGCGGCGCGCCGCGCGGGCGGCCTGACGCGGCAGCTGCTCGTCTTCGGCCGCCGCGATCCCGGCGATGCGCGGCGCGTCGATGTCGGGCGCCTCGTGACCGAGCTCGAGGTGATGCTGCAACGGCTTGCCGGCGACAAGGCGGAGATCGTCCTCCTGCAGTCGACCGCCTCGCCGATCGTCATGGCCGATGCGGGCCAGCTCCAGCAGATCCTCCTCAATCTCGTGAGCAACGCCCGCGACGCGATGCCTGGCGGCGGCACGGTGCAGATCGAGATCGACCGCATCACCGGCGCGGAGCTCGAGGAGAAGCCCGGGTTGCTGAGCGCCGATGCCGACCCGGGCCCCGGCCGCCGCCCGGAGCACGAGTGGGTGACGTTGTCCGTCCGCGACACGGGCAGCGGGATGTCGCTGCAGACGGTGGATCGCATCCTCGAGCCATTCTTCACGACGAAGGGCCCCGGCGCGGGCTCCGGCCTCGGCCTTCCCGTCGTCAACGGAATCGTCCTGCAGCTTGGCGGCAGGATCCATCTGGAGACGGCGCCCGGCGCCGGGAGCCGTTTCACGATTGCACTGCCCGCGGCGCCGGACACCGCGACGGCGGGAGCCGACGGCGATCGGCTCGCGCTGCACACGACATCCGAGATGGTGGCGGCGGCCGGGCGGACCGCGCCGGGGGGACGAGGCGAGGTCGTGATGCTCGTCGAGGATGAGGCCCCGGTCCGCTCGGCCGCCCGACGCATGCTCGAGAAGTCCGGATACATCGTCGTCGAGGCCAAGCATGCCGAGGATGCCCTGATGCTGTGGCGCGACCGCCCGGCCGACATCGTGGTGACGGACTTCGTGATGCCGGGACTCAATGGCGGCGACCTGATCGCCCGTCTCCGCGCCGACCATCCCGATCTCCCCGCGTTGATCGTCTCCGGCTACACCGGCGGTGGAACCATCGGCGAGGAGATGCTCAGGGGGCGGACGGCCGTCATGCAGAAGCCGTTTGCGCGCGCGGATCTGCTGCAGCGGGTCCGTACGCTGCTCGATGGCAACCCGGTGTGACCAGGATCACCGACGCTGTGCCCCGAAGTTGCACGGAACGGTGAACCGAACACCATCCGTCCGGGTAGTATGCCGGACTGGTCGCAGCGTCGCGACCCCCACGTGTCCACGGCACTCATGATTGAAAAGTCTCCGGACAGCACCGAGACGTCGCCGCCGCGCTGGCGGACGACCTCCGGGCTGTCTTCACTGCGGTCCAGAAACAGCACGTCCCCGATCACGGCCAGGCGAACCCGCCTGCCGCGCCCCGTCGAGCCCGGGGTCGCCCCGGTCACGGTGCTGATCCCTGCATACAACGAAGCGGCGAGCGTCGCCGACACGATCCGAAGCCTGCAGGTGCAGACCCTCCGGGTCGCCGAGATCATCGTCATCGACGACTGCTCGACGGACGACACGGCGGCCGTGGCCCGGTCCCTCGGCGTGCGCGTCATGCAGCCGGCGACCAACACCGGGTCCAAGGCGGGCGCGCAGAACTTCGCGCTGCAGTTCGTCGACACGCCGTTCACCATGGCGATCGATGCCGATACGTCGCTCGCGCCGGATGCCATCGCGGAGCTCATGGCCGCGCTGGACGATCCGCAGGTCGCCGCCGCGTGCGGCTTCGTCGTGCCGCGGCACGTGCGCAGCGTGTGGGAGCGTGGCCGCTACGTGGAGTACCTGTTCGCGTTCACGTTCTACAAGCAGGTGCAGGACTTCTACGGCAAGCCGCTCATCGCATCGGGCTGCTTCTCCGTGTACCGCACCGACATCCTGCGCGCGCATGGCGGCTGGGGGACGCGCACGCTGGCGGAAGACATGGACCTCACCTGGAGCTTCTACCAGTCCGGCCATGGCGTCCGTTTCGTCCCGGACGCGGTCTGCTATCCCATCGAGCCGCACGACTACGGCTTCCTCAGCAAGCAGCTCAAGCGCTGGTCGCACGGATTCGTGCAGAACGTCCAGCTGCACTGGCGCGGGCTGGTCCACGTGCCGTTCCTGCGGTCGGCCATCGCCGTCTCGCTGTGGGACGCGACGCTCGCGGCCGTGGTCTATTTCCTTGCACTTCCCATGCTGGCCGTCGCATTTCGCAATCCATGGCTGCTGCTCGGCTACGTGATCGACCTTCCGGCGATCGCCGTTCCGGTGCTCGCGGGCGCTGCCCAGCGTGGGGAGACGAGGAAGGCGCTGGCCAGCCTGCCCGCGTTCCTCGTGCTGCGGGTCGTGAACGCCATGTTCTTCCTGCGGGCCGCGTGGTCGGAGCTCGTGCTTCGCCGCTCGTTCCGCGTGTACGAAAAGGGGCACTAGAATGACTGCAGGACTTCCAGGCGTCGGCATCGGCGGGATGTTCTATCTCGCGACGGCGCTCCTGATGCCATTTCGCTCCCTCTGGTCGGTGCTCGCGGGCCGTCCGGCGGACGCACGCTGGGGCCTCGCTCTCCGACAGGCGGCGATCGCGGCCGGCATCCTTGGCGCGGTCTGGGCGACGGGCTGGGCAATCGGCTGGGTGATCGCGGCATTCGCCGCCCCCGTTGCGACGGGGAGCGGTGTGGGCGGAGTCGCGGGCGCCCCGGTGCGCAATGCGATCCGTACAGCGACGCTGCTCGGCTCCATCGGCACGCTCGCCCTCGTGCTGACGGCCGTTCAACTGCTGCGGATGATGCTGCCGCATCGGCCGACGCCGCGTATTGCGCCGGCGACGTCGGCGGATCGCGCGCTGCCGGCGGCGTAGCGTGCGCGCGCCGTCACGCCGCACGCGCCGCTGCCTCCTCCTGGGAACGGTGGTCGCGGCGATCGTCGCCGGTCCTGCGACCGGCGAGGGAATCGCGGCTCAACAGGCGGGCACGCGGGATCCCGTGGAATCGCGCGAGGTCTTTCGGCTCGCTGGCCTGCGCCGCGCGCATGACCTTCATGGCGCGATCGCGCTCTATCGCCGATACGTCGCCCTCGAGCCGGCGGATGCGTGGGGGCAGATCGCGCTGGGTGATGCGCTTGCGCGCGCGGGCGACGTCGCCGGCGTGCGGGCCGCCTATGCGAGCGCCGAGCGCCTCGCGCCGGCGGAGCGTGATGTGCACATCGGGCGTGCGCGCGCGCTCGCCCGGATGGGGTACACATCCGAGGCGATCCGCTCGTACGAGCGGTGGCTTGCCACCTCGCCAGGGGATGCGGAAGCCACGCGGGAGCTCGCCGCGCAGCGCCGCCGCGCGGCGGCCACCGTCGAACCCACGGTTGGCGGCAGCCGTGATTCGGACGGCGTCACCACGTGGCGCACCGGAGCGACGTTCACGTCACCCGCCATCGGGCAGGCACGACTGCACGTGACCGCCGGGACGAAGCAGGCGGGCGATGCGCTCGCGAGCCGCGGTTCGATCGACGTCGCGATCGGGGGCAGCTTTCGTCCCCTGCCGCAGCTTGCGGTCGATGTGGCCGCCGGCATCCAGCGCGCGGATCGCCGATTCATCGACACGACAGGCACCGGCTCGACACCGACGAGTGGTGGCCCCGGCATGGGCCCGGGGGGACCGGGAATGCGACCCGGCACCGGTCCCATCGGACGACCCCCGGCGCCGGGAACGAGCACCGCGGACGTCATCCCCGTCGGTCGCGTCCGCGTCGTCTGGCGCACCCCCTGGGGACGACTGCGCGTGGACGCGCGTGCGAGCCGGCAGCTGCTCGACGCCTCACCGTATCTCGTCGCGCAGGCCGTCACTCGCGACGAAGCCGGTGCAGAGGTGGATCTGCGTGTCGTCGGACCGCTGCACCTGCGGGCGTTCGGTCGCGCGGGCCAGGTCGGCAATGTCGATGAACGCAACGAGCGTCGCCTCGTCGGCGGCGCGATTGCAATCGCGCCAGCGACGTACGAGCTGTCGCTTCGCGGCCAGGAGCTTTCGTATGGTGGGCCGACGGCGCTCGCGTACTTCGCGCCGCGTTACGT
Source organism: Gemmatimonadaceae bacterium (assembly GCA_035764975.1). Taxonomy (GTDB): domain Bacteria; phylum Gemmatimonadota; class Gemmatimonadetes; order Gemmatimonadales; family Gemmatimonadaceae; genus JACDHQ01. The sequence goes on along the minus strand of DASTYL010000093.1, from coordinate 7,568 downwards.
GCGAACGATGGAGCTCACAGGCTATACGGAGCGGGAGATCGGCGACGCCTCGCTGGCGCTCGACGCCGGTGCAGGGATGCAGCAGGTCGCCGCGTGGACGGCGTTCCCGAGCGACTGGTCGCCGGCGGTCCGTGCATGGGCGCAGCTCGTGAAGCCGCTCACGCCGCGCGTGTCGCTGGGTCTCGAGGCGGAGATGTACGACGCGCGTGTCGGCGCCGAGATGCCGTCGTTCGCGCTGCCGGAGGGACGGTGGCGATATGGCAGCGGACGCGTATCGCTGCGGGTGGGGCTGTAGCGGAACGCTGCACCCGTTTGCCGCCAAGTGTTTTCCACATGGCCGCAAAACGCCCAAACCCCCGCCGCATTGGCCACTTAGCGTCATGCGTCCCGCACTTTCCCACAACGCGTATCCACAATAACCACAACAACTTACGGCACTTTTGTCTCTTGTCCCATCCGGACGGCGGCCATAGCTTCCTCGGCGTACCTCTGTGGTCGTCATCACCGGTTCGTTGCGGTCCCGCCGACGACCAGCCTGCCACAACGCACCGCCCTTCGCCGCCGGAGCAGCTCGCCATGCGTCTCGCCGCCTGTGTCGAACCCCAGGAAGTGCTTCGTCCCGCGCCGCTCTCCGCCCTGTGCCATCCGCGCCAGGACGCCGAATGGGCCGGTTTCTGGGCGCTCGACGGCGAGCGATATTTCGCGAGACTGCAGTACCCCAGCGGCGCGGACCGTCGGTTCGAGCAGTGGTTCGTGCTTGTTGATACTCCACCGGCTGTGGGGGATGGGCGAGACCCGGAACCGCCCGCCCCACAGTCGAGTGCGAGCACGCCGGCGCAGGATGGCGTTCCGCCGGTCACCATCGCGTCACCCCACCGGGGCGCGCGGCGTCAGCCCCTGGCGACGCGCATGATTCTCCGCCGCAGCACGATCAAGCCATCCATCGACGGCCCGGCGATCCGCCGCACGACCGCCGTCATGGTTCGGCATCGTCGGAACGACGCGACGCGCTGATCCCTCATGCAATCCGCGAGTGTCTTTCGCGCACGCCATGCGTGCGCGTCGCCCGGGGCGCGCCCTGACGCAGGCACGCAGCCGTTTGTGATCGCGAGCGCGGCGCGCGACCGGTTAGTGCGCCGCGTCGAGCAGCGAGAGCTGGCGCGTCTGTTCGTTCGCGGTGACGGTCGCCGCCAGCACCAGCCACGCGAGCGCGATGCGCAGCGCCGGATCGCCCGGGGCGCTCATCCGCGCGGTGCGGAGATGGCGCGCGAGCCGGGGCACCGCATCGACGTGTTCGCCGTGCCGCAGGTACGATGCAAGCTCCGCGGCCGCATCGACGACGGCCGCGACGGCCTGGCGCCCGAACGCATTGCGCGCGCGCGCCTCCCGCTCGGAGGGCGTCTCTCCAGCGGGGCGGCGCACGGGGATGCCCGTGAGCGTCTCGCGCAGCGCGGCGATCTCGGCGACCAGCCGCGACATGCGCCCGCGGACGTCCGGGGCGAGCAATCCGCACCACACGGCGGCAGCACGCGCACGGATCAGCGCCAGCGTGTCGCCACCATCATCGGGCACGTTCGGCGCGACATCACGTTCCACATGTTCGGGCTGTTCCGCGACGACGGCGAGCGCACTGCGATGCAAGGCGTCGACGGCGGTTGGCGTCTCGGACCTGCTGGCACGTCGCAATGCGAGCCGCAGCAGCAATGCTGTGCGCGCGCTGGCGCGAAGCTGTTGTGCGAGCGCGAGCAATGGCGCGGATGCCGTCTCGCGCAACACGAGCTCCTGCACCGCGACGTCGTACGCCGTCGCCACATCCGACAGCGCCGAGTGTTCCGGCGGTGTGAGCGGACGCGCATCAGCGGCACCGGTCTCGTCGAGCAGACGGCGTGCGGTCGAGAGCGCGAGGCGATGACGCGCGGGTTCGATCGCGCGTACAGCCCAATGCTCCTCGAGTGCGTCGGTAGGCGTCATTGTGCCTCGCACCTCGCTCGGGAATCTGATGCGACGGATGTCGCACGCGTGTGTTCGCTGAAAGAATGGGCTGCGTTTGTGATATTGGCAATACTCCGAGGGGCGGATTCGCGTGCAGCATCGGCACTTATCCCCCTCCGTTGCGCCGCCTGACTGCGACGTTATACTACCCGCCCCGCTGGACGACGACGTCCGCGCCCCGCCTCCGACCACCGTTTCTCCCTCTCCCGCCGATGCCCGCTTCGCTCGCCCTCAGCGCGCCCGTTTCCGCCCCCGGTGACTTCATCGGAGTGCCGTCGGCGGGGCTCTTCGGCCGGGGGTTCTCGCCCGATATCGCTGTGGCGCTGGAGACGGATCCCGCGGCGGGCCTGAGTGCGGTCGGGGGCGCCCTGCAGGGGCTTTCCTGCTCGGATGCGACGTCGATCCTCGAGGCGCTGTCGGAGCAGGCGACGGCACTGTCGCTGGTGCTCGCCGCTGACACGGCCGGCGCCATCACGCTGCCCGACTCGCTGCGCGCGCTGGTCAAGGCGGCCGCCGTGCTGCCGGCCTTCCTGGGCGGGGCCAACTAGCCGCCGCCGCGCCCGCGGGATCAGAGGGACGTCCCGGCCTTACCCCCGGAGACTGCGGTCGACCGAACGACTCCGGTCCGCCCCCCTGAACCTGCAGTGCCCCGCGCCGATTTCCGGCGGCGCGGACCCACCTGATACGTCAGACGCGATCCCGGGGCGGCCCACCACGGCTGCCCCGTTGTGCATTCACGGACCGCCACGGATTGCGGTCCCGGACGAACGGGATCTCCATTTGCGCCGGATCGGGCTCGGGAGCCGCATCGGCCACGAGGTCCACGCCGTCACGGCGTCCCTCACGGGCGTCCGCATCGCGCTCCGCCAGGAACGCCGCATCCCGGTCGTCAGGCCCGGCGAGCTGCGTGAGCCGATGGTGATACCGCAGCAACGCCATCGGCACGCGGGCACTGCCGGCGGGCAGCGCGGTGATCGCCAGCGCCTCCTCGCGTACTTCGCGCGGGATGCGCGTCGCCATCGCGGAGTCGATGAGCGCATGCACGACCGCCGCGTCGCGGCTGACGACGGCATCGTACAACCGCTCCACGGCGGCGAGCAGGCGCGCGGCATCACGGCGTTCGTCATGAGGATGCTCGCTCATGCGCGCCGCTCCGTCACCGGTCGCCGGGATCCGCGGCAGCCACCAGGCCGCTGATGTCGGCGCGGCCCTCGGCCGCGGCCACCGGCGCCCAGAGATCGCCCACCTCCGCCACGCGCGCCGGCATCGTGTCCATGCGGAACCACTCGGCGCGGACGCCATCCTCGACCTCGTCCCAGCGCAGCGGCGCCGACACCGTCGCCCGGCTCGTCGGTCGCACGGCGTACGGGGCCGCCAGCGTCTTGCCTTCGGCGTTCTGGTTGAAGTCGAGCAGGACGCGATTGCGCGGGCGATCGGCGACGCGATACACGAGCGTGAACAGCGTCGGATGCCGCTTGCCGAGCACGCGCGCGATGTCGCGTGCGACGCGCCATACGTCCTTCTGCGAGGGGCCGCGCGCGATGGGAACGTAGACGTGCAGCCCCTCGCTGCCCGACGTCTTGACGACACCCGGCAGCTGCAGCGCGTCGAGCACCGCCTTTACCGCGAGCGCGCCTTCGCACACCCTGGCGAACGAGGTCCCCGGCGTGGGATCCAGGTCGAAGTGCATCACGTCGGGCTCCCCGGGGCGATCCGCGCGCGCATACTGCGGATGCACGTCGATCGCCCCGAGGTTCGCGACCCAGAGCAGCGTGGGGCGGTCCGCGATGTCGATCTGGTGGAGCACCTTCCCGCTCGAGCGCGGCACGTCGCAGGTGCGGATCCAGTCCGGCGCGTGCTTCGGCAGCCGCTGCACGTAGAAGGCTTCGCCCTCGACGCCGTCGGGAAATCGGCGCAGCACGCAGCCCCGCCCCGCGAGGTGCGGGACCATCACGTCCGCCACGAGCGCGTAATAGGTGATCAGGTCGCCCTTCGTCGCGCCGATCTTCGGCCAGTAGACCTTGTCGAGATTGGTGAGGCGAAGCGTACGACCGTCCACGACGACCTGTGCATCGCCGGACGCCGGGACGGAACCGGGCGGCCCAACACCCGTGCGCGTGCCGGACCGGCGCCGGCGAGGCGACAGGGCGTCGCGGACAGGAACTGGGCGCCCGCGCGAACCGGGAACACGGGGCGCCCGCGAGTTGCCGTCACGCACTGCGCCGGCTCCTCGCTGCAGGCACTTCGAGCGTCACATCGGCGGCGCGCTTGTCGTCCCGCACGCCAAGGAACACGGGCTGCCGCAGCTTGCCCGCATCCGTCATCTCGTTGTAGCGGACCTCCACGACGAGCGCGGGCCGCACCCAGGTTGCACCGCGCACGGCGGGTGGCGGCTCGAAGGGACATTCCTCGCGGCGCAGCGGCTCGAGCTGCCGCGCCAATGCCGCGAGCGTCGCGCGCGTGAACCCGGTGCCGACCGCACCGGCAAACCGGAGCGCACCCGATTCGTAGTACCCCACCAGCAGCGCGCCGAGGTGCGTCCGGCTCCCCTCCGGCGCCGTGTATCCCCCGACGACGAACTCCTGCCGCAGCTCGAGCTTGTGCTTCACCCACGCGGGGGAGCGCAGGCCGCCGTAATACGGCGACTCCACCGACTTCGCGATGAGCCCCTCCCATCCGCCCGCGCGAGCCCGCTGCAGCAGCCTGGTCGGAGTGCGCGATGTCTCGCCGAGCAGCACCCCGGTCGTCCGGCGGCCACGTCGCTGCCGGGAGCCGGCGCCCGAGGAATCCGCGATGCCGGCGAGATAATCCTCGAGGGCAGCGCGTCGCACCGTCCACGGCTCGTAGACCAGCGTCTCGTCGCCGACGGCAAGGCAGTCGAAGGCGACGTACACCGCACGCCCGGCCGGCACGCCGCGGGTCGCGTGGATGCGCCCCTGCAGCGCGCCGAAGCGCAGTGCCTCGTCCGATTCGTTCACGGCGACGATCTCGCCGTCGAGCACCACGGGACCGCGTTCCGCCGCGATCGCGACCAGCGCGTCGGCGACTTCGGGGAACTGCGCCGACTTCTCATTGCCGTTCCGGGTCCAGAGGCGCGCGCGGCGCTCGTCCACCGTCGCGATGATGCGGACCCCGTCCCACTTCGGCTCGTAGGTCCACTGCGCCCCCCGCGGCAACGTGGTGCCCGGGGTTGCGAGCATCGGTTGGAAGGCCGAGGGCAGCGAGGCGCGCGCCATCGGCCTACGCCGCCCGCGTCCGGCGCGTCCGCTTCGTCGCCGTGCGCTTCGTCGCCGTCTTCTTCGCGCGCTTCGTCGTGGCGGTGCCGCCCGCCTTCGGTCTCGGGTCGCGGTCCGTGCCGGTGCGCTTGAGCTGATCCGCGCGATCGAGGCTCTCCTGCAGCCGCGCCATGAGATCGATGACGCCCGTCTCGGCTTCCTCCTCGATCTCTTCCACCTCGACCTTCTTGCCCTTCGACTTGGCCTTGATGATGTCGCGCAGGTTGCGCGTGTACTCGTCCGTGTACTTTCCCGGGTCGAACGACTCGGAGAGGTTGGCGACGAGCTGCTCGGCCATCGCGATCTCCTGCGGGCGCAGCGGCTCCTTCTTCGCGCTCGGGAAGTTGAACTCGTCCACGTCCACGAGCTCCGCGGCGAACCGCATCAGGTGCAGCACCAGCGCTTCACCCGACGCCTGCACCGCCACCAGGTGCTGCTTCTGGCGCAGCGTCAGCTTGCCGATGCCAAGCGTGCCCGTCCGGGAGAGGGCCTCGCGGAAGAGCGCGTAGGGCTTCTCGCCCCCCGCCTGCGGGACGAGGTAGTAGGGGGTCTCGAAGTACCGCGGATCCACCTCGTCGGCGCGCACGAAATCCAGCACGTCCACCCGCTTCGACGTGGCCACCGCGGCCTTGTCGAAATCCTCCTTGTCGAGCACCACGAACTGCCCCTTGGAGACCTCGTAGCCCTTCACGATGTCCGCCCAGGGGACCTCCTGCTTGTCCTTGGGGCACACGCGCTGGTACTTGATGGGCGTGTTGTCCTTCTTGTGGAGCATGCGGAAGGACAGCCCCTCCTTGGCCCGGACCGCCGAGTGGAGGTGGACGGGGATATGGATCAGTCCGAAGCTCAGTGCACCTTTCCAGATCGCGGCCATTGCTCTCGCCTCTTCGCGGGGGGTGCCGCCTGTGGGCGCGCGGCATGTGGACTGGTGTGGAAGGCAAGCGATGTGCTATCCACCAGTGTTCCACATTCCGGTGTGCACATGCCACCGGGATGGAAGTCGTTGCGAGCCACCGGCTTGGGGTCTCGCTCAGGGGCGGATTGCCGGGATCGAGTCCGGTCGACCCAGGGCGCGCCGTTGCGGAAATCCGCGGAATCGCGTCGATTGCAGACGATGGCCACGCTCAGCCCCCGCTATACCTTCGAACACTTCGTCATCGGCGCCTCCAACGATCTTGCGGCGGCGTCGGCGATGGCGGTCGCGGCGCAGCCGGGAACGGCGTACAACCCGTTCTTCCTGCACGGGGCCACGGGGCTGGGAAAGACGCACCTGATGCAGGCCGTTGCGCATGACCTCATGGCCCGGCGGGCGGGGACGAAGGTCCTGTACCAGACGGCCGACGAATTCGTGCGGGCGTGCGTCGAGGCCCTCTCGATCGGCGAGCTGGAGGCCTTCCGCACCACGTTCGACGACGTCGATACGCTGCTGATCGACGACGTCCATGCGATCGCCTCGCGTCCGGACGTGCAGGCGGAGTTCGCGGCCGTCTTCCGGGCGCTCGTCATGCGGGGCGCCCAGGTGATGCTCACGAGCGACCGGCCGCCGACGCACGTCGGCGGCGACGCGGCGCTCGCGCGCAGCTTCGCGCTGGGACGCGTCGCGGTGCTGACGGAGCCGTCGTGGGAGCATCGGCTCGCGATCCTCGAGGCGCTGCGCGAGTCGCGATTCGGGGCCGAACCGGCCGCCGGTGAGATCGCGCCGCAGATCCTCGAGCTCATCGCGACGCACGTGCGCTCCAACGTGCGCGCGCTGGAGGGGGCGCTCACGCGGCTCATCGCGTACGCGCGCCTGCGCGGCGGCGTGAACGCGGACGCGGCGCGCCGGCTCCTCGGCTCGGGGACGACGGCAGAAGGTCCGGCCGCCGACCCCACGACCGCCGCGATGACGGCCATCGTCGATGCCGTCGCTGCCGCGTGGCGGACGACGCCGGAGGCCCTGCGCGGCCCGTCACGCAAGGGCGCGGAGGCCCGTCAGGTCGCGATGTTCCTCGCGCGCGATCTCCTGGATCTCACGCTCGCCGAGATCGGGAAGCAGTTCGGCGGGCGCGATCACTCGACCGTGCTGCACGCGGTGCGCCGAGTCACCGCCGCGCTGGAGACGCCCGGGCCGCTCGCGACGAGGGTGACGAGCCTCAGGAACTCATTGCGGCAGGTCGTGGCGGCGTAGACTGGCCGTACTGCAACAGCGAGTACCGGGTACTCCGTACTTGGTACGGGGACCGACATCCGGCCCACTGTTGCGCCCTACCAGGTACCTGCTGTTGTCGTGAGCCCCGAGAGGACCCCCGCGTAGAGCACGAT